>CAXQOB010000136.1:0-53760 GCA_964225475.1 Candidatus Nitrosopumilus sp. | reverse complement strand
AAATCTGTTTTGTTGGGATTATCAGGTTCCAGTACCCGCATCTCTTCGAGTTGTCGTTGAAGTTTACCAATCGTGGATAAAAGGGTAGTAACGCTCTTGTTACCTTTCTTTTTTTCCTTTGGAATTGGTAGTGTTGGCGTGTTTTCCGCCAGCGCACGATTTACCTCTTTTTTCTGCTCACCGTTGAGCCCGATCGCTTTGTACTTTCGCGGTTTGGGAGTCTTTAAGCCGTCTTCATAAGCATTAGTAATGGCAATTGTCATACCGGGGAATTTTGGATTGTGTCCGGGCAAGGGAAATTCTTCCATCCGACCCCGAAACTCATAAAGCTTTTTCTCAAGTTCCGAATTCGGAACGTCTCGCACACCAACAATCTTGGAGGGGCTTTGCGTATCCGATCGCATTCCGAGAGATACTTGCATTCTTGGTAGGCCCATGCCCTCGGGGACAGAGGATCCTGCCATCACACGAATGCTAAACTCTCCCTCTCGAGGGTATTTCATCATCTTTCCAAAGAATTGGCCCTCAGGAAGCATTCGTTTGCCAACTATGGTTTGGTTCCGTCCGCTACCCGCTGAGGTTTTTTCGAATCGATGCTTATGAACCTGAGGTGCTGGCCCTTCAACAATCGCTTTATCAAGAGCCTGTCGAGCTGCCTCGAGATAGTATTCAATTTGCAGAGCCGAAATGCCGAGCGATGCTCCGTTATTTTTAAAGCCATCGGCAGAGGAAGGTTCTGGCGGAAGATCTCGCGCGAAATTTGAATCAATCCCGAGCAGGTCACGCAGGGTATTATTGTATTCGTAGCGTGTTAATCGTCTCAGTACGGTCTGACGTTGATCACCTCGTCGTTCAAGAGCAACTCGGTCCAGATTATGGCGAATCCAATTCGCTAATTTTCTTCGCGAGACTGTATCGATTGGTGGCTGATCATCTGGGGGCATCTCGCCAGTGGTTAATCGGTTCAACACATCATGCCACGACTCTGCCGAAGCGCCCGCAAAGGTAGGATCAAGGTTGTCGAGTCTGAGCATCGCCTTCGGTTCTTCAAGGCCGTGGCAATCGATGCAGTGCTGCGCAAGAATCGGCTTAATCTCTTTTGCGTAATCAACGGCCTCTGCTGCAGTGGTTGGTGTTTTGCGACTTGCTTGTTGTGCCTGAATTGCTCCTCCACCCAATATTAGGAAAACCAGGGGCAGTGCGGAGTGTTTCCAGCTATTCAAATCTATCGTCCTCAATCATGTGGGCCGTCTAAATAATAATACTGGTCAATTCTAATCAAATAGATTTTAGGAACCTAACCCTATCCCTATTTTATGGTTTATGGTCAGACGGCGCAGGAAGTTACCGTTCTTGTCGCAAAGGGAAGATATCGTTGATTTTTTTCACGATTTCATTCTTCAAACCTTGTACCTGCGAACCCGTTTGATGGACGAGGAAGATGCAAACCAATTTCCTTTTTCGATCGACACGAAAATGTCCCCCTAGAGATCCACCATGATACGTAAGGTCAGCCAAACCGGTATCGGCAATGTCGTCGCGAAACCAACCTAGTCCGTAACTTCGATTTGAGGTCTGCGGTGATTGCAATCGACGCATTTCCGCAACTGAATCCTCGGTAAGAATTTGCTTCCCGCCATAGACGCCATTATCTAAATGCATCTGACCAAACGTGCCGAGGTTGTCCAAACTCGTAAAAAGCGAACCTCCAGGAAGAACGAATCTTAGGTTGTTTGCTTTGGTCATTGCGGGTTGCTTTGTAAGCTGCCCATCAATCCGCAGGTAACGAGTAGGAATACTCTCAAGTTGTTTCGAGGAGGGTAAAAACGTTGTTTTGTCTAAATCGAGGGGGCGAAATAGTGTCTCCTGTGAGATTCTCTCGATTGACTGACCTAATGCCACTTCCAGAACACGACCTGCAACGCAGTAACCACTTCCGGAATAAACCCATTTGGTACCTGGTTCGTAAATCAGGTCGTACTCTGCCATACGTTGCACCGCATCATAAAGCGGTCGCTCAAAATTGCGAATCAGGTCAAGTTTCCTGGGCGTAATATCTTTGTTGCCCCAAAAACCAGCGGTGTGTGAAAGAAGGTGGCGAATGGTCATCTGGTTCGTCTTCG
The DNA here is from genome assembly GCA_964225475.1 of Candidatus Nitrosopumilus sp. Lineage (GTDB taxonomy): Bacteria > Planctomycetota > Planctomycetia > Pirellulales > Pirellulaceae > Rubripirellula. The sequence continues at coordinate 51,637 of CAXQOB010000136.1, read as the reverse complement.
TTGAAACACCTCTGACTTTAATGCCTCTAAATTCTGATAGGTATTTCTCAACAGGATCGTCTAGATTTAGTTTTCCTTGATCAATTAGCCGCATCACTACACTGGCCAGAAACGGCTTTGAGATTGAAGCGATCGGTATCAGTTCTTCAGTGGTGAATTTGCGTTTTGATTCTAAGTCTGCATATCCGAATGCGTTGCGGTACACAACTTTTCCCTCGTGCAGCACGAGGCAAGAAGCTCCTGCGATCTCCTGTTGATCAACGGCTCGTTTGAGAGAGTCACTTACAGCGGTTAACTCGCGCGCCGATTTACCATCGAAGTTCGCACCCGCAGTGAAGGATGAGAGGCAGGTGACTTCGAGAGTCAAAATAAAACCGATAAGGAGCCTGCTATTGTTTTGCCACATTTTTTAATCTCTATCACTTGCGTTGTTCAAAAATCTTGCTTCGGTGAGATTGCCAATGGTCGATTGGTCCATTTTGATGGGTATACATTATGCTCAGTATTCAATCTGTGTTCCCATATCTCGCTTTCATTCACTGAATCAAATTCAGGCCTCGCGGGTCCAAGATGTTTATAACAAGCGTGTTTTGCGAGTTCAAAAAAGTGTTCCGGACTGATTGCTAGGAGAGCATACGGTCGAAAAGATTGTGAGTGATTTTCTGAACACGAGAGTCGGGGCCTCTCTGGGCAACTCCGTGTCGACTTGGATTGAGATGCCCTGGAGGACTAGATAGTCCATTGGCCCACCAAATAGTAGCAGCATTAAAAACGATGTTATCTTTAGGGCCGTCGTAGAGCGTGGCGGTGTAATGTCCTACCGTTTTACCTTTCACCGTTGCATCGCCCTCAGCGACAATCTTCATTCCTGGCAGATCCATTCTCGGTGCTCCGTGCCATTCCCAGCCGAGCAGACCTTTTATCGAATCCCCTTTTTTCATTCCGGTTCCAGCGAACAACCAGTGATCTGGCATTGCACAGGTCCAGTCACCCGCACCGATGCCGCGTCCACTGCCTTCACGATCTAACCGGCCGCCCATCAAAAGAGCACCATCGGGTCCCATATTTGGCACAAAACTTTCGTCGTTGAGCGCGCTTCGCAGAATCTTTTCTTTCGCGGCTTCAGAGATATTTTCCGGCATCGGAAGAAACCAACCTTCGCGTCGAATCATTCTTCCGGGAGTTCCCTTACTGGAGGGCAACATTGGCACAACACACAGCACAGAGTTGCCTCCAAAAAATGCCAGGCTTACACCTTCATCCCGAGCTTTTTTAACATTGTCGTACATCTGACGGGTCCAGTACTCATCATGTCCAACGGAAAGGAATCCCCTCCCACGCAATAAACCTTTGGGATCAGAGTGAGTATCAACGTTGGAGATGTAGGATACGTCGTAACCATGTTGCTCCATCCAAAAAGAAAGCGGAAATTCCCAAGGCAGGTACTCACCGCTGCCACCCGACAATCTGTTCTTATTCACAGGGTGAGTGAATAAAGCGTATGGGCGGTCGAAGCTAACGGTTCCGCTGGGTACGCCGGTGCTTTTCCAATTCTTGTGAGTTGTGTAGATCGAATAATCCGCGGGCCAACGGTTGTAGGCGGACCATGTGAAATCACTGCACTGGAATAATAAATCGCAGGGCCGATCATCTCGAACAATAAAGATGACATAGCTCTGAATGCCACTTTTTTCGGCAGTTAACTTTCCAAGATAGACGCCGCTTAACCAGTCTTTGGGAATTTCAAATTCAAGGCAGGGCTCCCAGTCACATTCGCGAGCGTAATTCTCGCCTACCATCGGATCCGGTTGTGTGATTCCAACGAGGTCCTCAAAGGTCTTCATGTGTCGGGCACCATTGCCACCGTAATAGCCGGTGCGGAAGATCTCGAGCTTGAAAGTTGATGCTGGTTTCGTGCTAACCATAATGCGGATTTTTTCACCCGCGCGAATACTGTTGGCCGAACAGTATCCTTCGATGACCTCGCACCGTCCATTGTCCAGGATTTTATTAATCTTGCCAGGAACGGTTTGTGTCTTGGTCAGCAACCAATCTTTTGTACCGGGCTTCGCGTTTTCAGATTCAATGACGCGATTTTTTGCAACGGTGCGCGTGAGCGATTTTCCCAAGCTCAAGCTGTTCGTGGACAAGCCAAGACCGATAGCAGCGGCACTTTTGTGTAGATCACGCCGAGGGATGATAGGTTTGGAGCGAGGGGAGCGTTTCATGACATTTACTCTTTCGTCTGAATTTTCGGGGTGAGCGATCTTCGTGGCGGTGGAATGTAAGTCGGCCCTGGAGGCTCGTGGTGTTTAGGAAGTTGTGCACGCATCTGATGTTTTAATTCTTGATATTTCGGTTCGTTGGCCAAATTATGCCACTCCCATTGATCTTGGGTGTGGTCATAGAGTTCTTCTGAACCGTCTTCGTAGACGATGTATCGATGGTCTGTGGATCGAACGCTGTAGTTTTTGAACCCGAAGACGGTGAGAGAGTTTTTGTCCCATGACGATTCAGGATCCTTCATCAATGGGGACAGGTCATTTCCCTCGAGTTGTCCCGATGGTGCCTGGCAGTTGGTTAATGATGCCAAGGTGGGATAAATGTCTAGGAGATTAACAGGTTTGTCGCAGATTGATCCTGGTTTCGTGACATTCGGCACGACCCAAATCAGGTTAACTCTGGTTGCTCTTTCCCACAGTGAGTACTTTGACCATCGTTGTTTTTCTCCAAGGTGAAAACCGTGGTCACTCCACAGGACAATGATGGTGTTGTCTGCATATGCAGATTGTTCAAGTGACTCAACTATCCGTCCTACCAGTTCATCCACCATGGAGGTGCATGCGAGATACGCTTGGATAGCGGGTTTCCATTGGCCTGTCGACCTGATTCTTTGTAGCCACGGATTGTGGGCCATTTTGGCATGAGCAGCAGGCACGTCGTCGAGGTCATTTTCCTTAAAACCTTCTGGAAGTTTGATTTCGCTCAGAGGGAAACGGTCAAAGTATTTTTGCGGTGCATAGTTGGGAAGATGCGGTTGAAAGATACCGGCTCCGAGAAAAAAAGGTTCTTTTAACTTTCCCGAGAGTAATTGCTTTGTCACCCAATTAGCAGTGATGCCATCAGGATGGTCATCAACGATTACTTCGGGATGGCAGGGACCCCAATCCGCGGTTCTCGACCAACCACCCAGTGGAAGTTTTGACGAGAATTTGAGTCCCTCCCATGAAGGAAGGTCCTGTGTTTTGCTAGGGAAGTAATCATGAAATCCTCGCCCCTTCACCTCGTTCGTGAAGTGGTAGCCGTGAAAGAGTTTGCCAGCGCCGCAGACATAGTATTCATTTTGCTGAAAGAATTCCGGCAGCAGGACTGAGTTGTTCAAAACGGGATTATGAATCAGAGAGCTTTTGTTGACGTAGTTTCCGGAGGTTGATGGGCGAATACCACTCATAATTGCTGACCTTGAAGGTCCACAGGCGGGAGCCGAGCAGTGTGCATTGGTGAAAACGATTCCCTTTGAGGCGAGCCGCTCCATGTTCGGTGTTCGGGCCTGAGAATCACCCTTGAGCACCTCGTTCCAGTCATTCAAATCATCGATCGCGATGAAGAGGATATTTGGTTTTCTTTTTCGAGAATCCGTTTCCTCTGCAACGCAATGGTTCAACATTGAAGAGAGGATGCATAGCGACAGTATGAGTGGGGTGATCTCTTTCCACGCTCTCATGTTGCTCTACCTGATCTGGTTGAAAGTAAGGCTGACGAATGATCTAGCGAGAGTGAGTGGGTTTTACATCAAAATGATGCAAAACATTCTTCAGAAGACTACTCAAAGATTCATCGTGGTAGACACCCCACGCGGTTGCAATGGATCCTGTGTGGAACACTCGCCCACCCTGGGGACGTTCCCAATAGATCATTTCCGCAATCGTTTGATCTTCACCAATTCTCGGTTTATGACCTTCGGCGTTGAAGTCAATGACCCGACGTTGATCCTTGCTACTTGCAATGGTGACGATTCCTTTTGGCTCGACTAAGCCCCCGACCACAGGATCGGCTGTGGCCCGTTGCAAGGTGGATAGTCGCACGTCAAATTCGTGACCAACCGCGCCGACCCCTTCACTGATCCAGCCGAAGGTTTGACCTTTCTTCAGGTCAATTGGATTTGGATGTTTGAAGAGAAAATGATCTGACTGCTCGACCTCATACGGCTTGAAGGGTCCACCCCAGCCAATGCAAGTCAAGCCAATTAATTTCCAGGCGGGATAACCACAGAATCGCATGAGGCTGCCACGCTTGAAATCATCGCTGTGATATAACTCGCCCACTTGAGCTAGGCGACGACCACCGATGCTTGTTCCGTATTTTCTGCATTCCATGTAATCACCGGATTGGCCATATGAAACACGCCAAAACATCGTATTGCCGGAGAGCACCACTGTGTCGCCACCACTTTGAAGATAGTGTTCGATTGCGTTGTACGCGCGAGCAGACCAATACTCACTGTGTCCATTGATGGCAACCACTTCGTATCCGTTGACCACTTCTGGATTACGATCCAAATCACGGTCCGTGATGACATCGTACTCATATCCCTGCTGGTCAAGCCAAAGATGAAGAAAGCGTTCCCCACGCATCAAGTGGCTATACGACTGATTGATGTAGGTTTTATTGGGACCGGCAGCCGGCCACGGAAGCTTCATTCCAATCTTGTAAGTTGGTTGACCGTGTTGATGATCCCGATAGCAACTATACGCAGGTGCACCTGGGTGACTGCTCGCGAGACCCTGAGTACTCATCATGGTTAAGTCTTGCCCATGATTAACCGGAAACGGTGCGGAGTTATAAGCGAGCCATGTATTAGAGGAGACTAATACAAGCACCGGTGCTTTTTGTTGCTCAGGGTTTCGGCGCACGATAAACGTTGAGTAATACCGCTTTGGTTCCCCGTTGATCACGAAATCAAATTGGCCGGCGTAGATACCAGATTTTGATTCCGCGGGAATGTGAAGTCGATGATTGGTTTCCCATCGGGCGTTATAAAGTTCATCTGACGAAAGACGTAAGCCATGGCCTCGCTGAGGGTCTTGTGTGGGGTCATAGGTGGTGTCGTGTCGACCAACCTTGGTCGCATCAAAACTCGGTCCACCAATCATCCATGTTCCGTGGTTGATAATTCGTCCGTGTCGACCTTCAAGTCCTGCGTCGCCGACGAGCGTCCCGCGTTCTTCCGTAAATGGCCAGCAGGCCAGTAACGCTCGGTCTTTGGGGATGGTTATCCCTTGGTCTGCAACTCGACTTTGAATCTGACTAGGGGAGAGTGCTTGGTCGTAGATGGAGACCATGGCGATATCGCCATTATAGAAGTTATCTGCCGCCCCTTTGCTTCCGTAGGAACCGATACGCAACGCAGTTTTTCCGGGGCGAACCGTTCCCTGAAATGGTTGCTCCGATACCATTTTTCCATCGATGAAAATTCGTTTTACTTTTCCATCCCAAGTTCCAACAATATGTTGCCAACGCTGTGTCTTGAGGAGATTTGGTTTCGTCTGGTGGAGAGATAATTCATTGAATTCACCACCATTATCCGTCACAAATGCAACGCCTCCCTGATTAATGAAGAGTCCGATTCCTGCGTTTTCAGGATAATCGTGCTGTGTGATCAAGCCTTGCCAGCCCGCAAGATTGAAAGGTCGTGCCCAAACCTCAAGAGTTAGGGCCGTTAACGTCCTCCCTTCAGGTAGAGCGTTGGAGATGTGCACATAAGAGCCGGGGTGAATCGCCTGTGTTTTTGCTTCATTGATTCGAAAGGTTTCGAGTACAGCGTCTTGTTCGCGGCTCTCTGGATCAGAACCAAGTTTGACAATTTTCATTTCGTAAGGAACGTCACTGCTAACCCGGAATTCAATTTCTTCCCCCGCCGAAACACTTTTCTGCGAGTAGGCGTGTAAACCCGGCACCGTAATGGGTCGGTGCTCCGGAATAGCCCTATTGTCTAATTGCTGTACTGGTTGGTTCGAAATCGGTGTCGTGTCTCGAAGGTAGGCAACTAGGTCCGCGATTTCGGTAGGCGTTAAGACTTTGTCTAAACCTTTCGGCATCATCGAAATAGTTGAATATCTTGCTTGTGCAATGTCTTTGTATTTCACTGCCTGCAGTACACCCTCTGCGGATGCAAGAACCATCCTGTCTTTTGTTTCCTCTACCAATAATCCGGAGACAAGTGTTTCATCCTTCGTGAGAATATTGATTGTTTCGTGGTAGCGAGCAATTGATGCGTTTGGAAAAACGATAGCTTCTAAAAGATCTCTCTCGCTTCGGATTGCTCCGATTCGCGTCAGGTCAGGTCCGAGTCGAACGCCCGCCTCATCTTTTAAATGACAGGTCACACACTTGGATCGATCCTGATTGTTGAACAGTTTTTGTCCTCGTTTTGAATCACCATTGGGCAGAAAAATTGCTAGTTCATCTAGGCGACTTTTCTGATAGGCAGCCTCCGCAGGATCAATTTCTTGGACTTTTGCCAGTTTGATTTCCGGGTAATCGCTAGGCCCACTCTTCGTGCCATCAAGTTTGATCATCTGCTGCACTCGTTTGGCGATCGGGTGGCCCTCTGGAATGCGATCGATGCTCCCAATCTCATACAGTGCGTAAGTGATGGCGTGTCTCAAAAAAGGATCCATCTGACTTGCATACGCGTCCAGGAGAGGTTGTATTGCCTCAGTCCTTCCAAGTCTCCCGAGCGCCATTGCGGATAATCGCTGTATCTGTGGATCTTTGGCCGATAGTAGCTTGATCAACTCCGTCAAAGCGGCGTCATCACGCCATAACGCCACACTGTGAATTGCAGCCTTTGTGGATTTTGTGTTACCACTCGCGAGTACTTCTCGAATTGCAGAGCGAGCTTCTACGTGCGGGATCTGATTTAAAGTCCATATCGCATTGAGGTTGTTTGAGACTTCGCGTAATGTCTCAATGTGTTTTTTATTCGCGAGATTCGTGATTGCTCGACACCTAACCGCAGGTCGCGAATCAGCGAGCCAGGAGACTTGGGGTTCATTCCAATCAAGTTCTAAGCCACGAGGATCATCCAGCGATTGGGTCTCTACTTTCTGAATACGGTAAATCGCTCCTAGGATGTCAGGTTTTGCAATTTTGGAAGTGGGGCAACAGATCATGTACCAACTACCCGTGTCGGCAATCAGTAGGCTGCCGTCCGCATCTTCAACCACATCCGTTGGATGAAAGTCAGATTGATCACTCTCAAGAAATGTGCTGGTGATCGCCGAATAAGATGAGCCTAGTTTTGAAAGCTGATGTCTCGAGAGCCGACGCGTATTGAATTCCGTACAAACCAGATTGCCCCTGAGGCCTGATGCTTGATGCTTGGGCATCAACATTCCAGAGGGTGCTGCTGGTCCTAATTGGGTTAGGATTGGCAGTAAACCGACGGTGTTGGGGTGTGGCGCGAGAACACGTTTGTTTTCCCGGCCATACATGCCGCCATAAACCGCATGTAAAATTCCGTCTCTTCGTCCCGGTTGTGACAGGTCAAAAAATGTACCACTTAAAAATCGTTCACCCGTTTCACTAAATGCCAGCCCAACCGGATTATTCATTCCGCCGGTGATCACTCGTTCTAGTTGGCTGCCATCGGGGCGTGCTCGATAGATGTGCGCTGCCCGAGAGATACGTTTTTTCCCATTAGTCAATTCATGCTCTTGCGGTGCAAAAGCACCTTTGCACCAGTAAAAAAAACCGTCCTGACCGAGATAGGGGCCGTGCATGTCGTTACCGCACCCTTCAATTGAACCTCCGTCAAACCAAATGGTCCGCTCGTCAGCAACGTGATCGCCATCGGTATCCCTAAGCTTCCAAATATGCGGTGGAGCGCCGACGTACACAGATCCTTGGTGAACTAGGATTCCTTCAGGAAACGGAAGTTCGTCTGCAAAAACCTTCGATTCATCAAAGACACCATCTCCATCGCGATCAACTAATCTTAATAATCGATGTTGCGGATCCCTTAATTGAACTGGCGCTTTATCAGTGTTGCCCGAACTGTCAGTGACATATAGATCGCCATTCACATCAAAACACATGTGAATAGGACGTTTTACTAATGGTGGTGCAGCCACACGTTTCAGTTTGTATCCATCAGGAATCGTGAAGGTGTGGGGTGCAATCTTAACTGTCTCGGTGCTGTGTGCATTGAAGCCGATGCAGAAAAAGAAAAGTGCAAGCAGGAACGCGACACATCTAGGTACAAACATTTTTTGCTTCGGAGCTTTGGTGTTTTAAATAACGCAAAGACGAATCACGATAAACATGACAAGCGATTTTTATTTGACACCGAGGTGCTTGAAGAAGAAGTCGATCATTTTAATGTCTGGATCGGGTTTTAATCCAATCGCTTGAGCAATTGCGACAGTTTTCATTCCCACTTTGTCAGCTTGTTTTTTGATGCGAGCTACATGCTCGGGATGGTGATTAATATGACCTTGGTCTGCCAATGCGACTGGGCCACCTCGCGTTGGATTATTCATCCAGATAGGCGGATCATCTGCTGACATCCACGCGAGCATGTCTAGTTCTTTGCGGATTGCTTTTCCTTCTTCAGTCTCTAGTTCCGCCGCGTTCTTCAGTCCATAAGCACTTGGGAGATCCGCTCGCGTCTTCATCATCTCTTCACTTATTGTAACTTCAGATGGAATGAAGTCGCGCCACTGCAAGACATCGTAGGTTGCTTGAGTTGCATTCAAACCACCTACTGAAAGACGAGTGGATTCACGCAGCACAGGATCTTCGTTTGTTGGATCTGCGAGATCATCATGACAACTGAGCCACAGTGTCGTACCTGCGCCAGCTGATCCTCCGTAGGCGGCAAGTCGCTCTTTGTCGATATTCCACTTATCTGCTTGGTGACGAATGAATTGAATGGCCCGAGCGCAATCGTATAGGCAGGCGCGAATGCCTCGTGGATCCTGATTTCGGAAGCGGTAGTTAATGGAGACGAACGATACGCCATTGGCTAAGCAGGTGCTGAGTTCAGTTGAGCCATGGTACTTTGACTTGTCTCCCCCCCGAAAACCACCACCATGGATCGCAACCACGACTGGAGTAGGGCTTTTTGAGTCCGCCAGCCAAACATCCATGATCGTATTTTCGTGATCGCCGTATTGTAGATTTGCATGAGTTGGAGCGGGCCCTTTTTGCGCGGCCTGATTCGGCTTTTGCTTTGCCATCTGGCGAGAATTCTGAAGACGCTCTCGTATGGGCGCAATTTCCTCAGGAGACAATTCACCGTTCCCATCACGATCTAATTGAGGAAAACGTTTGAGGAGTCGATTCTTCTGTTCATCGGTAAGATTCTGAGCGTTTGCGAAAGGGGCAGCAGCGAGGATCACCGACAAGATGAGGAGTATTGCGCTCAATAGATTTTTACTCATCAGTTTCTCATTCTTCTATTTGTGCATTTTTTTAGTTTGTTCACGAGATGTAGACGAAACGTGTTCATTGAATCCATTTCAAGACGTGCTGAACAACGAGTTGTTGAGTCTCATCCCAAGTCATTGATGGTTGGTTCGGATTGTTCTTCACTTGCTTGAACCCATGACCTGCATTTTTCACCTCTACCAGTTTGACATTGCTTTTGCGTTCTTTACCCAGATCATACAAATACTTTGAGAGTTCAATTGGCACCGTGGGGTCCGTGTCACCATGAACCAATAGAATTGGCGGACTACTCGAGTTTAGGTGCTGGTCTGCGCTTACCATTTTTTTTATTTCATCGGTGCTCAGTCCGCTATTGGGTTTGAGCATCATTTGAGATTTAGATTGGCTTCTTGTTGGAAACTTTTCGAGTCGTTTTTTCCATAGTTCCTCAACCAAGTAGGTAGTTGCACCGAAAAACGACACTGCACCGATGACTGTATGTTCGGTTCCTGGACCATTTACTTCACCCGGAAGAAAGTCACTATCAGTCAACGCAGTAATCAACGCTTTCGATCCACCTGCGGATGTACCCCAAGTCACGAACTTATTTCGGTCGATACCGAATCGGTCCGCATTCTTTGCAAGAAATCGTAGGGCATCTTTACAGTCCTGGAAAAGGTGCTGGAATCCTAGTTCTTCTCCTTTGCCGAAAACTCGATAGTTAATGGTGGCGACCGCGATTCCTGCATCGGTCAATTCTTTAAGAATCAAACTGCTTCGATTATAGATGGCATTTTTTGTTCCACCTGTGTTACCGCCGCCATGGATATAAATGAAAAGTGGCGCCTTCTCGAATACGTTGTTTTTGGGATAGATGAAATCGAGTCGATTGTTCTGTTGTTTTGTGTTTTCTCTGTATGGGATATCTCGTTCACGTTTGAGTCCTAGTTTTTGAAGTAAGGCGCCTGGATTAGAGCCTTTACTTTCAGTGTTGATCGAGCTGGGCGTAGAAGGTGGCGTCCTCTCCGCTCTATTTGCCGCCATTTGTCGAAGACTTTGCTTTTCTGTGTCTGAGATTACTCCATCTCCATCCTTATCAATTTGGGGGTACCGTTGAAGAATGCGTCGGTAGACAGCTTGCTCTTCAGCGGCCGACAGTTCTCCGTCTTGGTCCGTATCTGCCTGTGGAAATCGTTGCAGGATGCGCTCTTTCTGCTGAGTAGTGAGTCCTTGTGACAGTACGTCCGGTGCGTTACCGATCAAGCCACTTAGCACGATAAGTGCAGTCCATGATTGTTTGTGCATTGTTGGAAATTCTCTTTTATGGTGATCACTATCGAATAATTATTATTTATCAAGGCCTCAATGAATCTGCTTCGAATCGTTGATTACGATGACCGCGTTTAGAGTCGGTGGCGATTCGCTTGACTTCTTTTCCCGTTGCATGTTCAGCATAGTCATACCATGACTCTGAGAGTCTTGCGGAATTCAGAAGCTCAAAATCCATTTCTCTGCCGTTGGAAAACAGCAAGCTTGCCTTTTGCACGACGCCTGTATCTACGTCTGACCAAAAATCGATTGTCTGGGGTGAAAGAGGGCGCTTGGATTTCAACGAAGCATGAACGTGATAGGTAGACTCATTCTCAGAATCAACAAGCTGAGCATCGAACTTGCTTTCGATCAAAGCAAGTATGCCGGCAATATCCAACAAGAGTGGTTCATTGGGAGATGAAGCAACTTCCAGCAGCCAACGCTCAGGTAGATTTTTTCTCAGCTCTGGCTCTAATGAATGAAAGTCACTGGTTACCCATACAGGACTTCTTGCTCTGGTAAACCAATAGTCTTTTCCATTGTTCCCGATGGCATATGCGCTGTATGCGGGTTGAATAAAGAAGCGACCCCCACCTCGTACGGTGATATTCAGTTCGCGTGCTCTTGAGGATGACCGGTTAGGTGTGATCTTGACGTGGTAGGTTCGATCTACCAATTCGGCTGCAGCTTGTTGAGCTTTTAGCAGTACACCATTTGCATTGACGCTGGTCGTCCAGAAGATATTTGATAGCAGCAATAAGAGCGTTGCGGCGCACGCTGCAAGCGAGGTCGTGGCGGCAAGGAGACCGAGTCGACGTCGGTCGACTGAAACCACTGCAGAGGGAATTTGTTGCTCAGCTTCTGACGGGTTATCCGTCGCGCTAGTCGGACCCGACATTTGATGATCTATGAATCCATCACGTCCGAGAGAATATAAGCGTCCTTCCATGCGCATGTATGAGAGTAGGCTTTGCTTGGCTGCCTGAGAGGAGTTCAGCGTTGTTGCTAGCTCGAGCTCCTGCTCCTCGGTCAGGGTGCCGTCCAAATGCCCAATGATCAAGTCATCAACGTTGTCTTGAATTTGACGATTCATGATGTTCCCTCCATGACTTTGATTCGCTTTTGAATGCAGCCATGAAGTAATTTTCTAATTCGACTTAACGAACGCTGGACTGCGGCCGGAGTTGAGCCAATCCGTTCAGAAATCTCTGTGAAGGTGATATTTTTCTCATAACGTAAGGTGATAAGTTTTCTCTTCGCCTTGGGGAGCTCGTTGAGGCATTTTCCGAGTGCGTTAAATTCATGATTTGCTTCCGATTCATCAGAAGAATCATTGATGAACGTGTCAGATACTGCATCTAAGAGCTCAGGAGAAATGATGCGAGCATGACGTGTTGCCGTTTGTCTGGCGTTCAATGCGTGTAGTGCTTGCCGGCGAACGACTTCTTTTGCCCAAGCACGGAAGTTTCGAATTTTTTCCGGATCATTTTTCTTTTCAATTACGACTACTGCGGCGTTCTGATAGATCTCCTCAGAGAGCTCTACGTCACGCGTAATCGCGTAAAGGTAACCCATGAAATCGTTGCGTAACTGTAAATACTGTTGAATATGCGGTACTTCACTCATCAGATTCTCTCCCGTTACCCAGTACGGCCCGTTCAATAATCAGACAGCTAATCTGTGTATTATTAGCCGAATTAGCGTGTTTTAATTCTCACGCAAGGTGGTTTCTGAGGGAGTATTTACTGTGGAGGGGAAAGCGATTCGCAAATTACGGATTGATAACTGACCATGAGCAAAAGTTAGCATCATCATGTTTTTGTCTCGTTCGAGAGCAGAATGCACTCATTTCGAACCAATGAAGTCACGATCAATCCGTTCTCGCTCAATTGAATCCTGGATCGCTCGTTTAAACTCGCCGTTGCCAAGTCCCAAATTATTGTTTTGGCTCGGTTTTAAAAACGGTTTTGGTCGGCGGATTGGATTCCCTCCGATCCATTTCAATTCGCTAAATACCGGTACATCACCTGACCATGGAGGCAGTCCTTTTGCGGAAGGGTGTTCTGATTTTACGCCTGACTGAAAGATGAGTTCGGTGATCCCAAACCAATCGGACAATCTCTGTCCCTTATGATTGAAGAAATGATCGACTGTGAGCTGGACCAGGTGACTGCCGGACTTGGGAAGTTGGACCAATGCCGTCCATGTGTCCGCTTTTCTTCCACTGTACCCACGCCAAGTATCCGTTTTAAGTTCGATGGAAACTGTATTGTTATTTTCAGTCGTTTCGATTTTAAATGATAGATTCGCTCCTCGAGGTGCTTCCCATCGTGGATCCGCTAGTTTTCGGGTGGAGAGTAACCAATGGTGGGTATTGTTTATGTTCAGTGTGTACCAATCGTGAAAACCGTTTTGAAAATCATCAATCAATGGAGATGTCAATTTGGTAGGTTTCACATTGGCTTTGTGTAACGTATCGGGATAGGCCGCATCTGCTGTGCTGATCACGAACGTTTCAGGATCTTCAGGACGTCTTTGATTTGCGTCCATTCGATAATAAACATTTGCAAATACAAATAAGGGTTCATCTAAATCAAACACAGGACACCTAGCTTCCCAGCTGCTCTCCCGTTTAGTGACGTGACCTGCCGACCAGAACCGATTTCGGGGGTCTCGTTCGTAGCCGTAGTAGATGTCAATTTTTTCAATTTGCATTGAAGTATCTGGCCGCACTTGAAAAACAGGGATGCCATTTTCACGATCAAGAATCAGGACACCGACGGGTGGATCAGGGAATTTGAAGCGTTTTTGAAGATGTGAGTCGAACCAAAGTGGCCGCGATATTTCGGTTTCCGGAGTAAATCGATGATTAAGATGCGGCGCGTAAGTCGTGCATTTGTTTTTGTGCTTTACAAGGTTCATTCCCTGTTCCACGAAGTCCATGGGAGCGTTGAAGTCATTGGTCGCACTAAGGTACAGAATTGGGCTTGTCACTTTTTTGAGATACGCTTGGCCCGCAATGGTTTGCTGGAAAAGATTCAGATCACCGCGAACACGTCGAGCCGAACCCGGTAATCCCCAGAGATTGGTTTGAAGAAACCCACTCCCTCCAACCGACGGAGAAGCTGCTTTTACACGATTATCAGTTCCTGCAACCAAGCCAGTCAAACGACCTCCCATCGAATGGCCATAAACACCGATTCGATCTGCATCCACCTCGCCTTGCTTTTCAAGGAAAGTAATACCGCGTCGGCAACCGATTGTTAGAAGGAACCAGTTATTGTTGCGGGCAGATGGGAATGGATCGATCGTTTGATTTTGTGGCAGGAGATTCGAGTATCCGGCGACATTATTCTGAGTGGGATCAACCGCACCCCAGTCAGTGTTGGGGTCTTCCGAACCTGAATTTTCCATCGGTCGACCGCCCCAATTTACCGATAATGTTGCATAGCCACGTTTTGCGTAGCGCTTGACTTCATGCAGAAAAGCTCTTTGGCCGCCACCGTGCATGTGAATTAGGCCGGGTAAATTTTTTTGACCTGTTGGAAAACCATAAAAAGCAGCCATTGTGGCAGGAGTGCCTTTGAAAGTGCCGATCGAGTAAACGATGTACTTTAAAGTTAGCCCATCCTCTTGCCACTCGCGGACAACCTTTGCATCAATAGGTTCTGTTCGTGGATCGTAGTTCCCCCACACCTCCTCAACCGTTTCTGGGGACGATGTTAGATTTGGTAATGAGTCAGCTGCAAAAGCCACAGTTGTCATGAAGATGCATGCAGCACTTTTCAAGATAGAGTTCATGGTTTCTTAGGACACAGTTTTTTGTGATTCAGAGCTCTTGTTGTCGTTTAGCTGATTCTGTTTGCTGACTTGCTCTTCTTCTGTTTCCGGCATCGGCGCAAGTTGAAAAGATGCCTCAATGAGACGAACGAGTGGCATATGAATTGGTTTTTTGTCGAAGTTAAAAGGATCCGACCCGAAACCTGCCGGTTTATCCATATTGATCAGGTACTTAACGAATGTGTACATGTCATTGATCGAGATACCGTGCCGTTTCATGATGGCTGCAGCGACTTGGTTGTATTTGATTTCTGATCCCAGCTCGAAAACCTGGGTTGCAGATGCGCGAATTGGCGTGGTGCTGGCCCAATAGATTTTCGCTGAAGGGACTTTTGTTTTCAGCGATTGAACTAATTGAATCAAGTTCTCTTGATACTTCGCCACCGGAACATTGCGTACACCACCTACATGGATTGGCATCACCCGGAATGCCTTGACTCCCGGTGCACGGTGAATCAGATCACCGAGCCCGCAATTAATGTGGACCAGATCCCATCTCGGCCATTTCTCTTTTTCAACCGGTTGTCCATTACGGTCAATACGTCCGAGGTGTCGATCCAGTAGTTGAATGGTTGTTGACGTATCTGCAATTTCACCAGGATTCCAGGTTGCGTAAACAATTTTCACTTTATCTTTGAGTACTTTATTTAACTCTCGGGTGTGTTGTGTGTAAGTGCTATCACCGATGATCAGAACTTGGGGTAGTGAAGGTTCATCTTGTGCTGTGGCGGTGAGAAATGAATTCGAAATGCACAGAGCAAGTATCATCAAAATAAGTGAACGCATTGTTTAGCCCTTAAGCAGTTGACTCATGCTGCCGTTACTGTCCGCAAATTTTTCAACCGGCACATCCACTGCGTTGAGGATGGATACAAATAGATTCGCGAGTGGTACTTTTTCACTACCTAGGAATTCATGCAATTTGCCATGCTTAAAGCCAAGACGATTACCACCTGCTAGGTGGATGGGGTAGTTTCTAGTGCTGTGTGAAGCATGTGGGTGTGCTGACCCCCAGAGCACCACAGTATGATCCAACATATTCCCATCGCCTTCGGGGGTGTCCCTCAGACGTTTTAGGAAATAGGCATGTTGTTCTGCTCGCCAGCGATCCCACTGCCCTGAGTAGTCGGACGGCCGTTTGTGGGCAATGTCATGAGTTGCACCCTTGTACCCGAGAACGTAGGTCGCATAGTTCCACATTTCTGATGTTGAGGATTGCTCACTTTCAAGCATCAGCGTGGCGTATCGTGTCGAGTCTGTAACAAACGCCAAATAGATCAGGTCATACATGCAACGGATGTACTCTTCTGGTTCTTTATAGGCAACTTCTAGGTTAAGGCCCTTTGTGTCGATGTCTGGTAAGGGTTGATGCGTCCACTGGCTGGTTCTCTCCACGCGTTTTTCAATCGATCGAACTGAATCAAGGTACTCTTCCATTTTCCGCTGATCGTCAGTCCCCAAGCGATGATGAAAACTCTTGCTATGCTCCAGTAGTAGATCAAGGATACTTGCTTCACGCTTGAGTCCCGCTCGAATCTGCTCCACCCCTTTGCCCGCATAGGGATCAAAGAGACGATTAAAAATCTCCTGCGGCTTGTGCATGGAGGGAATGGGTCGGCCAGGACCTCGATGCGAGAGGGTCTTACTCGATCCGTATGATCCTGTACCGCCTTCGGTGCCTAAAACCAGTGAGCTGTAGCGAGTCTGATGTCCGTGTGCATTTGCGGCAACTTGATCGATCGAAATGTTATTGGTCTTCTCCGTTTCAGTCATGTCCGCGCCGGTTGCGAAAACATCTCCAGAGCTGTGACCACCCATTTTCCAGCCACCTTTGTGATCAAGGCCGCGCAGGTAAGTAACGTACTGCTTGAGTTCCTTGAAAGGCTCCGAAGATTTATTGAATGTCAAATCGCCCGGTTTCTTACATGGCCACCAACTCCAATCGGGATGTGGTTGATCAGATTTTCCCTGACTCGTGATGCCTGAGGGTCCCTCAGGCATGTAGGTGCCGTAGGCGATGTATCCAATCATCATGCGTTTCGGATTCGCATTTTGCTGACTACTCGCATAAGCGAGGTCTGTCCGCATTGCATTAAGAGAGGGCAGCGCGAACGCTAAACCGGCACCTTTGAGTGCTTCTCGCCGATTCAAATGCCACGATTTTTTTGCCATGATTAATCATCTTTCCTTCGGGACCAAAGCAATCGGAAACGACTCGGTATGGTCCATTCAGATTCCGGTCCTGAACAATTCACTCTTGCAGATTGAAATAATAATATCTCGCATGCGGAATTCACCCGAACGCGTCTGATTCATTAGTTTTTCGATACTGGAACGATCATAGTAATTCAATTCACGACCAATCGAGTAGCTCAATATCTTTCTGATAATATTTTCCGCAATCTCTTCTCGGTGGTTCTGCAGCAGATAAGATTTGAGTTCTTGCATGCCATCCACTTTTGAACCATGGGGTAGTCGGGTATTGGCTGGGATCGCAATTGTATTGATGGAATCGAGGTATGATTGATAACCAAGCATGTCACCGTGTTGTGTCTGTTGGTAAACACTGACTCTTGTCCCTTCCTTTGGTACCTTGGGTTGAAATTGACCAACCGCATTGTGGTGTTCAAAGGGAATCCCCCATGGATCAAGTCGAAAGTGGCAATCATTACAACTCTCAACCGTTCGGTGTGCTGCCAGCAGTTCGGCAATGGTTAACGCTTTTTCTGCTGATTCACCGGCCGAGTCGGAGAGTGCTGGAACTTCTGCAGGAGGGTCAGCCACTTCATCACCAAGGATTGCTTCACGTAACCAAACTGCGCGATAAATCGGGTGAGGTGCTGTTCCGGTTCCATTTCCAATCAATACTGAACCATGCGTGAGTAGCCCGCCGAGCCGGTTTTCTTCATTGAGTCGTATGGGTTTCAAATCAACACCTGACACACCTTGAATGCCATAGTGAGCTGCTAAGCGTTGGTTCAGCATCGCAAAGTTCGAATCGACAACATTCAAAGCACTTGCATTTTGATTGATTAGTTCTCCCACAAATGCGACTGTTTCTTCAAGCATATAGTCACGTACCGTTGGTAAATACGGCATCTCGGTACCCGCACGTTCGCCGGCTGGGACGTAATATAAAAAACGCGGAAACTGGTCTCGGTTGATCGGAACCGTTTTCATTTTCTGTAAGCTCAACCATTGCATCGTAAAGTTTTTGATGAAACTCTTTGATCGAGAGTCATTAAGCATGCGAATTACTTGTTGCTCAATAACTGCTGGGTCATTGAGTTGCTGTTGTGCAGCGAGTTCCAGTAATTCCTTGTCAGGCATGCTTGCCCAAAGAAAATATGAGAGTCGTGACGCAATTGAGTGACTTGTACTCATCTCACTACCTGCTTCGGTGTGATAGAGAAATTGGGGTGAGATGAGCACCATTGAGAGCGTTTCACGCATCGCTGATTCAAGCGTTGGTAGTTCTGCTTTGACGAGGTTGTAAACGCGCACAAACACATTCACCTCGGGTGTACTTACCGGTCGACGGTACGCTCGGTTCATAAACTTGGTCAGCACCTCTCGGACGTATGCTTCTGGGTTGCTTTTTCGCAAGGGTGATTCAAAAAGGATCGCTGTGTGGTGAGCAGGAGGCCATACCTCGGCAATCGGCGATACAAATTCCATTCGCTCAATGACTACACGCGGTAAATCGATATTGCGCAGGTTACCGTAGCTATAGCGATCATTCAGGGTGCCATCATCAAAGATGTTCTGCGGCGTGATCGTCATTCGATCCGGCTCGCGTTTGCCATTGACCGTCTTTCCGGGTAGGGGTGGAAAGTTTTCGATTCGACCAGTGAACTCAATGGTTCTCGGTTGGTCCACAGGGTTGTTCAAGTTAACAACGCCCACCTCTCTCACTTCGCGAGTGGAGCTGTTAATTTGAATATCATTTCCCATGATCAATCGCAAAGGAACTTGGTCATAGCCAGGTGGCAAGATTGTTGATGCTTGAATGCGAATTCTAAAGTCACCTGTCTTTGGGAAGCTTTTTAGTCCCATGCCCTGAGAGACTGAGTGACGCCGATTCCCGTAAACACCTATTTCATCCAGCGCTAAACCACGATCTAGACCGTGCTTTTCCCAAGTGCGTTCAGTGCGATGAATTTCTGGTGGATTCGGGTCAACAATTGCACTCGCTAAAACACGACGAGCTACCTCTAAATATCGATCAATCTGCTCAGGTCCAATTAACATGAATTCTGACGTGTTATTGAATCGGTAGGGCTTTGAGGGATCCTTTGGAAGATCATCAATCACCTCCAATTCAAAACCGAAAAGATCACGTAGTGTGTTCTGATACTCAACATTGGTTAGTCTTCGCGTTGAAGGCTTCGGGATATTTGAAGTCTGTTCGGCTGCGTCGCTCAACTCAGCTTCAATCCATGAAATGATGGCCTGCACTTCTTCGTCTTGCGGCTGTGGCTCATCAATCGGGGGCATGTCACCAAATTTGAGAATTTCCACGATGGATTCCCAGCTTTCCAAGTTTTGCTCACTCGACGTTATTCCTCCAAGTGAGTGCAGTGAGATATTACCCTTAGTGTTTGTAGGTCCATGGCATTTGAAGCAGTAATCTCTGAAGAATGGTTGGATCTGTTTTTCGTAACCACTAATTCCGGAGGGGATCGTGTTCAGCTTGAGAACCGAAGGATCTTGAGCCGCCAAGGGGCCGGGTAGCCCGATTAGCAGCAGAACGCAAACGGTGGTTTTAATGGAATGCTTCATCAATGGATTATTCATTTACAGCTTCGGCGTGGCACCGACAAAAGGGATAGCTGGCTTGCTCATTTCTGCTTGCCAATGATCCAGCAGGACACTCATTGCGTGGAGCATCTCAGTGTGGATTTCCACAATGTTATTATTCCCGACGAATTGATTGGTTACTTTGTTTGGGGTGAGGGATCTGCGAAATTCGTTCTGCTTTGAAAATCCCAATGTTGTGGATCTTTTTGATCGGACGATTCAGAATCAATTCGAATCCAGTCGATTTCAGTTACCTGTTTTGCATCTAAAAAAAACAGACGAAGGTGAATAAGCTCTTCCTGCACCGGTAGGTGGGCAACTAGCTCTCGCCAGTCACCACCCGTGACCTTTAGTAATTTTTCTTGCCCTGAGGCCGGAAAACGATTCTGAGATTTGGTGCGCCACTGAATCTGTACAGAGCAATCAATCTCGCTTTTTAAGCGTAGCTTTAGGGAGACCGGACCCGTCGCATTAATCTTCGCATTTGTAATTAGAGCCTGTCGCCCCGATGGACGTATGATGAGCGACCCATTTCTTAACGAAGCGGAACCGTTTTTGACCGTCCATCCCTGAATTGGTTTTTGTTGTTTCAGTGCAACCTTGGTGTCTTTTGGTTTGTCCTGAGATCGTCCTGAGAAACCGGGCGGCATTTTTAGTCCACCAGGCTGAGTCCCTATAAGAGTTGCATCAAATTTTTCCGCCTCAAAACTTGGATTCGGTAGTGGTGTAACAACCTCGGCCTCGGTGATGTAGTTATCAATGAGCTGGTCAAGTTCCCTAACTTTTTCAGGATTTGTATGAGTCAGATTGTTGCTCTCGCCAATATCGTCACGAAGATTATAAAGTCGGTATTGGTGATTGCCGTTGTCTCCATAATAGAACGTACGTATGAGTTTCCAGTCACCATCATGTACCGACATGGACGGAGGGAGCCAATGGGGTGTGGCACCATGCCCTGGGACATAAGTGAACATCGGTCCGCGGTCCATCTCTTTGCCTCGAAGTGCACGTGTAAAGTCTACGCCGTCAATGGTGTGGTTCTTTGGACGTTCAATCTGCAGCATTCTGAGAATGGTTGGATAGAGATCATTCGATTGAATTCGTACTTCGCTGTTTGAGCCCGGTTTGGTTACACCCGGCCAAACAACGACAGCTGGTACCCGAACACCGCCTTCATGGATCCCGCCTTTTCCACCGCGCAGTGGATGGTTGCTGGTGATAGGTGTGATGTACTCTCGACCCGAGGACGAAACCTCTTCGAGTCCACAATGAACGTTGCCTCCATTATCGGAGTAAAAAACGATGATGGTTTGCTCGGTGAGTCCTTCTGCATCCAACGCATCAAGAAGACTGCCGACGGCGTCATCTAGCGAATGAACCATGGCAGCATAAGTAGGAGATTGCTGCGGGAGGCCAAAACCCGGGGGATGTGATCGAAGTAGTTTTTCACGCACTTCTGGATCGGCCTGTGAATCAATGCTGTTGCCGAGTTTTTGACGATAGTACTCAACGAGTTCAGGTTTCGCACCAAAGGGTGCATGCACTGAGAATTGCCAATAGTTGATATAAAATGGTTTGTTGCGGTCACGTGACTTTAGCCAAGAAACGGCCTCTTTAGCCATGCGATCTTCAATATGCTCTCCCGGTTCGCCTTCATTAAAATTCGGATTGGCGTAATTCCATGGTGCAAGGTAGCTGGATTTAGGTCCGGGGCCCCACCAGTGTGGAATATCCGAATCAAATCCACGTTCAAGCGGGGAATGTGGTTCGCGACCTAAGTGCCACTTTCCAAAATGTGCTGTCGCATATCCGGATCCCTTTAGTACTTGGCTCAGCATGGGATAATCTGGCTGAATCCGTGTCGCGCTCCGAACGTTAGTGGACTTTTGGTGTGGTGGCCCCTTTTCATTTTGAGTTGCCTCAAATTGCTCAGATTTCACATGCCCTGACGGTGTTGTCATCCCATGTCGGGCTGCGTTCTGTCCGGTCATAATACTTGCTCGTGTGGGTGAGCAAATTGGACTGGCATATGCGTTGGAGAAGGTTACGCCTCGTGCGGCAAGCCGCTCCAGATTTGGTGTTTCATAGAGAGTGGTCTTTCCGTAAAGCGTCGTGTCCGCCCAGCCAAGATCGTCGGCTAGGATGAGAATAATGTTTTTTCGAGAATTCGCAGCGGTGTTCGCCACCATTGAAAGCAGAATTACAAGCGTAAAGACGATTTCCGGAAGTTTTTTCATATTGATTTATTTTTGAAATCGATCGAACCATGTTTGTACTTTAAGACCCGCGTGTTGATCCGTTGGGATCATTTTTGAGAGTGCTCTTTTGGTTTGTTCATATTCTTTCTTTGATGCGAGGTTTGTCCATTCGTTCGGGTCCAGATGATGATCGTAGAGTTCTTCGCTACCATCTTCGTAGCGAATGTATCGATATCGTTCGGTGCGAATGGATGTATTACCCGATCCGTATGACGAGATAGCTGGTCCTCGTTGTGTTTGAGGATCAGCAAGTTGAGGTTTAACCGAGGCACCATCGAGCCAATCCGGAATGGTGAATCCAGCAAAATCAACTAATGACGGATAGACATCAATGAGGCTGACTGGCTGTTTGCAAATGCTGCCAGCTTTAACTCCCGGACCACGAATGATGAATGGGATGTGTGTGGTTTGTTCCCAGATTGCCCCTTTGCACCAGTGTTTTTTCTCACCGAGGTGCCATCCGTGGTCGCTCACAAGCATCACATAAGTTTCTCGGCCTCGAGGATTCTTCTTGAGGCTCGTTACGAAGCGTCCGATCTGTTGATCAACAAATGCGACTGACGCCTGATAGGCACGAATTGTTGCATCCCACTCGTTATTTGCAAGAATAAACTCGTGGTCACTGAGGCCCTTGTGAAGGGGTTTATGAGCATGTGTGCGGGCAAGCCGTCGAGCAAACTCTGGCATGTCACTCCAATCGTCAACCCCTTCCGGTTCTGTGGGACGCTGTATTGATTCGAGTGGGAATTTTTCAAACCAGGTTTGCGGTACCTGTAAAGGTCGATGTGGACGGAAGAAGCCTACAGACATGAAAAGGGGCTTTTCAGTGACTGTATTCCATTGCTCCGTTGCCCAAGTCGCAACCTTGTAGTCTCCCATTTGTTCGTCACTCGCATCGAGAGCATAGCCGTCATTGGGTGCAGCCATTGCATTGAAGTTGTCTTGACCCTTGGGAGGACGAGGGTCTCTCGGTCGCGGTAGCAGCGAGTCGCCCGTGCTGCCAGGGCCGCCGTGGAAAACCTTTCCACCACTGGCAACGCGATAGCCATTGTCCTTGAAGAACTGTTGCATGCTAGGTGTCGAGATACTCGTTTCGTCGGGATAACGTGCGTTGAAGTATGTGCCAGTCTTGAATGGGTAAACCCCGTGATTAAGGCTGGTTCGTGACGGACGACACTGTGGAGAATTACAGTAGCCTTGGGAAAAAAGCATCCCACTGGCCGCAAGAGCATCGATGTTGGGTGACTGGGCATCTGGATGGCCGTCAAGACATCCAAGCCAATCATTGAGATCATCAACAATAATGAACACCACATCGGGACGTGATTCGGATGCGGTTGTACTGTTGACAAAACCGTAAACAGCGAAGAGACAAAGCAAAGGAATCTGCTTCATTGGATTAATCCTTAAAAGATGGATCAGATGACGGTGGAGGACTTGGGTGTGTCTTGGCTGAACGAACCAGTCACTGCTCTGATCGCGTTTAATTCTAACTGCAAATGTTTTTGAAACAGACTGATGTCTGCGCTGTGTATGAGCATGTTGGCGCCGAGTTTCAAGAGGCGCGTTTGCTGATCTGTGTTGCCCCAGAAGTGTATTCCCGCTCCGATTCCTGCGTTACGCGCTTTCGAAAAAATCGTTTCACATGCTTGAAGAAAAACAGGATGATCATATTGTTCTGGTACACCAAGACTACACGATAGGTCGTGTGGTCCAATCAGTACGCCATCAAGATCTGGGACATCAAGGATGTCATCTAAAGCATCAATCGCCGGAGTGCTTTCAATATTGACGATTAGAATCCTTTCGGACGCGGCATCGCGTAGGTACTGCTCGAGTGCTGGTTCAACCTCTTTTCCGGAAAGCATTTCATCTTGTTTTTTTCCTTTGATGGGTCGCATCTTTACGGCCCCTCGTAACGCATTGACCTGTTCGGCGGATTCAACATACGGTGCGATGACACCTGCAGCACCACCGTCAAGAACCATTGTCGCTGCGTGCGGGTCAGGTGATGGAATTCTAACCAACGGTGGAATTCCTAAAGCGGAGTACGTTTGACACATCCAGCTTAATTGCGCTCGATCCAAAGCAACGTGTTCTGTGTCAATGAAGACAAAATCCAGATTGCAAGTTGCAACCACCTCCGGCCATTTTGGTGATGGTGAAACAATCAGAGTTCCAAAGACAGTGTTCCCCAGGCGGAGAGAGACCCGCAAGTCGCTAGGTGTCATGGTGTGATCCTCAGTTTTCCAAAATGAATGTGTGTTCTGGATCGATCCGCAGTGCCACTATCCCAAACACACCGAAAATCACCCGGTGCAACTTCACATAGAGTTGGATAAGAGTTTTTGATGCCAGCATGATAAAACGTTTTTTCTTGACTCCACACTTTACCTGGTGTTTTGGTTTTGTAACGAAGAGATGTGCGTCCGCCATTCGGAAAACCCGGCGCTTTTTCACGTTGCGCCGGTCCATCGTTGTAAACGTAGAGGTGAGTTCCATTGACTGAGCGACCAAAAAAGCCCTTTGATTTGGCGTTATGAAGTTCTGGCTCCGGTTTAGCTTCCGACCATGTGTGACCTCCATCAATGCTGATACTTGAATAAGCTCGCGGGGGAGTTGTTGTTAGGTCAGTCTCATCATAATCAGCAGTTCGCATCACTATTTTCAGCTCCTCCGCACGGTCCCCCTGGGCTATGTTGCCTTCATGAAGAAATACTCGTGCAACTGAAGGCTGTGGGATGAAGGCCTCTAATTTCCATTCCAATAAGCTGCTGCTGCTGAGGATAAAATGGTCTCGGGAGCCACGAGGATCGGAGGCAAGAGTGTTCCGGTGGGCGGGAAGCAAAAAACGAGATTGCCCATCAATTTTGGTTTGTACGGGTGCTGAGTTAAGAATCAACGGTCCTGTGTAATGCATTGCCAACTCAACCGGAGTCCATGATCGTCCGCCATCCGCGGTAAACGCTGCGGCAAGGTGAGATTCCTCGCTATTGCGCTGTGCAAGGGAGCAGCGCATTGCAAAACACCAGATGATATTTTGGCCGGGAATCCGATAAAGCACAGGGTTTGCATAGGCGAATTGAACTGTGCCATGCAATTGGGTGTGGTCAAAAATAGGGATGGGTTCCTCCCAGGTGTTGCCATCATCCTTGGAAAGAGTGGCAAAAATATCTCCCATGTCTTTTTTTCCATTACGCATCGCTCCGAATGCGACAATGAGATGATTGCTTTTTTCTCCTTGGACGATGAAGGGTTGCCAGACTCGCCATGCTTGAGGATGTTGATCCACGCGGCGAATGGTTCGGACATCCGTAACATCTCCCATGTAAGCAGGCTCAGCACCTGATGCACTGAGTAAACATAGAAGCACAATAAAAACCGATGCTTGAAATCGTTCTATCAGACCCTGATTCATGGCTTGTAACTGAATACTCTTGTCTTAGTTTTTCTTTTTGCCTGCCGGTTTAACATCCGCTGCAGGGACCCATTGCGCTAGCTCAGATTTTAACTGACGATGCTTTGGTTGATCCGCAAGATTATCCCATTCATGAGGATCTGATTGATGATCGTACAGTTCCTCACCTCCATCCGCGTACCTTATGTATCGCCAGTTCTTTGTTCGTATCGCGTGGTTTCCTTGGCCGTGGGACGTGATTGCGGGTCGATCCCAGTTTTGATTTGGATCTCGAAGTAAGGCAGTAATGCTATACCCACTCAGGCCATTAACCTTCGGTAGTTTGCATAGGTCATTAAGGGTTGGAAAAAGATCAAGCATGTCAACGGGTTGATCACAGAATGATCTTGGTTTTGTGACTTGAGGAGCGACGACTATAAATGGAATCCGTGTAGATCTTTCCCAGAGCGTGAATTTATGTAGATGGTGTTTTTCGCCCAAATGCCATCCATGATCCGACCAGAGGACGACGATGGTATTCTTTGCATTTTCAGACTGATCCAGCGCATCGATAATTCGTCCGACCATTGCATCGGCGAATGAAATACTGGCTAAGTAGGCTTGAACAAGTTCCCGGTACTTACCTGATTCAACGACCAATTCGTAATCTTCCCGTCTCTGAGCGGCGAGCTTCAACGCAGTAGGAGGTAAATCACTCAGATCATCTTCATTGATTGCTGGTAGTTGGATGGATTCTAGTGGGTAAAGATCAAAGTATTGACGCGTCGCATAAAAAGGGAGATGAGGTCGATAGATTCCAGCCGCTAGGAAGAAGGGTTGATCGTGCGGTTTTTCTATATAATCAATTGCCCACTGCACCATTTTTCCGTCTCCTGTTTCCAGGTCTGATTTGTCCAGTGGTCCCCAGTCAAATTCTCTTGGGTTTTTCGGTGGTTTGATTAACGCTTTCACATTTGGAATCGCATTGAGTGGATAGCCATCTGGAAAACGGAAGTCTTTCACATCAAGACCACGATGTAGTCTGTCCTGATAGTGACCCTCAAATCTCTGTGGGAAGTATTGATTCCAGTCACTCATGCGATTGAAGCCCGGCATGTGGTGATAGACTTTTCCGCCACCAACCACCTCATAGCCGTGTGCCTTGAAATGCTGTGGTATTGATTTTAATTGTGGTAAGGCTTCATGCCAGCGAGCACTATTATCGTAGATTCCCGTACTTCCCGGACGCATTCCTGTGAGTGTGGCAACCCGTGATGCATTGCATACAGGCGCAGCACAGTGGGCATTGGAAAACAGCATGCCGCGTGACGCAAGCTTGTCTATATTTGGCGTTTTCACGTCAGGGTGACCACCTAGACATCCTACCCAATCGTTCATGTCGTCTACCACGATCATGACCACGTTAGGTTGGTCTGCGCGTATCGGAACCGCCAACACAAAAAGCATAAGCAAAGAAAGAATGCTTGCGTGAAGGCTTCTCGCTTGAATTTTCCGTGGAACGTGCATGGGTTTTTCCAGATAGCTATATCGTTTTTGGTTCAGGCGGTAATTTACCCGATATCAAGATCTTGTTTGTTCACTGAATAATCATCCAAATCTAATCTTCAATAACAACCAAATTTCGGGGCTTGTTAGTCATTGGCTTCCTTTGACTTTTTCCTGCAAACCACTGTTGGGATGCAACGAATTTATGTCCGCTATTCGGCCAAATATGAAACCATCGCAAGCAAGTGAGATGGCCAGTATTCTTCGACCACTTTCTCGGGTAGCCATTGGTCACGGAACCGGAAGTCATTAATCCAAAAGGTATTCTGGGTACTCCCAATTGAACCGCTTCGCATCTGATTTCTTTTTTACGGAAAGAACTTCGTCGGTTAGTCTCTGTAGTTTTTGTGGATCAAGCAGAGGGTCGTTGGTTGATTGCCGCCAGTGAGTAAGCTTTGCTTGGAGATCTGCGAGTACATCAGCGTAATCAGGATTGTCAGCAAGATTCTTAAACTCATAAGGGTCATCTTGCAAATCATAGAGTTGGTACTGAGGCGGTTTCCGCATTAACCCGTACGCCGCTCGTACCTCTTTAGATGCATTCCCGATCAACATTTTGAGATCGAGTTTGCCACGTTGTTTATAACCGCGATTGCTGACTTCCAGCTTCTCAATGGTGATGTCATAGTCGGGGTGGATAGTATTGGGTAGAAGGCTTTGGATCAATTTATAACGGGCATTGCGCACACTGCGTTGTGGGTAGTAGTTTGGTGCAGCCGCATGCGTATGATACTCGGCATAGAAGTGAGTTGGCCATGCGGCGGGTCCTTCCTGAAACAGTGGTTGTAGTTCTTTTCCAGGCAGGTCAGAAATCGAATCAGCACCTGATGCTTCAAGCAATGTTGGCATCAGATCCAAAGTCGAAACAAGTTCGTTGCGTACCTGGGGAGAAATGTGATTTGGCCAACGCATAAGCATCGGAACACGTAATCCACCTTCGTAACAAGTTCGTTTCCCACGCAGCATGTCGGCTCCATGGTCGCCGATGTAGATGACGATTGTATTCTCTGCTTTTCCAGACTCTTGTAGCGTATCGAGAAGATCACCAATCAATGAGTCGAGTCTTGCCATGCAGTTGTAGTGGTCTGCTGCTAATTCACGAAAAGCAGGTGAGTCGATGCCCATATATGGCATCACTTGCACGTCATCTTTCGTTTGTGGGATCCGGGGCATTCCATCGACTTGGGTAATCCAAGGACGATGTGCATCTGGGTAGTTCACGCTAAGGAAAAAGGGTGAATCCGTTTCGTTAAAAAACCGTTTTGCATGTTGTGCGTAATCCTCGAGATTCTCTCGCTGGAAATTTGCACTCTGAATTTCATGCATGTCGAACGGGAATGCAGAGGCTGGATTAACGTGTAGTTTCCCAATAATCCCTGTTCGATACCCTACTCCCTTGAGGCTACGCGGTAAGTTGGGAATATCTTCTCGGTAAAGTCGAAAGCCCCATGTCGCCAAGCCGAATTGACCGTGTTGATGCGGATACAAACCCGTCAGGAAACTAGCGCGAGACTGACTGCAACCTGCTTGGGGGACGTAGGCGTGGCGGAAAAGAATACCCTCGTCAGCGAGTTGATTGAGGTTTGGTGTTCTCGCCGACTTATCTCCATAGCAACCAAGCTCTGGACCATTGTCTTCCGAAACGATAAGCAAGATATTAGGTCGAGTTTCAGCAAATGAGATGCCGACATTAAGCCAGCAGATAAGCGTGAGGATCGATTTAAAGTGTTTCATTGATTCTAAACTGGAATGTCGTTTTGTTATTCTGGCTGAGGGTTAAGTACGTGTGGCTGAAGCGAACAGATTTAGCCATTTTCTTGGGCTCACACGGGTCTGCGGAATGCTTTGACCAGACAGGCTGAAATCAAAAGATGATCGCTTATTGGTTAAGTTGTCGATTCTTTAACTCATGATCAAGTCGTTCGCGCATCTGATCACGCAATGCTGGATTCTTGTACGCCAAATTGTCATCTTCGATTACTTGTCCCTCTGCTTCTTTCTTGCTTGACGAATAGTCATAAAGCTCTTCCACAATCGTCTCTTTCGATTCCCACTGAACCCACCTCGTGTATCTCGAACTATTCGTCCGTATTGAATAGCCCATCACTTCGGGTGTTGTGCTTTGCCACGGACGATTGAACTGACTTATCACACAGTCTCGTCCTTTCGCCCTTGGATTGGTCAGAAGTGGTAAAAAACTTTTGCCATCCAAGTTAGTGGGTATTCTCAATCCAGCTAGATCCGCCAACGTGGGATACAAATCGACCATCTCAATCAATTGGTCCGTCGCAATACCGGGTTGTGTCATGTTGGGCGTGCGAATGAGCAGGGGTACACGTGTATCAAGCTCGAAATTTGTGCCTTTGCACCAACGTCCGGATTCACCAAGCGCAAAGCCATGGTCACCCCAAATGACCACGATTGTATTTTGATCTAATTTAAGCCGTTTCACAGCCTGAAGTACTTTTCCAACTTGTGCGTCAACGTAGCTGACGCAGGCATAGTATCCATGTCGCAATAAAACGGTTTGTTCGAGTGTTAACGTTTCATCTTGAGGAACGTCTGTGTAACCACCGAGTTCGCGATGTGAATGCAAAGCTAAAGGAGGCGCCCCAATTGAGTGGCTGCGCGTGAGTTCGGGTAACTCAAACGACTGCCGATCATGAAGAGTCCAGTATTTTTTGGGTGCGTTAAAGGGTAGATGTGGTTTAAAGAAGCCAACCGCAAGAAAAAACGGGTCATTTTTTTGGCCGATCTTCTCAAGGGTTTCTACCGCAAGGTCTGCAAGTTTTCCATCTGGGTAGAGGTCATCGGCTCCATCACCAATTTCATAGGCGGATTGTTTTTTTGCAGACCCTTGGTTTTTCGAGAGAGCGTAGTTTTTCCAGCCCTTTTGTTTGAGAACCTCGGGCATTGACCAAGAGATCGGATCTAATTCGCGTTCGTTACCGCTGAATATTTTTCCAAGACCAAGAGCGTGGTATCCATTCTGTTTGAACAGTTGAGGCAACGTTACGTGATCAGGGTGCTTTTCTCGAAATCGGTTACGGTTGTGCCAAACCTCAGTGTGATCGGGCAGAAGTCCAGTGAGCAATGAGGTTCGAGATGGACCGCAAACGGCTTGTTGTACGTATGCTCGATTGAATTGCCGGGCTGATTTGGCAAACGCATCAATGTGCGGAGACTTCGCAAGGGTATCGCCGAAGCATCCTAATGCTGGTCGTAAATCATCGATTGCGATAAATAACACGTTAGGCTTTTTCGTGATTGTCGAATCCGTTTCGGCATTGGATCTACACGCGTTAATGTTATAGAAAAGAAGAATGGTGACTGTTACGAATGAGTTACGTATCATTTATTGCTCGGTACAGATCTAAATTTTTTATTCGCTGCTTTTATCACTCGATTTTATATAAGGTTTGGATCCGTCGCGAGCTTGCAATTCAAAATCACCGTTTTAATAACAAAGGACAATAATATTTATGGAGGCTCAATCTGTGGTAAATGAATCATCAGATCTTCATGAAGTGGGTCTGATAGGCGTGGGTCTACTCGGGTCAGCGATCGCAAGTCGATTGATGAATTCTGGCTTTCAGATTCACGGATATGACACAGATGAAAAGCGGCTCGAAGAATTTGGCAAGGACGGTGGGTTTGTCTGCGAGTGTGTCGGCGAGGTGCTTGAGAGTTGCAAGGTATTGATTCTTTCATTGCCTTCGAGTGACCAGGTGTTTTCTTTAATCGAACAACTCGCCGATAGCCAAATCAAGGATCGAATGGTGATTGATACAACTACAGGTGATCCTGAGCAAATGGTTTCATTTGAAAAAACACTTACGAACCTCGGAGCCAGTTACGTCGAGGCAACGGTTGCTGGTTCGAGTCAGCAAGTTATCGATGGCACCGTTGCATTATTCTTGGGCGGTGAGTCGATTGCCTTGGACTTTGTGAAGCCTGTTCTGATGGAGATCAGCTCGAAGCGATTTCATCTTGGTCCGGTCGGCGCTGCCTCGAAGTTTAAGTTAGTGCACAACCTTGTCCTTGGTCTGCATCGAGCTGTACTAGCGGAGGGATTGGCTTTTGCAGAATCACTGGACTTTGACCCAATGCTGACGTTGAGTGTATTGAAGCAAACACCCGCTGTTTCAGGAGTGATGGAGACCAAGGGTGAGCAGATGGTTTCAGGAGATTATCGCTTGCAGGCTAGGCTTTCTCAGCATCTTAAGGATGTAAAGTTAATACTATCTGAAGTTTCAAAGGTCTCTGCCTATGCCCCACTGAGCCAGATCCATCAAGATTTGCTAGAGCACGCAGAACAGTTGGGTTTCGGCGAGGCAGATAACAGTTCTGTAATCGAGGCCTATCGGTCTCCTAAAGAAACTGGCAACGGTAAATGCTAATAGAACCATCCGCTCATCTTCTTGCATCTTCTCGTCTGCACGCGATTGATGGAATCGTGATCGCTCTCTATTTATTGGGGATCACGATTCTGGGTTTACTGATTGGTAGGCGTATAAAAGGTGTGAATGATTTCTTTATGCCACGTAGGTTTGGCAAAAGCATGATGGTGATGCACGCCTTTGGAACCGGCACAGCATCCGATCAGGCAGTAACCGTTTCTTCAGAGACTTTTCGGTCAGGACTTAGTGGAGTTTGGTACCAATGGGTTTGGCTATTTGTGACTCCATTCTATTGGTTGATAGCGCCAATATTTCGGCGATTCCGAGCAATCACGACCGCAGATGTGTATGAGTTACGGTATGACAGGAGTGTCGCTTTGCTGTTTGCGGTGATCGGTATTGCCAACATGTGCATCAAGATAGGTCTAATGCTCAAAGGTGCAGGAGCATTAGTTGATGCGGGTACTGGAGGTTTGATCGACGCAGAGATTGCAATTGTGTCGGTCACCCTGATGTTTGTCATTTACGGTACCGCAGGCGGTTTAAGCGCAGCCATCGTGACTGACTATGTGCAAGGTATTCTCACCATTGCTTTCTCTTTTATGCTTTTACCATTCATTCTGATACACGTTGGCGGTATCAGTGGAGTAAGAGAGGCCATCACGGATGAATCGATGCTATCGCTGGTCGCACCTGGCAAGATCTCCTTATTCTTCATCGTCATGATGTCATTTCAAGCATTGGTTGGTATTGTCGCGCAGCCTTTCATTATGGGTGTGTGTGCTGCAGGAAAGACTGAGTGGGAGGGTCGCGTTGGAATTGTCGGCGGCAACTTGATCAAACGTCTTTGCACGGCGGCCTGGTCTATTACCGCAATTGCAGCCGTGGCATGGTACATCCAGAGAGGCAGCGATCCGGCCTTCTTTGATGCGGAGACCTTGAGGAACAAGGCAGACGGTATCTATGGTGAAGTTGCGTACCACTTTTTACCGGGAATCATGCCCGGTTTGCTGGGTTTGTTTCTCGCTTCGCTTTTGGCAGGTGTAATGAGTTCCTGTGACTCGTTTATGATTAGTAGTTCAGCATTATTTACCGAGAATATTTACAAAAGAATTCGACCTGATGTGACTGAGGCGGACTGCGTTCGGGTTGGAAGAAGGGCTTCGATACTGGTAGTCGCTGGTGGCGTCGCTTTTGCGTTTTGGGTTCCCGGGGTCGTTAAGGCATTAGAAATCTGGTTCATGGTCGCCCCGATGATGGGGCTTGTATTCTGGATTGGACTATTCTGGCGAGGAATGACCGTCGCAGGAGCGTGGGCGACAACTTTGACCGGGTTTGTGGTCTGGTGGGTCACCACTCAGTCTTGGTTTATCGATTGGTTGAGAGGATTGCCAGCAGCGGATTCGCTGAGATTCATTTGGATAGAGGCGGATAAAGCAGTGGTTTATCTGCCTTGGCAAATTCTTTTCTATAGCAGCATCGCTTCATTTGTGGGCGTTGTTGTTAGCTTGCTAACGCCACGAGTAAATTCTGCAAAGCTTGATTGCTTCTATTTACTGAGCCGAACGCCGGTTCAAGAAGGGGAGACAATTGAAGCACCTTGTACCGTTCCCATTGAGGCTCCACGGGTTAATCGTCCCATGTTGTTGACTGTTGCTGGTCTGGAGATTCCTCTGCCCTCGACCGCGTCCGTTGTTGGTTTTCTTGCCACGTGGATTATGGTCGGGCTAATTATCGGATGTTTTGTTTGGTTTGTGTCCTAGTTTTCAATGCGCTAAGCCATACCCTGTCTCAACATGATCCATATAGCCAGACTGCACGCGATCACCTGTCCCATCGCGAAAAGTATCCAACGCGTGGCTTTCCACTGCTGGCGTACCTGTGTGAGTTGCAACAAATAATCGACAGGATAGGCTAGGCAATAGAGAGCGTTAGCGATTCCGCCCAGCACCAAGAGAACGATTGCCAGTCCAAATAACTCTGAGTACTTTGCGAGAAAGATATCTCTGCCCCAAACGATACTCACCGTTATCATTAGGATGATGTTGTATAAAACTCGTTTTCGCTCCCAGTACGTCATCATTTCTCTGAGTAGTATCAACGATTCCGTTGTATTACCCCCCCTGTCTTGCGGATTGTTCATGATGCCTTGGTTCGATAAGTGATTGAAAGTGGATAATTATTGATGATAGCTCGTATCTTACTGCTTGCCGGTATTTTTGAGATTCTTAACTGCTCAGTGTTATTTGCTGAGATCCGACTCCCTCGGATCATTGGCGACAACATGATATTGCAGCAGCAAACAGACAATGCGATTTGGGGATGGGCGAATCCGGGAGAGGCTATCACTGTCAGTGCAAGTTGGGGCGCAACGTCAAATACAACTGCGACGGATGATGGACGTTGGAAGGTGTCTTTAAAAACCCCAGATCACGGAACAGGACATTTCCTTCGAATTGAAGGTGATAATACGATTTTGATACAAAACGTCGCGATCGGCGAAGTATGGCTTTGTGCGGGGCAGTCCAATATGGGTTGGTCAACTGCCAATTCGTTCGAAGCCGAAAAAGAACTCGATGTAAGTCTCCCAAATCTTCGTATTTTCAAATCACAACGTGAGCACTGGCACGAGCCACTTGAAGAATCACGGGATCGGTTACAGCGATGGAAGTCAGGTACCGGTGAATCCGCTTCGGAAACTTCAGCGGTTTCTTACTACTTTGGTAAAACCTTGCAACGGAGCCTCAAAATTCCTGTTGGAGTTATTGTTCAGGCTTACGCCGGAACGCCAATCGAAGGTTGGATGTCCTGGGAGATACAGAGCCAAGATCCAAGATCCATCGCGTACAAAAAGGCGTTGGATCAGTTGTCGCAACGTCGGATAGAGAGAGGTGAGACAGTTGAGAAATCGCTTGAGATCTTTGCGAATGAGTTGAGTGCTTATGATGAAAAAATCAATCGTGGTGAAACCATGAAAAATCCATTTCGAGTTTTGCAACCACCTTTCATCACCAAGCCGGCGTCACTCGGTCATCAGTATCCATCTCATATCTACAACGCAATGATATCTCCGATCCAAGCGTTTGGTATTCGAGGGATGATTTGGTATCAGGGTGAGCGTAATTCAAAAAATGTTCCACAGGCAATTCATTACCAAGATCAACTAAAGCGGCTTATTAATTTTTACAGAGCATCGTGGCATCGCTCCTCTAACGGCAATGTATCGGATGATTTTCCTGTTCAGTTCACGCAATTACCCAGTTGGCATCAACCACAATCAAAACCTGTTGAAGGAATAAGCTCTCCTTGGGTAGTCAATCGCGAGTCCATGAGGTTGGTGGATCGAAAGGTGCCGAATACAGGTATGGTTGTGACGATCGATACTGGTGATTCGATTTTACTTCACCCGAAAAACAAAAAGCCAATTGGGATTCGGCACGCTTTACTCGCTCTGCAAAAAACGTACGGAAGATCTGTTGTTGGCACTGGACCAATCTACAAACAGTATTCAAAACAGAACGGTTCGATCCTTATTGAATTTGAATCGGTCGGTTCAGGCTTAGTGTCATCGAACAGTAAACCGCTCAATGCGTTTGCCATTGCAGGCAGTGACCAAATCTGGCATTGGGCTGATGCGGAGATAACCGGTGATGCGGTTGTGGTTTCCTCGCCACAGGTTGCGAAACCAATTGCGGTCAGATACGCATGGGCGATGAATCCATCTCAACGCAATTTGCTCTACAACCGAGAGGGTTTACCTGCTTCGCCGTTTCGAACTGATGATTGGGAATTACACGATCCAAGCGAAGAGTTAGTGGAAGTTCTTAAGCCACAGAAGCCACAGGATTATCAACCCAAAGATTGGGAGCGACCTGAGATGCTCCTTGATTATTAATTCGATTCTTTATTGATATGGTTTTTGAGGTATTGTCTGAAGCTCTGTTACGGGGTTTTCAATCAATCTCCAAGGACGTAACGCTCTTGTGGTACTCTGTAACCAAAGTATCTGGCCTTGTCGGGAGTAAGGAGCAGGATCACAAGTGAGAATAATTTACTCGTGGTTACCCAATAAAATGGCTGCTTTTTCCTTGCCAGTTAATGAGTATTCAGAATCAATTTGCATTCGGATTACATCCTGATTTGTTGATTGTTCATCTCTTCATGCAGGTTTTTTTTGAGTTTCAGCTGTTTTATGGAAACAACGTCGGATTCTTTGCGTTGAGAGGATAGAGTATTACCCTCCGACGCGTGCAAGAAAGGCAGTCTGATCTGCTCTAAAGAGTGTGCGAAACCACCCGGATGCAGCAATAGCAAAATGAAAGACATGATCACAGTTTCGAACGGTCGATACTGTAAAAAGATTGATGTAGCAGAACTCGGAAAAGCAAGAGAGGATGGCTTTGACCGTCCTTTTGAACGTGGCTACACCATCGTCGGTAATGGTCGTTGGATATTTGAGGTTCCGATCGCAGAGGTGGAAGGATCGGCTTCGTCTGAATTACTCGAGCTCGTTGAGTCTGAAAGACGAGAATGGTTGCAAGGGACCGCAGCAAGTGATCATGTGCCATCTGAAGTAAGAGACGATGGGTCTGGAACCCAATCCTTGCCTAATGCTGCGCCGCTGGCAGTGACTGGGGGAACCAAAGGAAATGCCTCAATACCCATTAGGGATGGATTGTTACTGCAGCTCAACCAAGTTGAGCTTGAAGCGCAGCAGGAGCGGCAGGAGTTGGAACAACAAGTTGCAGAGACCAAGGGATGGCGGTATTACCTTGCTGCGACTCAGTTATGGTGGAAGGATCATCAGTCATCGCTTGTCAGGCAATTGAGAAGCAGTGGAATCAGTGCAGCGGTTCATGTTTCAATTCTACTAATTCTTGCGAGTTTATTTCTCGAAGTTGAAAAAGAGCCAGAAACGGTTTTTTTAGCCTCTGCTACTTCGACAATGCCTGAGGTGGAGGAAGTGATCTTCGAATCCACTCCCTTAGAGATTTCTGAGCCGGAGGAAAGTCAAGAAACGGAGGAATCAGCGCCGGTTGAGGAAACACAGCCACAGGCGTTTGAGGCACCTGATTTCGTTGGAGCTGTTCGGGGTGATGCAATTGCGCCCCCCGCAAAGCCTGCTGCTGCCAGTGGCAAGGGTGAATCGATGGCTTTGAAGGAGTCAACTTTTTTCGGCAATCGAGTCACCGCGGTCAATTACGTCTTCGTCATTGACAATTCGAATAGTATGACGAATGGCCGATTTGAGACAGCATTGAATGAGTTGATGATTACGGTAAGCCAACTCACGCCCCGTCAGCGCTTCTATGTAATTTTCTATAGCGATGTTGCGTATCCCATGTTTCATCCTCAGCCTGCCTCCCAATTGGTACCTGCGACACCTCGGAACAAAGAAATGTTGAGAAGATGGTTAGCTACGGTTCAGTTGTGTTTAAAAACGAATGGTAAAGAGGCGATTAGCGCTGCTTTTCAGTTAAACCCTGATGTCATTTTTGTGTTAGGCGATGGAGCTTTCACGGATCGCGCTTCCACGTTTTTCGCATCCAAGCCACAGAATAAGATTCCATTGCATACGCTTGGGATGGAGGTAAAGCCAAAGGATGCTATTACCTTTAAGCAGCTCGCGGATGCCCATGGTGGTACTTATAAGGACGTGGGTGTTTTGCCTCAGGCAAGAGTGGTCGCCAAGCAAAACCCACGACCACGCAACACTACCCGTGGACCTATCTGGGGTTTAGGCTTGGGTCAAAAAAAATAATTGAAAAGCAACCCACGGTCCTGTAGACGATCTGTTTTCACGTTAGTTTCATCTAGTCTTCTTCGTTTATCTGAGCATCTTGAATCGCAATGACTCTTCGTGGACAGTGCCCCTCTTGCTACACACAGCACGAATTGCAAGAAAGCGATTTGGGTCATGTTTTGGAGTGTGTTTGCGGGGTGGTATCGCTCGCTTGTAACGCGTCGTCGTTTTCAACCTTGGTATTCATCTGTCATGATTGCAAGAAGAAAATCCGTTTGCGGACGAGTGGTCGGCAGAAAGAAGTTCAATGTGCCTGCGGTTTGATGATTCCCGTGCCGAACGTCGTTTTGCAGAGATCGGTGCGTGTTTATGAGTCGGATGACGAACTGAAAAATAAGCTACGACGATTGGATGAAGTTCCTGATTCTGCACCCGAGAACGTGTTGCGCAAATCTGATTCTGCGAATCTAAGTCTAGAATCTTTGATCAACCTGAAGGAGGAGGTTCAGAATGATCATGCAGCTGGCAATTTATTAGAGATTGCAAAGACGGAATCTGAGGAAAGCGTTAATGCACCTACCGGTGGTAAGCGTCCAAAAACGGTTTCGGTTGGCTCATGGTTGAGCCTTCTTGGTGTTTCGCTTTTTTTCCTCTACTCAATTGTCTTATTTCTGAATCGAGATGTTGACCCCAGCCTGCGCAAAGAGAAAGTTGCGCCCAATCGCGAATCATTGACCGTTGGTGCTTCAGCAAGTCAGGAAACAGGATCAAATCGAGAGAAGAACGGCAGTGAAACTGGGAGCGATCGTCAATTTGCGGCATTGCCGGTAGCGACACTCCCGGAGATTCCAAGCGGTCAGAGTTCGAACGCCATCAAGTTGTCTTCAACGGAGACGAAGAAAACCACTGAGCAAAACCCTGCGGATCAACTCGTTTTACCTAGGCCAACACCCTATCTTTTGCCAAAAGCTCGCGTCGCACGGGATCGTGTCACGGTTCTCAATGCGGAGCTCACGACAAGAAGTTTATCGAGAGCAATCGATCTGGCATTTGAGGCTTATCAAGAGACACAAGAGTTGATGCCTCAACCAGGTACGAAGCTCACAGGTGAAAAATACGAGAGCTATCAACGATCCCTTGGCAAAACACTTGGTTTTATTCATCAAGTGCATCAGATGGCTATCCGTCGACAGGATTTGGAATCAATCAACACGATGCGCTACTTGTTAGCCTACTTGTCATTTAGTGGTGGTCAGCTTCCAGAGGCGATGATCTATGGCGAATCGGTTGCCCGATGGGGCAAGGTTGAAGATTCTGCAACTTTTGAAGCAGGCATGATCGCACTTGCGGCTGCTCAGGAAGCTTGTGAAACGCAGTGGGCGATTTCTGAAGAACTGGGTGAGCTTGCTCAGATGAATGAAATAGTATCGCTCATCTCGGAGCGTTGGCCAACGGAACCTCAGGTGCAGGAAATGTGGATGAATGCTGCATATCTCTACGAGGCTTTTAATCGACCACGACGAGCTATTTCCTTGTATGACAAAGTCGATACTAAATCAGAATTATTCGGCAAATCAAAGATATCCTCAGGATTAATTGCATGGCGATTGGCCCGTAATCCTGAAATGGATACATCCGATATTAAGGCACAAAACAAAGCGACAAGCAACAGTCAGGGCTTATCAAACGGTGAATCGAAGGTCACGGCGGATGCACGGCAGCGACTTGTACAAGGTCTGAAGAAAGTTGAATCCTCCCTTGGTGGAGACAAGGATTCCCCGATTCATCTGACGAAAACGATACTTGATGCACGGTTAGCTTTAGCGCAAATTGATTTCCTGAGTGGGAAGACGCGAGTAGCTGCTGAGTGGTTAGAGGATTTTTTTGGGAAGCCAATTGTCGAGCTGATTTCTGTGTCAGCTAGCGAGAAGCGCGATGGCAAATTATCAATTAGCGAAGCACAGGCAAAGCAGGTTTTTGATGTATTGATAGCTGTTTCTAAGCAAGAAGGAAAGCTTAACCAGACACAGAATCTACTATCAGCAATGTCAGAGATGAGTACTGTTTCAGATCAAAAAATTGGAGCAACCACCTTGGGGCTCTTAAAAGAAGCCATTGCTGATATCAATTCAGAGTTGAGTAACGGTGTTAATGCTCGAAAATATGAACAAGCCGCGGAATTAACAGAAACTGTTCTTGGTGAAGTTTCTTCGGTGCCTACGGAGACACTGTTGTGGATCGGTGAATCTTGGGCGCAAATTGGCGAGGGTATCCGAGCTAAGGAGCTGCGATCGGATGGTTGCTTGCGCGCGGCTGAAATCTATCAATTAGCGATACAGCGAATAGATTTTCCATCTTCTTCGATGCCAACAGTGCAGGCACGACGGGTGCAGTTACTTAGTCAAGCAGGGCGGATCGAGGAAAGTCTCAGCATACTAAATGAATTGTTGACAAAAACACCCAACGTCATCGAATTACAAATGCAGTCGGCCGAATTACTGCAAATGCTGGCTACTAAATCAGGCCAATCTGATGATTTTGGGGCGGCCATCAAAGGGCCTTCCGGGTTTTCACCGATATGGGGATGGAGTCGGCTCGTCACGACCCTCCACTCCATGCGTTGGAACGAAAATGCGAGCGAGGTTCATACATATCAGTTTTTTAAGGCGCAGTATCACCTTGCGGAATGTCGATATTTAGCAGCGATTGGTTCATCTGATCCCAATGCTTTACGCATGGAATTGGCTTCGCTTGAAAGATCGTTGAAAACGATTGTTGCCACCCTTGCTGATGACAATCAATGGAAAACACATTTTCTTAAATTGTTGCAAACTATCAAAAATCCTTAGTCACTTTCGGTGAAGTGAAACACGCGATGCAACTCTTAAGAGTTATTTCGATCGACTGATGCTCGATTGATATGCCAACAATTCGCTATTCGTTGGTAGGATCCGCTAATCGGATTTCGCGCTATTCGACGACATCCTGTATGAGAGTATAAATTGGTGTTGCTCAGCGTCTTTAACGATCGAGGTTGACAAGCATAGCCTATCCTTGACTGGGTCGTAGGTTTGTACCTCAATGCGGTTTTCATTCGGGATAAACCGCATGACTCTCAAACCGTCATAACCGTAATCGGAGAGTAACTCATGGACCACATTTCCATGAATTCCTTTTGACTGGAGTCGCATCGCTTGAGTACGACTTTGATCGCCGCAACAGATCATGAAGACGTTTTGATGTTGACTAAAACACTTCTCCCACATTTCTTGTGGGGAATTACCCCTTGAACCGTGGCGTTTTGTCCACGTCATTCGACCTTTTTGTGCATCAAAGAAATCTTCGGCTGATTTAGGTTTATCGCGCGGACCCAGTCCCATGTGTGTTGTGATAATTGCTCGGCGTTCATGATGAAGTTTGAGGATCGAGCTTGCCCAGTTCAGTACATCATCGGGAGCATTGCATTCCAGATGCAATGCAACAAATTTCATGCCACTTGCTTCAAATAACTGCACGCTATTCACATTGCCAACTGATATTTCAGGATTACCTGATTCTCGTTCGAAACATCCTCCATACCAGTCGAAGTTAGTGAATAGCTGCTGTGGAAAATACTCTTGAAATAGTTGTGCGTTACCATCAGACGTCATGTCATGATTGCCAACAGAAATACCGTAGGGAACTCGACCATGTAGCTTATTCATGCAGCGTTTTGCGACTTGCCATTGGTCGTGATTGTTGATGTCGACAATATCTCCGACATGGCTGACCAAGACAATGTTCTGCCGCATAAGATTGGCAGCAATCCAATCGGTCCATTTTTCGAAGACAGGATTTGTAATAACTTTTTTGCCGCTACCTTCCTGTTGAACCTCAACCGTTTTATAGCGTTGTGTGTCAGGAATGATGACAATTGAAAATGTACCTGCTGGTGCAGCATCTATGGTCTCTGCTTGTGCGGCAGGCTGCCAACAAATGATGGATAGGAATAGAAAGCTGATTAGCGATGATAAAAAGAGTCGTTGGTGGCAAAGAGCGTCGGCCATAATTGGTCACTTGATCGCAAATCGTGTGGGGTTGTATTCAAAATCCGCCTGGACGAAATCCATTCTGGCGACCAGGGGGAGAAAAATTACCAGGGCCAAAACCGCGCGGACCTCTAGGACCCGGATTCTGTAATGTTCGAAGTTGATTCTCTGAGAGAATTTCTTTGAGCCTTTTATCAACAAGTTCTTGTAGCTCGTCAATTTTTTCAGATTGTTCTTTCGTTAAGTTGAGAGGCTCTCGAACGAAAAACGGAAGGATCTGCCCAGGTCCTGAAGGTGCATTTGATTGTCTTGTATCCGGCCTACCTTGTTCTCGCATCCTCGGCCGGTTACTTCCCCCTCCTGCTCGTGATGGTGTTCCAGCAATCGATCCAGTCGGTCTCCCATTGGGTCCGTGTTGAAAGTCGGCCGAAGGTGTTCCTTTCCAGAATCTCGGAACGACCGGCCACTGTTCGGTGAGAAAGTAGGCATAAGTGCCTTCTGGGAATTCCGGTGTGGTTGTCATTCGACCATTGCATTCATCGAGATCGCCACTCCCGCGAACGTACTCATAGTCGCGAACAAAAGTGCCATCATAAGTACCGCTGGGAGCATCACCGCCTGGGCGGTTACCTTCTTTTAATTGGTAACTCGATGTCAGTTTTTGGATCGGTGATTTCGGGTCATCAGGATCAGAGTAGCCATAAACAGCGTAGATTGGAAATCCATCAGCGGCCCATCCAATAAGCGGCGAGTGTTTACGGTGATCCATTTCAACCGAATCGAGCAATCCTGTTGGTAAACCGTGATAGTGATACTTACCATTCGGTTGAACGTGAGCATGAGACATGTCAATTCCCAAAGCAATGGCGCCTGATAGCGGTTCGTATTGCCAGCCCGGCTCTCCATCGTAGAACTCGCCGGCACCCGGATCGAAAGGGACACCATTGATTGCTACGCCAAATTCACCGAACATTGGAGTGACTTTATCAGCGATCTGCGGAGAGGCTGGTATTTTATACTCGTGATTCTGAGAGGTGATTCGATTCGGGTTACCCCGGTTTGGAAATTGTCCCGTGTTGTGGTTTGGTATTCCGTTTGAGCGAATCACTCGAAATTGGCCATTCGTCGTGATGGTTACCTCATTACCTACCGCTGGTTCCTGATTGGAGGGTATACGGTTGAGGATACCTTTCTTAATCACATCATGCAGACGTGGCGCGGGAGGTCGTTGTGCGATGACAGCTGCAACAATAGTGGCCAACGTAATGGGTGTCAAAAGTATGATTGCTCGACGCTGCATCTTGCTGCTTTCCTTGTCTGTGTGGTCTCAAATTTGAACCATCATATGGGATCAAACTAAGGTTCTTAACACCTTGTCTAGGCTCTGGTTTCGGTGCTGGCGTAATAAAATAACTTCCAACTTGAGCAGTGCTATCTGATGCCAGGTTCTGAACCACCTGCATCTTGTCTTTCGATCTGGATCATCAGTGCTCGAAGTTCTTCAACTTTTTGTGGGTATACTGATGCTAAGTTACTCTTTTCTTGAGGATCATCACGAAGGTTGTAGAGCTCTTCCTCAAGAGGACGGTTGTCCTCAACGGCGTATCCGTGAAAATGCGCGTTTGCCTTGAGGTATTTCCATTGTCCCTGTCTGACTCCTGCACGGTTGTAGTAGAAGTGAGTTCTACCTTGGTCATTCTTGCC
The DNA here is from genome assembly GCA_964225475.1 of Candidatus Nitrosopumilus sp. Lineage (GTDB taxonomy): Bacteria > Planctomycetota > Planctomycetia > Pirellulales > Pirellulaceae > Rubripirellula. The sequence goes on along the minus strand of CAXQOB010000136.1, from coordinate 9,158 downwards.
AAATAGAAGATCGCTTTGATCGATCCCATCCAAGATTAGGTCATCTGGAATCTCAAAACCTGCTAGGTTTGCAAAGGTTGGAAGGAAGTCAATGGTTGCAAAAATTGCATCGGAAGCACGCCCAGCAGGTACTTTTTCCGGCCATCGAACAATACACGGTAAACGATATCCACCTTCATAGGGTGATCCTTTCCCGTTCCGAAAAATGCCCGAGTCACCCCAGAAAATAGACCCCTCCGGGTGACCTTTTTTCCTTTTGGTGTATTTGTCCTGATTCCATGGGCCATTGTCACTCGTGTAGATAATCAACGTATCTTTGCGAAGGTTTAACTCATCAAGCTTATCGAGCAAACGCCCAGTTTCGTAATCAAACTCTTCGACGACATCCCCATAAAGTCCCCCGCTAGACTTGCCGCGAAAACGATCAGATGCGTCGATGACGGTATGCATCATTGTGTGGGCAACGTACAACAGAAAAGGCTTCTTCGGGTCTCTTTGTTCTTCCAAAAAATGAATTGCTTTATCCGTGTAGAGCTTTGTCAGGCTTCCCATGTCAGTCGTTGAGCCAGCGGGTTCATTGTTTTGATGGAATTGGATTTTCCCTGCATCGTTTGCTCCGAGTGCTCCAAAGAAGTAGTCAAATCCTTGTGCATTGGGCATTCGATCAATGATCGCTTTGCGGTTCGACACATCCCACTTTCCGATGCAGGCGGTTTGATACCCCGCGTCACGAATCAGCTCTGCAAATGTGATTTCCCTGGCCGGCATACTCCAGCCCTTGCTACGTATTGGCTGTCGACCGGTCAGCAACGCTGATCTTGATGGTCCGCAAACGGTTTGTGAATAGAAAGAGGTGAAACGTGTGCCCTCCTTCGCTAAAGCATCCAGTCTAGGTGTGCGATTTTTTTTATTTCCATAGCATCCGAGATCTGCGTACCCCTGATCATCGGTGAAGACGATAACGATATTAGGTCGGTTTTCTGAGAATGCTTTGGTGACAATGCACGTGTTAATGCAAGACAGCAGAAAAGATAACGTCAACAATCTCAAGGTCATGGCTAGTTTTCGCTTCGATGGATGTCAATGAATTCGGGTACTGAATGGGGAAGACGAGTCTGTTTAGTTCGGTACCTGATCGTTGTGTGTTAAACTATCTCTAATGATCAAAAAAGATTCACCGTGATTCTAAAATCGGTTGGATGTTCTTTCTTTCGATCGAGGTCAAGCCGATGAAAAACGAAATCACGTTGTTGCATCCGGGATTGCTATTTGAGCAATTCGTGCAATCCAGAATACCCGCCCTGCTCATCTTTCTGATGGCTTTTCTCGGCGATGGAAGAAAAAGTTGCGCAGATTGGGCGGAGGCCGCGGGGCCAAATAAGAATTTTTGCGTCCCGGGTACGGCGCCAAATCGTTTCAGCGTCGCGGAAAATGAATCGGTGTTATGGCGAGTTTCTCTGCCGAATACCGGCGAAAGCACACCCATTATCTCAGGGGACAGAGTATTCCTCACGTGCCACACAGCAATGAAACAGGATGCGGAGTCTGGTCGAGATATCCTTGGTTTGTGTTTTGATGCAAGGAGCGGCAAAGAATTGTGGAGACGTCGCTTACCGGCATATCGAATAACGGACATGGCAAGTGGATTCAGTGACAACACGGCCGCTTCACCTGTCACCGATGGGAAGTATGTTTGCTTCATCAATGTCGGTGGGTCAATCCAGACTTATGACTTCAACGGCAAGCTCATCTGGCAGCGACAGTGGGTACCCTTCGGTCGACACCATGCACGGCAGCAAGAGCCGATCCTTTGTGATGGCAACGTTATTTTTGTTCGTACGGTTGCTGAGAATCTTCCCGTTGCCGCAACCACCAAATCAGGAGCAAAGCCGTTAGGACGCGGTGATGAGCTTTGGACTCGACTGCATGCTTACAACCTTGAAACGGGTGATCTCGCGTGGATAGCAGACGCCGCTTCTTCTGTTCACTCACTTTCCATGCTCGCGAAGAGAACCAATGGAGAGCAGGCTATCTTGACTGGGCGTGGTGGTGGACATCAACCACCGGAGGAGCCTTATGGGCTTTCGCTCATCAATGCTATTACGGGTAAAACGGTCTGGGATCTACCGTGGAATACCTATCACGCTCATCAGAATTCGGTTTGGCGAAATGAGTCTGGATTCGCATTTGTTGGTATGGAACATCACCACATCAATATGGAAACTGGACAGATCAAATCTTCGATCTCTCTGAATCGAGGGGTTGATGTTTGCAGATTTCAGAAAAACAAAACTGCTTATGCAAAAGAAGAAAACATCGATCTAGTTTATGATAAGCAATTTCGGCCCATTACTTATCATACGAACTGTTTGATCGGTAATTACCATTTTTTTCGATCGCACCAACAGCACTTGATTGGTCGTGTCGATATTGCGCGATCAAAAGTTGAGTACCTTGAGGTGCCTGTGCAGGTTGTTCGAGGGCAAGACAAAGAATCTTGGTTATGGGGGCAGGCACTTCAAAATGATGGTCGTAATCAGGATGGTTTCATCGTCTATCAAGATAGGCGGGCAACCTTGGACGGTTGGGGTCATGTTTCTGCGGCGAGTCCGATTGTGGTCGGCGATTATCTGTATATGCCCACAATGCTAGGAACAGTTTATGTACTCAAATGGAACGCAGAGCATTTGGATGAAACCGCTCTGCAATCCATCAGTGATCTCGGACCGGCAGGGCAAACCTGGTCACTCTCCAGTCTGTCATTTGATAAGGGGCGACTATTCGCTCGAACAATGAAAGAGCTTATTTGTATTGGTAAGAGCAATCCCTAGTCATTGCGGCGCGAGTGCTGCCGATTCATTAGTCTACTCGCGTGAGCGAACCGACTGTGTAGATGCCAAAAGCTGCAAAGCTGTTTACGGTTCATCGATGACTTTAATTGGATGGATAACTTGATCCAACCGCTCAAGTCCTTTCCATAAAATATCTACGCGGATTGCTCAGCCAGCGAACCATTGGTCCGCATGAGTGATGCGAAAATAATTTGTAATCCGTTCATTGTTCGTATTTCTCGTGAGATCTTGAATCCTTCGTCTATGATACGATGAAATAGTTGGTGCGTTAATTGCAAGCCTGCTGGATTGCCTCACGCATGCAGCAGTTCGTTATTGATTATTTGTCTATTGTTCAGCTGCAACAATTCGTCAACGAATTTTATTTCCAAGTGGATCATCGATGGCATTCAACCGACTTGCGTTCTGGATTTGTCTTAGCTGTTTTCAAGCTTTACTTCATGCCGAGAATCGACCAAATGTGATTTTGATCATGGCGGACGATGTCAGCTGGGAGTGTTTTGGATGTTATGGAGGTGAGGATTACAATACACCTCGGATTGATCAGCTGGCGGCGGAGGGAGTCAAATTCGAACACTGTTACTCCACTCCAATTTGCACCCCATCTCGGGTCAAGTTAATGACGGGCAAATACGGTTTCAGGAACTACACACATTTTGGTTACCTGAATCCGAAAGAGCGGACGTTTGGTCACATGATGCAGGAGTCCGGTTATAAGACGGCAATAGCGGGGAAGTGGCAATTGAACGGTTTGTACAATCAACTGCCCGGCAATCAGGACGCGAGCCGACCTAATCGAGCTGGATTTGATGAGTCCTTGTTATGGCAGGTGACCAAGGGTAAGGGTGGAGATGGCGGAGAACGCTTTTGGAATCCACCGTTGGAGCAAAATGGGACGTTCATTTCTAAGGAACAGAATGCTGGAAAGTACGGGCCCGATTTGCTGACGGATTTTGTATGCGATTTTATTGAGAGAAATCGTGAGCAACCATTCTTTGTTTACTACCCCATGGTGCTTGTACATGATCCGTTTGTTCCCACGCCTAAAACCGTTGGCGATCAGCCGATCACCGAGCAACTCAATAAAGCACCCAAGAGTCCTGTGGAGAAGAAAAAGAATTTCGTTGCGATGGTGCAATACATGGATTTTTTGATTGGACGTATTGCCGATAAAGTCGATGAGCTGGGGTTAGGTGAGGAGACAATTATCCTTTTTACGGCTGACAACGGAACCAATACCGGCATTCGTTCCCAGTGGAATGGAGTGGAGATTAAAGGTGGTAAAGCAGGCATGAAAGACAACGGAACTCACGTTCCATTGATTGCTCGCTGGAAGGGCCATACACCTTCAGGGAAAGCATTACCTGACTTGGTCGATTTTACTGATTTTTACGCAACACTCCTTGATGTTGCTGGAAAAAAAACTGATACCAGAGAACCGTTTGATGGCCGCAGTTTTTTCCCACAGCTCAATGGTGCATCCGGTAATCCACGTGAATGGGTTTTGTGTCACTATCAATGTTACTGGAATAAACAGCCCGGACAATTTGCCAGGACAGCGAGATACAAGCTTTATCGCGATGGCAGGTTTTATGAAGTGCCGGTAGATTTAGATGAGTCGAATAACCTCGGAACGGCGTTGACACCGAACAGTGCTGCGATAAGGAAAGAATTAGACTTCTTGCTCAATCAATGTCCAACGGTACAACCTGGGGCGTTGGGTAAGGATACAGGGAAGAGGCCTGTTTATCCGGAGACCCCGAATTTATTTGGCGAGTAAAGTATTCAAGCGGAACCAAATACAGTGGTAATCATTCAAGTCGCGAGCAAAGAAAAACAAGCGAACGAATAGATGACGATCTAGATTGATCGATTCAACTAGGGAGTAAGGATTGAAAGTCGAGAAGAATCAATGGTAGTTAGTCGCGTCAATCGCCGGTCGATGCTCCGAGGCACTGGTGGATCGCTGATGGCTTTGCCGGCACTTGAGGCGTTTGCCGAGTCAGGCTCAGATGACCAATCACCGATGCGTTTGGTATGCATTGGAATCAATTTTGGAATGGTTCCTCAGCTGTTCTTCCCAACAGAGTTTGGGAAGAACTATGTTTCGACCCCTCGTTTGAAACCCATTGATTATCTGAGAGATGATTTCACGATCTTTTCTGGTCTCGATCATGGTGTCAATGCACAGGGTGGACATGGCGGTGTCCACGCCTTTCTTTCAGGAGTGTTGTCAAAGAATTCAGCTGGTATGCCTGAAGCAAACATCAGTCTCGATCAAAAAGCTGCTCAGTTAATCGGATCGAAAACGCGTTATGCATCGTTGCAGTTGGCGAGCGGGAATGATGTCAATCATATGCTGTCTTGGAACGCATCAGGAGTCGCGATTCCACCCATGACCGACATCGAATCAATCTATCGTCTGCTCTTTCAGCAAACACCTGTCGAGTCAAACAACCGGACTCGGCAGAGAATGAATTCACAACGCAGTCTTTTGGATCTGGTCAAAAATGATATGCGTTCGTTATCCATGCGTGTGGGAGCACGGGATAGGAGAAAGTTAGATCAGTACTCAGAATCGGTGCGCGCAGTAGAGCGTCGTATTGGACAAGCCAAAGAATGGCTTGATCGTCCCAAGGCTGATGTTAACTATAAATTGCCCCGCAACGCCAATCAGCTTGATTTTATCGATCGGGTGCCCCTCTATTATGATCTGATGAGTTTGGCTCTCCAAACCGATTCTACCCGTGTGATTTCATTGGCATTAGCTGATATCGGCGCGAATTATGGTGGCTTTAATATCACGCGAGGTTATCACCAGTTAACCCACCACGGTAAGGTTCCCGAGTACATCAAGGAATTGTCTGTCATTGAGCAATTCCATATGGAACAGTTTGGCCGATTCCTCGATAACCTCCGCTCAATGCATGATGGTGTTGGTCATCGATTGCTTGATCGTACGATGGTTTTGTTCGGATCGGGAATGGGCAACGCAAGTTCCCACTCTAATAAGAATCTGCCAATCATTCTTGCAGGAGGCGGATTTCGCCATGGTGAGCATCGGTCATATTTCAAGGATGACAGACAGAAGGCATCAACCCTTGCCGGGAAGTTGTTCGTTTCAATGCTTCAAAGGTTTGGAGTAGAAACAGATTCTTTTAATGCTGCTAAGGGAACTTTATCTGGTTTCGAGTTAATCTGATGAAACTACCAGCCATAAGATTCAGTCAGCAATATTGCTTCGTTCGAGTGCTTGCCATTTCGGTCTGTTTTTTTTCGTCTTCATTTGGTGACGAAAAAAATACTGACGGACTATCTAAGAATCATCCTGAGGTCATTGCTTATCTCAATCGATATTGCACAGCTTGCCATGGCGCAGAATTGCAACAGGCAGATAGACGCTTTGACGAGTTAGGTGACTTGTTGCGTACCCACGAATCATCGTCGACTGTCTTGCGAGAAATCTTAGACGTTCTGAATCGGGGGGAAATGCCTCCTGCTGACGAGGATGTAAAGCAACCTTCGCGCCTTGAAACAGAGCAAGTCGTGAATTATTTGACGCAAGAATTAAAGGAAATTGCTCAAATTGCAATTCCCAAATCGACCGTTATGAGGCGGCTTAATCGTTATGAGTATGTCAACACGATGAGGGATCTTCTGGGGTTGCGCCCGGGATTTTTTTCTGTGACATCAGATTTTCCGGTCGATGCTTTAAGAGAAGGTTTTGATAACAACGGTGACGCACTCATTTTATCTGAGATTCAATTGAGACGCTATTTGGAAGTTGCCACGATGTCTATCGAGGCGGCATCTTATTTTGGTGCCGAGCAACCAAAGTCAAAAAGTTGGGTTTATTCAGGCAATGATTTTAATGGAGTCGATCAGTATGAGCGTGCCCCGGTAACCTGGCGATTATTTGTGGATGACCAATCTATTGAGATTGGTCACGGGCAACCGGTTGAGAGGCATCCGAACTTTGTTAACGACTTCGTAAAACAAGGCGGTGTTCCTGCTGATGGTTGGTATACCATTGGTGTGGAGGCAGCCTCGATGGACCGGATTCTGCATGGTTATGAACATGAGGAATTCAATCGTTTTCGCGATCAGCCGTTAAAACTATCAGTTTGGGTCGCGCCAAATATTGAACTTTTAAGCAAGAACGCGGCGGACCAACGACAGTTAATCAAGGTTTGGGATCTACCGGATCAGACGCCTCAGTGGATGTCTGTTCGAGTTTGGCTGAATAGGGGTGCTGTGCCATTTCTTAGTTGGACGAATGGAATTAGTTCAAAAGGGAATATCCGGCGAGTTGCCGAAAAATATCACCCTGAAGTGATTCGTCCGACAAAAACACAGATTGATGCTGCATCTCTTGGTAACCGCGAAATGCAAGCGATAGTCAATAAGCTCGATAAGAATAGAGAGAATCCGCTTTTATCCGAGGTTTACCATGGTCCAAGGGTACGGATCGGAAAATTTAGTATCACAGGGCCTACGTATGATCGTTGGCCACCCGTGAGCCATCAATTGCTCTACGGAAATGAAACCGAACCGAGTCACTTGAAGATCGCAGAAACGCTGCTTCGTTTTGCTACCCGAGCTTTTCGACGGCCGGTCAAGTTGTCGGAAATTCAGCATTACATCGACTACGTCGAGGAACAAGTTGCAAATGGTCGGGCCCGCGATGATGCCGTCAAGCAAGGTTTGGCTGCTATTTTAATCTCCCCAAGGTTTCTGTTTTTAGATGAAGGGAACGATCAAGAACCAGGTGACCTGAACTCCCATGAGTTGGCGGCAAGGTTGTCATATTTTCTTTGGGGTAGTATGCCTGACAAAGCCTTGATGCTAGCCGCAAACAACGACACTATTTTGAATCAGGAGGTGCTTCGAGAACAGGCGTTGCGAATGATCAATCATCAGAAATCAAACGATTTCGTTCAGCATTTTGCAGACACCTGGCTTGGGATCAGTAACCTTGGATCAATGCCGCCTGACCCACGCGCATTCGAATCTTATTATCGTGATCGTTTGGAGAAACACTTTAAAACAGAGACATATCTTTTTCTTTCCGAGTTGATGATGAACAATCAATCGGTCATTCATATGCTCGATTGCGATTATACATTCCTAAATGGTGAGCTCGCAGCTCATTATGGGATCCATGGAGTGTATGGAGAGGATTTCAAAAAAGTTCGATTAGATTCGGATGACCGTCGCGGCGGCCTTTTGGGTCACGGAAGCATCCTCACATTAACTGCGAACGGCATTGAAACGTCCCCCGTCGTGCGTGGCGTGTGGATCCTGGAGAATATCCTTGGCACTCCACCGGCTCCTCCACCGCCGGATGTTGATCCAATTGAACCAGATATCCGGGGGTCCGTTACTATTGTCGAGCAGCTGAAAAAACACCGCTCAGTTGCGACATGTGAAGCTTGCCATCGCAAAATCGACCCCCTTGGTTTTGCGTTGGAGTTTTTTGATCCGGTAGGAGCGTATCGAAGCCATTATTCAGGATCAGCCAACTCGAAATGGTTGATTGATGGATCGGGTCATTTGCCAACGGGTGAAACCTTTCAAGACGAAAGAGGAATGAAGTCTGCGCTGCTCGCCAAAAAACACCTCTTTGTTGAAACATTAACAGAGAAACTTGCAACCTACGCCGCTGGTCGATCAATGGGCTTCGCAGATCGGCAAGAATTACTAGAAATAGCCGCGGCATCGGAGCGAGAGGGATTCGGTTTCCGAGATCTAATTGTTCGTGTGATTACGAGCGATATTTTTCGGTCCCGTTGACTTTAATATGACCATTTAGGTCTCGGTTATCCCGCGAGGCTACTTGCGATCACCCAGTTAGCCTAGATTCATCAAATCATTGAATCGGCTTAATTGGCCGTGTTACGGGTTTGCGCTAGAACCTCAGCTCGACCTGTTTTTATCTCAATTCGCAATGGTTTTTTTTGGGTTTTTCCTGAGGCAGGTAGCCAATTTGACCCGAATCTATACTTGCCTGCCGGGGTGTCGTTGTTTCGCGCCCTCACCTTCCCCCCCCGCCCTCGCTTTCCTTCCGTGAATCCTTGGTTTCCAGAAGGCCAAGCCCTCGTTTTTAGTTCAGTGAGTCCACCTTGTTCATTACGCCCCACCAGTTGCGGGAATCAAGTCACTACATCGTCAAAACTTTCGCTCTGCGAGCAATGATGTTGCTTCTCACCACAGCTCTAGTCGTTGGTTGTTCGAGTCCGGAGCAGCAGGCCTGGCAGAAGTTCGAGGATGCAAAGTCAATGGATACTCTCGAAAGTCAGGTTTTGG
>CAXQOB010000135.1:0-10051 GCA_964225475.1 Candidatus Nitrosopumilus sp. | reverse complement strand
TTAGAGGTTCGAATCCTCTGGGGTGTAGTCCATGCCGCTTCTGGAGCCTTCATTGAGCACCAACAGCGGCTTTTTTATTGGCTTTTCAGCATTAGTGATTCTTACTCACACTTGGGGTGTGCCCTCTGATTGCCCTATCGTTCTCCCTACAGCAGTGGGCGTCTGCTTAGTCACCTCGGATGATTCATCCTCGGTGACCTTTTCATGAGGATGGTATTCCTGCGCCAACGCAAGATGAGACGCTGTCCCCGCAGCCTGACCGAGTTCTCATCCACGTTGGCTCTATTCGAATGGAGGAGAACGCGACGTGTACCGCAGTCTCTCTTTGTTCCAAGGCCGACGTTCCAGCGTCGTCCTTTTCCAATCACTCTGTCTGATCCTCTACTCCCGCACTCGGTTGCTGGGAGCGACGCCTCAATCGCCTCACGATGATGGCGATGGGGGTGATAAAAAAGAGGAGGATCCCCCACAACTCTAGCGGTAAAACGTAGGTGTACATCAAGCTTCTCAACTCAAGTACCTCCGCAGCATCCGACAGGTGATCATCTGACCAGACGTTCTCATCGGTCGCGTCAGGCATCGTGATTCCGTTAGGCAATGCCGCCCCCCAGTCCGACTTGCCCGCGTTGAGATGAACACGAACACGTGTACCAACTCCCGGAATTGGCCGATGACCACTCGGGGTCAAATATTCAGCTGCGGATCGACGGGACTTGATTCTGAAGCAGCGAAACTCCAACTCCGTTCCGTCGAGTTGCCCCTTCTCCACCGCTTCGACCCGTAGTTTGATGTAGATTCCCCAGTCATAGTTGCCGAAAGCCCGTTCGATTCGCGAACGCTCGGCTTCAATCCTGATCTCCTCAATGGTACCGATCACAATTAATTCAGATTGCTGAAGCTCACCCAAAGTCTTGGGAGCGATTTCCGCTGCAGCATCTGGTGCGAGGAAAGCAGCAACCAATAGGAGGATGAATTGCACAGATTTTTCGGGCATTATCTTCATGGGCGTTGGCTTTGAGATGGAAATACTGGGTCTTCAAAAAAACACAAATGTGTACCCAGTAGTGAGGCAGAGTCGTTTGATTGGGTTGCGATGGAGATGACAAAACCCTATCCCTGACACCACACCAGACGACCCAAGACGCGAGGAAGATTGGCTGCAGCTTCCCATTCTAAAATAAGACAGCCCATACCGATCCCCAAACGGGGGAGTTCGCCATTCCCTCGTGGAGTGGAGGCAAGCAATTGTTAAGTTTGTGTAAATACCGACGGATTCCGCCTCGATTCGACCAAGTTAATCTCCAAGGATTTGACGAAATCGAGTACAGGTTGGCAGCGTTTGTGGGTGTATTTGAATTTTTTCTCTGGCGTTGCTGCGAAGCTTCCGGCTGCCGGTGATGAACCGACGAATGAACCCACTCGTACTGCGGTCGCGTGATCGACGCAAAACAGGCCTCAACGTCTCGCAAATACGGCAGTCTTCGGGGTTGTTGTTGCTCTATAATACCGCTCAAAAGCTACTAAATTTTTTGCCATCGTAAACTGCTCGAGCCAAAACCATGCGACAAGAATTGAAGCACTGGAAAACTGATGTTCCATCCGGCTTGATCGTTTTCCTCGTAGCCATACCACTCTGTCTTGGAATCGCCTTGGCATCCGGTGCACCGGCTCTGTCCGGCATCATTGCCGGGATCGTTGGTGGTCTGGTTGTAACGCTTTTCAGCAATTCTTCGCTCGGAGTCAGTGGACCTGCCGCTGGCTTGGTTGCGATCGTATTGCCAGCAATTCAGTACCTCGGCTTCCAGAATTTCCTGCTCGCTGTCGTCTTGGGAGGTGTTATCCAGTTCCTACTGGGCTGCTTCAGGGCAGGAACGATCGGATACTACTTTCCTACCGCGGTCATCAAAGGGATGCTAGTGGCGATCGGCCTGATCATCATCCTGAAACAGATTCCTCACGCATTTGGATATGACAAAGATTATGAAGGTGACTTAGCGTTCTCTCAATCAGATGGATACAACACATTCTCGGAATTGAGCCACGCCATCGAGGCGAGCACGCCGGCCGCTATCGTCATCAGTGTTGTGTGCCTCGCAATCTTGATCCTGTGGGAAACCAAAGTGATCAAACAATTTGCTTGGTCAAAGATTATTCAGGGTCCACTGGTCGCGGTAGTTGCTGGAATTTTGATGGGCCTCGGCTTTAATTTTGTTAGTTCGATGCAACTGAGCTCTGATCACCTTGTTTCTCTGCCTGAGGGCATCTCACTGACGTTTCCTCATTTCGACCCCTCTGCGATTAATGAGGAACAGTTGTCGACGACATCAGAGGGTGCGACATCTGCCGGCATCACAGACTTCCAAGCTGCGATAGCCATCCTCATCACTGCATTGACGCTGGCCATCGTTGCGAGTCTGGAATCCCTACTCTGCGCGGAGGCGACCGACAAACTTGATCCCCAACGCAGACAAACGGACCTGAATCAGGAACTGCGTGCTCAAGGGATAGGTAACTTTGTGTCGGGTATGATCGGTGGTTTACCAGTAACACAGGTGATCGTGCGAAGCTCCACCAACATTCAATCCGGCGCACAGTCACGGCTTGCAGCGTTCGTGCACGGCTTGTTTCTGATTGTTTGCGTCGTCACTATCCCGTTCGTACTCAACATGATTCCACTGGCCAGCCTCGCGGCCATTCTGTTTATCGTTGGATACAAACTGGCACACCCCTCGAAGTTTATTGCTATTTACAAACTCGGGTGGAATCAATTCTTGCCATTCATGATCACCATTTCGGCCATTCTCTTCACCGACCTTCTGCGCGGTATTGGCATAGGTTTGGTCGGTTCAATCTTCTTCATCCTGAAAAGCAATTACGTGAAGAGCTTCTGGATGACCACATCCGATGAGTCTGGCAAAATCGTTCACCGAATGACATTGGCGGAAAGTGTCTTTTTCCTCAACAAGGGTGATATACAGTCGGCACTTCTAAAAATTGAGCCTGGTGCAAAACTGGTGATTGACGGATCCGACTCTGTGCACATTGATCAAGATGTGATTGATTTGTTCAACGACTTTGAAACCAACGCTGGCTTCCAAGGGATTGAGGTCGAACGAATCGCTTTCCAGAAAGAGGCCAAAAGCGATGACGATCCGGAACGCGTCAAGCGACTGGCGAGTGTTGGCTGAGCTTCGCTCCTTTTCTGACTTTGAAGATTTTGGCTTGCGTACCGGAGCTTCGTTCTACACGGAGCCGTGTGTCCATCCGCCGCAAAGACCGCGGCGGAACCGCGTCACTGAATGGGTGGACCCGAGGCTCAAATAGCTGCAACCTAGACGTCAATAGTTGGCGGCGTTTCTTTCTTGCCAACTGGCCTCGTTTCACATGATCAACCCTTCGTTATTTTCCTTCGATCACTCGAGCGGGCAACAACGATCATGGTCGCCTTGGAACGTGCCGTCTGTGTTGAGCACAAAGTCGGTCTAGTATTTAGACCGAGAAGCAGGAGTGAACAGCTAAACCATCGACTTTCATCGATCACAAGTTGCTATTCTTTGCATTATCAAGTTATGTCGTGACAATGGTAGTTATTATTGATCCCGATACACGCTGGGACGCTTAGATTGATTCGAGGCATCGAAGCCATTAGGATCCCCACTCGAAAATAATCGTAGCAACGCTGGAAATCATTGCATGCTCTTACGAATCGCAGTCATCACCCTCGCTGTTTCATCAGCCATCACATCCTCCGCAAAGGAGTTGAAAATCCTTTTTCTTGGCAACAGCTATACGGCTCGGCACGACATTGCGGGTCTCGTGGAGCAGATTCTTGAAGAAGGCGATCCGAACACCGACGTTCAAGTGCAGCGTGTGATTTATGGCGGTCAGAACATGTTCAAGCACTCCTGCTACTACTACAGCCAGAGTTTCATCGAACAAAGCACGCTTACGAACGAAACCATCATTCGGCGAATCGCCGCAATGCGTCAGTTCCTTAAATCCGACACTCCCCCAGATCCCGACGAATGGAACGAGCATTGGTCATCACTGGGTAAGACAGGCGTGCGTTTCAAAGGGATCCATAGCCACATCGCCAAAGCGATCAGCAGCCATGAAGCACTGCTTAAAGATAATCGCAAGACCCAGTGGGACTACGTTGTACTCCAGAGTTGGCGTGATGTCTCGGATCAACCCAATCAGGGTTATGAACGGTATGCCACAAAGCTTGCGGAGATCGCGAAATCACAGGGCGCTGAGGTGATCCTCTACATGACCTCACCTGAAACGCAAAACGAAAACCCGGTGACCGAACCCTACAACATTACCTCTGCGGAACGCGACACGGCAGTCGGTTTACGCATGGCTAAGACGCTTCGACCCAAGGCCGTAATCCCTGTACCGCTGGCAATTAAGAACATTCAGAGGGGCGAGACTGACAAACCCGGCACTGAACTTGTCTTTCGCTACCACAATGACGGCCATCCAAATCAAACGTGTGCTTTTCTTGTCGCCAACCTCTTTTACGCTGCAATGACTGGAAAGAGCCCGGAGCATTTAAATTTTGCATCGGTCACGGAAACCAAACTGAAAAATGGTAAAGATCCCGACGGCGGCGAGCCAACAGTGAGATTCAGCAGCGAAGTGAAAAACTATCTACAGCGAATGGCATATCAGTCGGTGCTGGAATTCAATCGGTGATCCTTTCCACGATCTAAATCAAGAGGACCCGTCCGCAAATTGAAAAGATCGGAACAAACAAATCAACGAACGAGATTGATCCTGGAACTCCGAGACTTCCTCAAGTCAACCCATGATGCCACCCCAATACAAAGCCAACAGCCCACGAAATTCACACGATGACATGAAGAACTTCAATGATCAAAAACGGGCGGAGCAATTGAATCGACGATTACGTGAGGAATCAAAATGAACTTCAGTCGCATCGTTCGGTTGCTCAGGAGTGCAGGAGCACTCCTTTACCTCTCCTTTGTCTCAAGCTCATTAATTGCGGAGGACACGATCGAATTGTTCGGTCGGTATTGCCTGGACTGTCACAAGGGCCCAAACGCAGAAGGCAACTTCGATCTTGATGCGAAGCTTGAGGGTCCACCATTTGAAGCAACACTGATTTTCGAGAATATTGCCACCGCAAAGATGCCACCGCCGGATGTGGATACACCGTCGGATGCGGAGCGAATCAAAATGCTGACGTGGCTGGCCAATCAACAGCCTAAATCGAAGCCAAAAGCATTCCGAAGGCTCAGTCGGCACGAATTCGTCTACAGCGTGAACGACCTATTGGGGACGCAGCTCGATCTGGCCGCACAAGTACCAGAAGACCGGGGCACGCTGACTTTTGATTCGAACCGACGCATCGGACTCAGTCGCGAAATGCTCACCAGCTACTTCGCCGTTGCCGATGACATGCTGGAGCATGCGTTACCGACTGATGGGTTTGTGAATGAGCAAACATGGGTGACCAACAAACTGCAGGACAGTCACGAGACCTACAACATTTATCTACGCGACTACAAAGACGGTGTGTTGTTCTCATGGACGCGAGCCAATAACGGAAATAGTTACTCGTTCTTCTACGACAATTTCGAGCCGTCGATAGCGGGTTGGTATGAGCTGACGTTTGATGCCGCTAAGGTCGGTGATTTACAGGGCGATGTCAGCATTCAAGTTCACGCGGGGAAGTACTACTACGCCGACGATCGTCCTCAGCCCCAACGACTGCTTGATGTGATCTCCATTGGCAGCGAACAGGTCGAATCGAAAACGATCCGCGCGTACCTGAGGCCTGGAGAAAATATCTCCGTGCATTGTTTTCACAAGGACAACTTTCGCGAGAAAAATCCGCAGCGAGGTGCTTACATCAAGCAAATGACAGCGCGCGGTCCGCTGCAGGATGCGTGGCCACCAAGTCGCTATGGGATGCTGTTTGGAGATCTGCCAATCCAAACAAGTGGCAACCCAAAGCATGACTCGGAGAAATTCCTTCCCGACGCTTCGGGTTACCAAACCAACCTCAAGAAGATCGGTGGCAGTGTCACTGTCAGCAGCTTTCAGGCCGGGATGGAAAAGGAGAAGCTGCAGGATGGTTCCAACCGTACATTTTGGCACACGCGTTTCAAGCCGACGCTGGCGGAGCCTCCGCATTACGTGATCCTCCACAATCCTAGCCGTCACAAGATCGAAGGGCTTTCCTATGCAACGTGGTCTGGCGGCAACGGAAATGGTCAGATTGAAAAGTTTGAAATCTACGCATCGGAAGACGGCGAGCACTGGAGCGATCCAATCGCCCGCGGAGATCTCGAAACACGACTTGCGAACGAGCAACCGATTCCGTTCTCCGTTGCAACAAATGCTCCATTTCTGAAGTTCCTTGCGACGCAATCGTACAGTATCGATGGCCGATCGCTCGCATCGATCGGCAAGCTGGATGTTATCGTTTCGCTTGATGAGAAACCGGAAAGGTCAGAGGTTTCAATTGAGTCTGATGGCACGGAGGATCTGCGTGCTGCCATCCGTCGATTTGCAAAGCGTGCATTCGGATCGAATCTTTCCGATGCTGAATTGCAACCGTATTTTGAAGTCGCCGACGCAAGACTTCGGAGTGATGGCGATTTCGTTGAAGCTGCGAAAACCGGCTTCAAAGCCCTGATTTGTTCACACCGTTTCCTAATGACTCCCGGTGAATACTCAAGCAAAGAGTTTTCCCATACTGCAGCACTCGCACGAATAATCTGGAGATCTGTACCGGATGACCGCGTTGGCGAATCGAACCTGCCTCTGCGAGATCAGATCGCTGCCATGCTAGACGATCCACGTTCGGATCGCATGGTTCAGTCGCTTTGCGATCAATGGCTGAACCTTCGATCATGGAACCATGTATCACCGTCGCTAAAGCTGTATCCACGCTACGACGATTTGCTAAATCATTACCTACCACTCGAAACGGAAGCTTACCTCGCCCATCTAATTCGTGAAAACCGCCCGATCAGCGAGTTGATTGATTCAGATTATTCGTTTCTCAACCAGAGGCTCGCGAATCACTACGGTATCGACGATGTGGTCGGTCAAAAAATAAGAAAGGTTTCTTTTGGCCCCGACATTCCACGTGGCGGACTGCTAACCATGGGAAGTGTTCTGAAGGTGACGACTGATGGTTTCAACACATCACCGATTCTACGCGGCGCATGGATTTCAAAGAACATCGTCGGCACTCCGCTTTCACCTCCGCCAGAAACGGTGAAAGCAATTGAGCCCGAGCATGGAGACAACGCTGCTTCGCTGCGTGAGCAAATTGCACAGCACAAAAACAGCGACACCTGCTACGCATGTCATAAAAGTATCGACCCTTATGGATTTGCGCTGGAGAATTTTGACTCAACAGGTCAGTGGCGAACGAGTTACTCCACCGAATTACCACACCGAGGGACGTTTACCTATCGCTTGCAAGGCTATCTCAAAACCACTTCCGAGGTTGATACAGCGGGAGAAATCAACGATCAAGAGTTTGCAAACATCTTCGGCCTAAAGCAGTTTTTAATCTCCGATAAACGGAAGATCGGTTACAACTTTGCCAAAACGCTGTTTGAGTACGCTAATGGATATGGGCCCAGTTTGAGGCAACGGCTTGATTTATTGGAAATGATCCCTCCAAAAGGCTGTAGAATACGAGAGTTGGTGACGAGTGTGCTTGTCTATTCGGTTCAGCTGGAAACGAATGAGAGCAGTATCGAAACGAGGGCACCGGAATGAATGCGGCTTGCATCGTTTGTTGCCTAAAACTTGATTATCAGGATGATCATAAATGAACTTGCCAACACGACGAGACGTGTTGAGATTCGGTGCCGCCTTACCACTGGCGATGCACTCGCTGAGTCTTCGCGCTGCCACTGCTCCGAAGCCCGCTCCGAAACGGGTCATGTTCATCTGCAATTCGCTGGGATTCTACAAACCGTACTTTTTCCCAAAGACGCGTGGCGACCTCTCCACTTCCAGGTACTTGAAGTCGATCGAGACGAAGAACAAGCTGACCGTCTTTGAGAACCTCTATCACCCAGGAATGGAAACTAGCAATCATGATTCGGAAAAGTCGTTCCTGACGGGTGTACCGAAGCCCGAGGCTGCGAACTTCGTTAACTCGATTTCGCTCGATCAGGTGCTCGCACGCAAAATGGGCGGGGAGACTCGCTTTTCATTTTTACCGCTCAGCATCTATGACCGTGGCTGGGGATGTTCCTGGAATGATCGTGGCGTCGCGATACCTCCGCTCCATGACGTCAATCAAATCTACAACAAACTGTTTGGCGAAGAAGACCTTTCCGCAAAACGCAGCCAGATTGAGAATGACCAAAACGTCATCGCTTGCTTAAAACGCGACATGCGACAAATGGAAAATCAATCGGTCAGCGGGGCATCCTCAACACGTAAAATTGAAACCTATCGCAATGTGATTGCCGAATTGGAAAAGCAAATCGCGCACGAATCCTCTTGGCTCGACACGGCGAAGCCAGACGCCCCGGATGCGCTAAACGATGACCCCGAGTTCGCTTTTTCGACGAAAATTGAGAACCTGTTAAAACTGTCTCGGCTCGCTCTTCAAACCGATTCGACTCGTGTGATCACACTCAGCTTGGACTGGATTTATGGGGCCATTCAGGTCCCCGGCGCAACGGGAGGTTGGCATACACTGTCACATCACGGAGGAAACCAGAACAAGCTTGATCCACTAAGTCGAATTGAGATGGACATCGTCAAACATCTCAATCAGTTCCTGACCGACATGGACCAGATCAAGGAAGGTGACGGCACCTTGCTGGACCACACAACGGTCGTCATTGGCAGCAACTTTGGCGACGCATCGAATCACACCTGTAATAACCTTCCAACGATTGTGGCCGGGGGTGGTTACCGGCATCAGGCTCAGAGCACTGCTGAAAAACCAATGCCGCTGTGCAATCTTTGGCTCGAGCTACTCCACAAACACAACATCGACGTTGGGGCATTTGGAAGCAGTGATCAGGAAACAAATCTTCTGCCAATTTGATCACTTAGGATTTCGGCTATAGTAGCTACCTGAGACGAATGGTTGCGACCGAGGCGTGAGAAACCGTCCTGCTCGCGAAACAGCCGCCGCGCCGGACGACAGAAAACAGTGAAGTGCCCTGATGTTCCGACTGACAATAACAAATACGGAATAGAGCTCCCCAATGGAAAACGAACGAGAAAACCAGTGTGCTAATTGCGCTGAACTCTGGAAGCGAATCGATAAGTTAACGGAGGAGAAAGCTCGAGGGCAGAAGCTGCAGGGAGCACAACTCACCGCCAGTATCGTCCTACTAATCTTGATCGTCTTGAGCTTCATGATCAATTTGCTCAAGTAATTCGATCGTGTCCGCACCCACATGCCGTCCACTCCAAGTTGCGGACGCGTGGAAATGCCAAGACACTGTATCCTGATCAGGAAGCACGTAATCCCTTTTATGAATTAATTGATCCAAACATCATAGACTCGGATGCTCAAACACCTCATTAAACTAACTCTGCCAGCCGTCTTTCTGTTCGTTTTTTCGTCCACTGTCTTTGCTGAGAAGCCCAATCTTGTGCTCATCATTGCTGATGACTGTACGTACCTTGATCTCGGGGTTTATGGTGGTCAAGCGAAGACTCCCACCCTGGACAAACTAGCAAAGCAAGGAATGAAGTTCTCTCGTTGCTTCCAAGCTGCGCCGATGTGCTCTCCAACTCGGCACAATATTTACACCGGAATCTATCCGGTTAAGTCCGGTGCGTGGCCCAATCATACGCGAGTCTATCCCGGTACAAAGTCAGTGGTTCACTACCTACGCGACGCAGGCTATCGAGTCGCACTCTCAGGTAAAACTCATATCGGCCCCGAGGACTCTTTCCCCTTCGAGTATTCCCGAGAGTTTCAATCCTCCGATCCCTACTCCTCGAACCCTTACCCCGAGATCGACCGACTCCTCACCGAATCGAAGAAATCGAACACACCATTCTGCTTGGTCGCATGCTCCAATGA
>CAXQOB010000134.1:0-56410 GCA_964225475.1 Candidatus Nitrosopumilus sp. | reverse complement strand
GCACAGAACCTCTAGACGGAATCGTTTGCAGCCGCATCGGTAAATGTCCAGAACGAATCGTACGAATCGCTCTATCAATCCGTCAATTAATGAACACCCGTAGGGTTGAAGGTAGGACCGTCTTGGTCGGACAGAAAACCGCGATCTCGCAATGGGCAATCGAAGCTTCGGTCCTTTGGAAAACGAGTCTTCGCTGCATGACAAAAGACCCATTGGTAAAAAAAAATGAAATTGAATCGCCTGACATTGACCGTCAAATCGTCTGGCTGGCAGATCGTCTCTATGCACCCTACGTTCGAAAGGGCGGGCGAATCGAGAGATACATACAGGAGCGACTGAGATTGGATCCCCTGGCGGATGTGCATGTCGGTGAAATACGCGACGGCGATCGAGAAAGTGCTGCGAGCCGCCTCTATCTATCGGGTGCCAAAAAATTGAATCTGGAGCTGACACCCTCAGAAAGGATCGGATTACTCGACCGTGCACCACGCGTCTCGATCGGAAAAAACAGAAGGTCCCAAAAACGAAATCAGAGCTGGGAAATCCCAAACGAGTTATCTAAAAACCAATGGCTCTTTCATTGCACAAGAGCCCCAAACCCGTTGTGGCCCGGAGAAACAAAGAGCGAGTACATGAGAGCCATTCTCTGTGATCCCAAAAAAGCTCATTTGCGAACCACGATTGACACACTCAGGCGTATCATCAGCATGGGTGAATTGACCGCGCAAGCGAGTGCATCCAAACAAATTAAGCCGGTGGTATGTTTTTCAAATCAGTCGTTGGCAGAACTACTTGCCGGTCGCTGTTATCGGCCACACCTGCAGCGATGGGATTATGAACCTTACGGAGTCGCGATCACAAAACGGTATGCACTTTCAAACGGGGCGAAAAAAGTGAAATACATTCGGGGCGAGAAACGTGCGATCCACTCAAAATCAGCCCCCTTTTATTTTCACCCGTCGGGAAAGACGTATGACTGGACAAAAGAATGTGAATGGCGGTTTCCTGAAACGATTTTGCTCCGATCGGTACCGTATCAAGACGTTCGATTCTTCGCAGAGGACTCCCCTCTGTCCAGAAAGCTCTTGGCAGACAGCCATTGGAAAGTGCACTTCCTTCGGAAGTTACGCAATGGGAACTGAGACCATCTGTAATGCATTCGGTGAATCATGCTGGGGGTACAAAGGATTGCAAACCCGCTATAATTAAGCGGTGTCTTGCCCACAAGCGAAATCGCATTGCTCGACACCACGTGTTAAGCAATGACCAACACACTCCGGGGATAACGGATTGCCTTACTCAAGCGAAAGTCCTTTCCCACCTAACACCCGCTGAAGCTTAAGCGGTTGCATCCAACACAAGGCCGATAGAAGTGACGACCGATAACCTCGTTGACCTCTCAAAAGATCCCTCCAGTATCCACGAACTTGCAGCTTACAAAACCCTCAGCGAGTCCGAACTGAATGAGAGGATTACCAAAGTCCGCGAGGAACTGGGTGACTCTCTGCTAATCCTCGGGCATCATTACCAGCAAGACGACGTCATCCAGCACGCGGACTTGAGAGGTGACAGCTACCAGCTCAGCCAGATGGCGGCCGAGAGCAAGACCTGCAAAACCATCATTTTTTGCGGTGTGCACGTCATGGCAGAGACGGCTGATATCCTTGCCAATCGCCCGGAAAAGCTTGATGAGCGAGATGGACAGCGAGTGGATGTGATTCTGCCAGATATGGCTGCGGGCTGCTCAATGGCGGACATGGCTGCAATCAATCAGGTTGAGAATGCATGGGCAGATATGTCGGAGATCATTGATACGGAAAAGGTGATCCCGGTCACCTACATTAACAGTGCAGCCAGCCTGAAAGCTTTCTGCGGCAAACATGGTGGGATCGTCTGCACGAGCAGCAACGCTAGAGCGGTGATTGAGTGGGCTTTTGAGCGTGGACAGCGAGTCTTCTTCTTCCCAGATCAACACCTAGGTCGGAACACATCTCTCTCGATGGGAATTGATGAATCGGAAATGCCCGTTTGGAACCCCTACGCAGTGGATCTCGGTGGAAATACTGAAAAAGAGATCGAGCAAAGTCGTGTAATTCTCTGGAAAGGGCACTGTAGTGTTCACCAAATGTTTCGGCCTGAACACGTCGCCGCTTTTCGAGAGAGAGATTCAGAAATCAAGATACTCGTCCATCCAGAATGTCCGAGAAACGTGAACGACCTTGCAGATGTGTCCGGTAGCACGGGGAAAATCATTTCAACCGTTCAACAAAGCCCTGCCGGAACCAAATGGGCGATCGGCACGGAACTTCACCTGGTGAATCGCCTAAAAGCTGAACACCCGGAACAAGAGATCCACTTCCTGAGCCCAGTGGTCTGCATGTGCGCGACCATGTATCGAATCGATCTGCCGCATTTAGCTTGGACACTCGAGAACCTCCGCGACGGCGCGGTTGTTAATCAGATAGAGGTCGACGAAGAAACGAGTCAGTGGAGTCTCATTGCATTGGAGCGAATGCTGTCCATTAGTTGACAAAGCGGCGGACTGGAAGATTTGTTTACCGCTTCCACGTTTAATATTTTCAGACTGATCGCCTCACTGTCCACGCGCAAGTAACGGATAATGCAGCTGGCATCTATTAGCGGTCAAAATTCAATTGGATTGTGATCCATTCACCGAGGCGTTCATTCCAGAGTGGCAGGCTTACGAGAAGTGAAGCAAAACTTGATCTGGCGAGCCTTCCAATTAACGGTAATTGCCCTTTTATCGTGGTCCCTAATGCTGTTGTTTCACGAAGGAGGGCACCTGCTTGGCGGTTTTCTATCGGGCGCAAAACTGCAAGATTACGACCTCGTACCTTGGCGGCTTCCATACAGCATTCACTCACCTGACCCTCACCCGCTGATCACTCTGTGGAGCGGGCCAATCCTTGGCGTACTCTTTCCTTGGATGCTATATCGAGTGAAAAAAGGAGAGCTCACAGATACGGTCTTCAGTTTCTGCCTGTTAGCGAATGGAGCCTACCTACTCATAGGCTGGCTACAAGAGGGAACGCAACTGGACACCCACCGACTTCTTGAATCAGGTACTTCACCTTTCTTGATCCTACTTTATTCCTGTCTAACCATCATTCCGGGATACATTAGACTACGCGAGCGCTTCTTCACGGTTTCCTTGATCGGCGACTAACTTTGGTGAAGAGAAACAGTAATCCAACACGCGATCTGTTACACATTCATTGCCAGAATCGCACCAACTAACATTCCGTACGCTACGACAAAGATCGAATGAAATCCACACCTCACTCTGTAATGAACCAGAGCTGGAACGGTCCAATGCAATTCGACCCTCCCAATCATTGCCTCGTAACGAGGTATGTCCGACAAATGAAATCCATCGGTATTCGCATGAGCTTTGTGGTAGTGATGTGTACTCTGGGATTCGATGGGGAACCACTCCAATACATCAACGCGCAGGTGCCAGAACCGCTCGCCGATGCCAATTCGGATTTATCCGAGATCGCTTTTGATCTCGTAACTCCGAGGATGACCCACACCGCCCCTTCGGCGGGAAACCGCGTCAGGCATCAACTTCCTCGATACTCCAACTCCGAGGTGTATCACTCGCTTTATCTGCCCGAAAACTGGCAACCGGCTGCGAAGTATCCGGTCATTGTCGAATATGCTGGAAATGGTCCTTTCAAGAACTCAATCGGTGATCAATGCAGTGGCAAAGTCGAAGACTGTAACCTTGGCTATGGGATTAGTGGAGGAAGGGATTTCATTTGGGTTTGCTTGCCTTACGTCAATTCAATTCAACAACAGAATCAACTGCAATGGTGGGGCGATCTTGATGAAACCGTCAGGTACTGCAAAGAGGCGGTTCAGATGCTGATTGATGATTATGGTGGTGATCAAAATCGAGTTTTCTTAACCGGATTTTCCCGAGGAGCAATCGCCTGTAATTACATCGGGCTGCATGATGATGAGATTGCTGCGATTTGGCGGGGTTTCATCTGCCACAGCCACTATGACGGTGTTAGAAAGTGGAACTATCCAAACAGCGATCGAGCATCCGCTGTGGAACGGCTCAACCGTCTTCAGGGCCGACCACAGTTTATAACTCAGGAAAAATCAGTTGAAGTCACGCGGCGCTACCTGAAGGAAGTGTGCCCTGAAGGCGATTTTGAAATCCATGTACTACCCTTCCGAAACCACAGTGACCAATGGGTGTTGCGGAACCTGCCCCTGAGAGCGAGGTTACGCGAATGGATTAAGACTCAGCTAGAAAAGAAGAACTGAGGCCAGAGGAGCGATCCAACAAGTCCGGGGAGACAACGGCTGTCATCAACGGATTACCTTCCTGACACAACAAATCGATAAGCGGCGAAGGTAGGATCAGGACTAACCAGATAATCCTGAGCAGTAACCACTTCGGAATGACGGTATCCGCAGTCAGAAAGGAAAGCGACTGGATCATTGCAGCCAAAGATGAATTTCTCGCCTAACTGCTCCATCCCGTCGACAAACGCGGCAATTTCTTTAACCTGAGTTGTTCCGTCGACCACATCCGTTGTCACCATGTCAGACCACAGACGAGAGTCATTGTGTTGCAGTAATCGACTCAGGAGGGTGAGAATCTCCTGGTTCTCCTGTTCGCTGAAATACATTGAACAGCCTTCATAAACCACTGCAGTCGGCAAATTGGGATCGAAGTCTGGGTGCTTCAAAAGCACCTCAGCCAGATCATCGCATTTGAAATCTGCTGCAACCATGCGACGCTGAACAAGCGGTCGATGCTGCAATTGCGAAATCACACGCGTACGCTCCTCCAACATCTCGGGCAGGTCGACTTCAAAAAAGGTAGGTCGCCCCAAGGAGTGGCAGAGGCGAAACGGACGCATATCAAGCCCCGCTCCCATCAGCACCACCTGTTTCAGCCCAGAGATTCTAGAGAGGGTCTGATCAATGTGCTTGGTTCTAGCGGCCACCGTCTGCTGAAGGTGAGGAAGAATACCCTGAAGGCGTTTAGCAAGTAATTCTCCGTGAGGTCCAGCAGCATGTCGCTCGTGAGCGGTGTCCAACCTCAAAAACTGATTATCTACCGTTGCTCGGAGCCCGGCGATCATTCTTGCTGATGCTTTAAGCTTATGCTTGAAGAGCGGATTGATCGCAGGCTTCTCTCTGGTCGGTTTCAATTGAATGGACGGTTGCGCGAAGTATTTCATTTCCGCCTCAGCAACAATCTCGTTATTGGATCGAAACGTAACAGGCAGAGTGACGAGAACCCGCTTTCCGGCAAAATAACGCTGTCGCACCATCTGCGCCGTTTCGTCAGATATTTTACAGGTCGCCGTCACATGTCCGGTGCTCGGACATTTGTAACGAACATCCATTGCTGCAAGCCAAAGCGCTGCCGAATTATCTTCGTTGCACGGGTGCACCCCGGCGAAAGGAACCCCTCGAAGCAAGGTCGCAAGTGCGAGACCGCCTGTGTAATCTGCCGATAGAGACAACAGGGCCGCTTGATGCGTCCCGTGCTGGTTCGTGGTTGCATGATTGAGGGGTAACTCTGTCGTGCAGCCACCTTCCTCTACCTCGATCACTCTCCAGCCCGTCCACTGCAGAACAGGGATTGCCTCACGCAATAAACGAGTCATCAGCGTTGGATTAACGCGAGTGTCGTAGTCTTGCGCCCAAGAGATACTGCTATCACCGTGCTGTGAAACGATCATCATTTCCCCCGTTGCTATGGCGAAGCCAAGCAGCAAACCTTTATTTCGAACAAACTTCGAAAAGTCCCCAGATTCAGCTCAAGATGCTTCAAGCACCTGTTCGCCCTTGGAATTTCTAGCAGCGGTGAAGCACGCTGAATCGATAAAACCGGGTGGGTTTTGAAAAGACGGGAAAACTAGTGGAGATATTTCCGGTGAGTAAAGGATTAGCAATCTAGGCTTCCGGTGGACTCGTAGCGCCTTTAACCCATTTGACTCAGAATCGCACGCGCCAATCGGAACGACCGTCAGAACTCTCACCGCTGAGACACGACAGTCCCATCCGCATCGCGCGTCCTGTTCGAGAATCAAGATGACCTCACCTATGCGACGTTAGCGACGTCGATTGAATCATGGCAAACCAACAAGATAAGGAGAATCAATATGCGATTCTGCGGAAGTTGTCGGATGATTCAATCGTCTCCTGTTTCTTAGTACGCCATCAGTCCTCTGGCGTAACGCATATCCTTAGAGAGGTTCCTCGGGCACTTTTCATTGAAAGTGGATTCGAGAGGTTCCAAAACGAAGCTCGACTGACATCCGGCATTAAATGCCCAAACTATTCCAATCCCGAATCATTTGAGATTCTGGATGCCATCGTCAGAGTCACCTACCGTTACATCGAGGGTGAATCATTATCGCGGGTATTCCGAGAAAATCCCTTTTCGGCTAGGAAGACCATTGAGCTCGCCATTGACCTTTTAACAGCTCTGGTCGAAGTTCACCGAGTCGGTTGTGTGCATCGTGATATCCGGCCATCCAATATCATCATTTCCGGGGACGGTTCAGCAACTCTCTGCGGATATGTTCCACTCTGGCGGCCGGAGGTTTTTGGTCACAATAATCGTCTAGGGCAAGACTGTGCGGCGTTTACCTCACCAGAGTTATCCGGAATCATTGATCACGACGTTGGCGAAAGTTCTGATCTGTACTCACTCGGGTTTGTGCTTGACGCAGCGCTCGCCGGGGGCCCTGCATTCGATGGTGCGGTGAGCGAGATTCTCTACCATCACATGACGAGGAGTCCGAATCAAAACCGGTATCCTTCTGATCTCCCGCAATCTTTGCTGCAGTTTATCGAGAAACTTACACAGAAAGAACCGCGAGATCGTTATCAGACTGCTGAGGCAGCACTTCATGATGCGTTGCAGATCAAAAAAATCATCCTCAACGAAATGGTGGAATCCGATTTTGTCATCGGCAGCGTGGATCACCGTAATGAGCTAATCGACCCTGCGTTCGTTGGTCGTGATGACATGCTTGCACAGCTAAATGATGAAATGCAAGAGGCGCAAAATGGCAAGTGCAGCCGCTGCTTGATCATCAGTCAATCTGGAATCGGAAAAACGCGTCTCCTAACCGAACTCTCCCGCACAGCAGCGAGGAAAAACTTTTTCATCCTTCATGGCCGTTGCTCACAACATGCCGCACAGGAACCCAGTGCGCCATGGCTGCAAATGGTGGATCAATTAGCGAATCATCTACAACGTGAGCCCAGTTATCGAGAAGAGATCGGCAACAAGCTACTGGCAAACCGCGAAGAGGTTCACATCGCAATGCCGGCCCTTAGCTCGGTACTGGGTTGGAAAAGCGGTGTAATCTCTGGGCCGGATGAGTCTGGACAAGCAAGGGTTGTCGAGGCATTTCGAAAAGTATTTGCGTCACTTGGCTCCAGCAACCAACCGGTGCTCTTAACGATTGATGATGCTCAATGGATGGACGACCAATCAAAACGAGTCCTTGAGGCAGTAAGCGAAGTTGCACCGAAGTACCTGAGCCTTCTAATCTTCAGTCGCCCAATCAATGACGTTCAGAGTGATCTGGCGAGGCGGCTGAACTCTCCCACTCAAATCACTCTGGGGCCAATCAATTCCACTGCAATCCGCCAGCTAGCCGAATCGATGGCGGGTCCCTTACCGACGAAAGCCGTTGAGGTGGTAGAGCAATACGCCGACGGGAGCCCGTTCATGGCAACTGCCGTCCTGCGTGGAATGGTTGAATCCGACGTTCTTTACATTAATGAGAAACGCTGGAAGCTAGACACCGACAAACTCTCATCATTCCAGGCAGCTGATGACGCGGGGCAAATCCTATCAGAAAGACTTTCACAATTACCAGCAATCTCAAAACGCCTGATGGTCGCTGCTGCCGTTATCGGTAAGGATTTCAGCAGCGACTCAGCAGCTGAATTAGCAGGTATGTCAACTCAGCAAGCAGCAAGCATCTTACAGATGGTTCGCAAACAAAGGCTTGTTTGGACTCGCCCCGACAGCACCATTTCCTTCGTCCATGACAAGATAAGAGAGACGCTCCTCAAGGAGACTTCTGAGGAAATCATTCAGGCCATGCACGGTGAATATGGTCGCCACCTCGAGGCTACAGCTCCATCGAGAGTTTTTGACTTGGCGTATCATTTTGATGCGGCAAATCAACATGATCTGGCTTTGCCACATTCAATCAAAGCAGCGGAATTAGCAAGAAAAAGCTTTTCCCTTGCGAGCGCGGAATCGCAGCTAAGCATCAGCATCCGTGCGTTCGAATATGCATCAAATCGTGTTCGCCATCAGGTTGAAATGATGATGGCAGACGTACTACTGCTGCAGGGCGAATACGATGGTTGTCAGGTATGGCTAGACAAGGCAGCTGAATCGGCAACCACCAAGATCGAAAAAGCAGCAGCAGCTTTAAAACAGGGTGATCTTTTCTTCAAACGAGGCAACAAGGACCATGCTGCCCGACGTTATGAAGATTCGCTTCGGCAACTGGGACATCGAATTAATCATGGACGAATCTCAAAATACTGGAATCTTGGAAGGGAGATTCTCAATCAAACGTTTCACACGTGCTTTCCAATCCTAATTGGACGCTATGGAAGACTAGAGAATCAATCGGAGGCGATGACGCTCTCCTTGTACAGCCGCGTTGCACACGTCTATTGGTACACCAAGGATAAATATTGGACATTGTGGGCCCATCTTCGAGGGTTGAATCTGGCTGAAACCTATGAGCCCACCAAACTCTTGGCACAATGCTACTCAGAACATGCACCAGGCATGACTTTGCTGCGTTGGAAGTCGCGAGGATTAAAGTACGCTGAAAAATCCCTCCGTATCCGACAAGATCTGAACGACATTTGGGGTCAGGGACAATCCAGAAACTACCTGAGTATCTTCCTTTACTCATTTTCCCAGTTTGAACGTTGTGTATCGGAAGCCAGACATGCCGTCGAGATTCTTGAGCGCACAGGGGATTACTGGGAGGTCCACATCAGTCGATACCAGTTGGCAGCCTCCCTTTATCGCCTTGGCCGCATGAATGAAGCAGTGGAGCAAGCAACGCTGAATTATGAATCCGCCGCAAGCCGTGGGGACTATCAGGCAACCGGCAATGCAGTTGACGTTTGGGCTCGAGCCTCGTTTGGTGCGATTCCTGAGGAGGTCATTGAGACGGAACTTCGGCGTAATGTGCACGATCATCAACGCCATTGCCAAGTAAAACTTGCGCAGGGAATTAAAGCATTTCACCAAAATCAACTTGATAAATCGATTGATTGTTTTCGTCAGGCGATAAAACAATCAGAAGATGCGAAAGTCACAAACACCTATACCAGTCCCCTTTACCCATGGCTCTGCACCGCACTTCGGGCCAAGCTTCAGAACTCAGCCCCCAAGACACCCAAGGCCAATCGGGTTGCAATTCGTGAATTAAGACGTGCCTGTAAAGTTGCGGTAAAGATTGCTACACAGTTTACAAACGAAGCCCCGCACACCTATCGGGAGTATGCGGCTTTCTGCGCGCTCTCTGGGAAGTATCGTCAGTCACATCATTTTTTCTCGAAGAGCTTGGAGTCCGCAAAAAAACAGAATGCGAAATACGAATTCGCAATCACTCAAATCACTCGTGACGAGTTCGCCGTGGAATTGGGATGGAAAAGTGATTCACTTGAAACTGCCAAAGCGAAAGATCTTATCTCTCGTGCTCAATTATCAGTCTCCAAGCATGACCCAACCAAATCCATTTCGCTACTGGATCGTTTCGGCTCGCTTTTAGAAGTTGGACGTGAAATCTCGACAAGTATTCTCCCCAAAGATATTCGCCTTGCCGCATGTGACGCAGCGCAACGCATTCTCAGGGTCGAGGATGTTTGCTTCGTGCATGTAAACGAGAAGGGCAATCCATCTGACACCTTCCCTGCTGATGTGTCATTTGATCCTGTGATTATTCAAGAAGCGGTTGATCGAAATGCGACCGTAATCGTAGACCACGCAACCCACACGCATCGCGGTGTGATTACAAAAAAGACGGGGAGTTTCCTGTGCAGCCCAATTGAGGTCAACGGCACGGTTGTAGCACTGCTGTATCTAACCAACACACGATTCCAAGGCATGTTTGGTGATGATGAGTTGCGAATTGCAGATTACATCACGACAGCGACCGGAGCTGCCCTCGAAAAGGCCGAGGGTTTCTTACAGCTGAGAGATCTAAACCTGAATCTTGAAAAGAAAGTAGAAGATCGAACCGCGGCAGTCGTCGAGAGGTCCAACGAGCTAGAAAAGACTGCAACCCAACTCAGGTCAGCGCAAGACAAACTCGAACTCGCTAAAGACGCTGCCGAAGCAGCTAACGATGCAAAGAGCAGTTTCCTAGCTCGAATGAGTCACGAAATTCGCACTCCGATCGCAGCTGTACTCGGATTCACCGAACTGCTACTGCGTGGCTTGATCCCAGATCATAACGAGCAGAAACGCCACCTTCAGACCATTCACTCAAACGGAAAGCACCTACTTCACCTTCTCAACGAAATTCTTGATCTGTCGAAAATTGAGGCGGATCAGGTGGAGATTGAATCCGTGATCTGTTCACCTGCAGGATTACTCGGAGACATCGTCGCGTCTCTTCGTTCTCAGGCGTTAGCAAAATCAATCGGATTGGAACTCGAGATACAAGACGCTCTTCCCGACTGCATTCTCAGTGACCCCACCCGAATCCGACAAATCCTGACTAATCTGATCGGTAACGCGATCAAGTTCACCAATGAGGGCGGAGTAACGGTACAAGTCAGCTGCCGCATGGAGAGCCGGGATCAGGGCGACTTGACAATCGCGGTTCGTGATACCGGAATCGGCATGTCAATGGAACAGATGCAGCATATTTTCGAACCGTTCACGCAGGCCGACACGTCCACAACAAGAAAATACGGTGGAACGGGACTTGGTCTTTCGATCAGCAAAGGACTCGCTGAACGTTTAGGGGGAAACCTGGAACTGCACAGTAACGTGGGAGTGGGATCAACGATCCAATTTGAGTTACCCATCATTACCCCAACTGAATTTACATTACTAACCGCTGACCAAGCGCAAGAAGCTGCGTTCCACTCACAAACGCAAGTGTTCAAACAGATCAAACTGCCGAATGTGCATGTCTTGGTTGTTGATGACCAACCCACCAATCGAGATCTGCTGCATCTCCTGCTTACCGACGCAGGAGCCGTAGTATCAACGGCAAATGACGGAGAAGAGGCGATTCAATTCGTGTTGCGTTCTGACCGCGCGCCAGACGTTATCCTACTCGACATGCAAATGCCAAACATTGATGGATACACCGCGGCGACGACCTTACGACGAAAAGGTTTTCAACGACCCATCATCGCGATGACGGCAAATGCGATGTCGGGCGACGACCAAAAATGCAAAATGGCTGGTTGCTCCGATTACCTACCGAAGCCACTCGATCTTAATGATTTACTGGAGATGGTGCAGGCTTCCATTGCAGATTCCGACACATCATCCGAATTAAGCTGCAGCGTGGATCAACGCACCGCACAACCTACAGCGGGTCCACAGATGGAGAGTCGTCTTTCGGGATTGATCGATCACACCGAGAACTCCATTCATGCTATCCCAACAAACCAAACTCCGATCCTTCCGACAAACTGGCTTCGAGAATTCGCATGTGAGTTAATTGACCGAGTGAATGACGAGATCCCGCAGTTGCTACAAGCCTACGAAGTTGGTGATCTACCGGAGGTTGCTCGACTTGCGCATTGGATCAAAGGTTCTGGAGGCACCGTGGGTTTGCCGAAACTATCGGACCTCGCGATGCAGTGCGAAAAAGCGATCAAAGCTGAGCAGATTGACACCGTACTCGATTCAATTGAAGAGATCAGTCGGTTTGTTGCCACCGTCAACCAAGAACGGAATCCCGAGGGCTTATCAGAAAGTAGTGAAGCACGTCCATCCTAACCCTCTCGTGGTTCTCAAGCGACGCATATCACTTCAAAGGCAGCGGCATCTATCTTCTCGCTATCAAAGCGAAGAACAGAACCTGATTGGATCGCCCACGTCGTTCATTTCAAATAAAACGCAAGACACCGCACGGCGAGGGATTCAGCAAGACGCTCGATTCCATTTTGATTGCGACCCCGGACTTGCGATTGCCTGCCACAACGGCGATGATTCAACAATCAAAACCTGCCGAACAAGCTATCTCAATCACAACTCGCTACCACCACCTTTGTCATGGCTATTCCCCCCTGGACCTACGAGTTACTACGCAAAGGAATAACCGACGTCGCAAAAAAAGCGAGTGAAACAGAAGCGGTTGAGAGAATCAAGCAGCAAGCAAGTGAACTCTTCCAAGATCTGCCTGAGGCCGCCGCCAAAGGGATTGATGCGGTCATCAAGAAAACAGAAGTTGGAAAATCCAGCATCGAGAAATGGGTTCGACGTGAATCTCAAGTCACAAGCCCGATCATTAACGCGAGTGGATTTTTGTTTCACCAGCTCGGCACAGGATGCGGCGTCGCCAGCGTTGCGAGGGAAATGGGTATCGAGCTTCTATCAGGTGATCTTACTGGCAGCTCGATTAATCAAAGCAAATTTGAACAAAGGCTGCAGAAACTCATACCAGACAATGAAATCGGTATCTGCATCACGGAGAACTTTCAAATCGCAATCGCATCACTCGGCTTACTCGCTGGCGATCAGCATCTGTTGGCGGATCAATCAATGATCGATCGAGACCCCAATGAGTGGAACCCGATCCAAGTATTGTCACCGCCACTTGTAAAACACGAGGTGCGAAAAACTGGAAACCCAAACCAATCAGCACCAGTCTCACCTGATGCCTATGCTGAACTTGTTGAGTATCGTGGACCTGGTTTCGTCGCAAACGAAATTAACAAACAAACATCGCATCGCGTGATGATTGCAAACTTCTGCAGCCTAACTGACGGCATGCGACATCAGATCCCTTCTGCATGGGATTTTCTCGGAGGCGGTTATGATTTTGTTGTCATGCCGGGAAACATGCTCTGTGGCGGACCGGAATGCGGACTCGTCATCGGCCCCAAATCAGAAATCAGCCGACTACAAAAGCACAAAGCTTGGAAAGCTTTTGAAGCAAAAGAATTAACCAAGCTGATGATGCTCGTGACCCTGGAACTCTTAGCGTCAGATTCGGATAAGATTCCGGTTCAGGCGCTGCTCAATACGGGAATCGACAACCTTCGGTCGAGGGCGGCAAGGCTCGCCACACGAATCGGAAGCAATGAAAAAATCGCCGATTGTCAGGTCATGGACTCGACGGCCAATTTAACATCGAAAAAAAATTGGTCGCTGCCGTCACAACAACTGCGTCTAAAACATCAATCCTTGCCCACGGATCTCTGGAACAGGAATCTGAAACAGGAGTACCCAACGATTATCACATCGGTATTGGATGACTCCCTGTGCATCGATCTGCGATGGATTGATCCCATTCATGATGCCAAACTCGGCGAAATCATCGGTGGACGAATTGAATGATCATCGAATCGGTGCCAGCCATGTCAGATCATCCCACCACGCTTGGTCATTTGCTTGCGTTGGACCCTCATTGCTACGACCATTTTGAATAATCGAAGACAGCTTATCGGTTAGGGCAACAACCTTATCGGGATGATCTTTGATCAAATCATTCTTCTCTGAAGGGTCACTGGAAAGATTGTACAACTCCATTGCCTGTCGACGATGCTTCATGACAAGCTTCCACTGACGATCTCGAATCGCAAACCCACCTCCACTACTATGATGAACAATAGGGGCACGCTGTTCTTTGCGATCAAGAGACAGCAGTTCCGGTAAAAAGCTGAAACTATCCTCACCGGCATTTGCCGGCAACTTGACATCAAGAATCTCTGCGAAAGTTGCCAACAGGTCGGTTTGACAAATTGGATGTGAAGTAGAGGTATTCGGTTTTACCTTAGCAGGCCATCGCACGAAGAAGGGCACACGATGTCCACCTTCATAGATGGAACGTTTTCCCTCTCGATAGATCAAATTACTCTGGTGCTGAAAAACCTCTGCGCGTTTCTTCCACGTGGTTTCAGGTCCGTTGTCGCTTGAGAAAACAACCATGGTTTCATCACTGACTCCCAAGCGTTCAACCGCCTTCATGATTCGGCCAATGTGCCAATCGGTTTCCATCATGAAATCGCCATAAGCCCCGGCGTCACTCTTGCCACGAAACTTCTCAATCGGGATGACAGGTTTATGCGGTGAGGTGTAGGGCAAATACAGGAAAAATGGCTTTTCATTCTGGCTGCCCCTGCAATGCTGCTCCATCCACTCAATCGCTTCATCAGTGAATCGTGTTAGGCACTCGGAATCCACAAAGTCGGATGCAATTTCGAGCTGTCCTTGTACGATTCCATTCTTATTGGTTTCGCCCAGCGATCGAGGCACCGACTCATAAGGTGGCTTGATACGATAGTCATCGATGGCAATCCGATTACCTTTTTTCTGCGTGTAGAACAGTGGCGGAACCTTCGCATGTCGTCCTTCAAACCATGCGAGGATTCCATAGTTCAACGAGGCGGGAATGCCGAAGAAATAATCGAATCCTTTGTCCAGCGGCATGTCAGTCACTGGCTGAGTCCAATCCCTCGTTCCTCGATCACCGGGGAACTCCATTCCCAGGTGCCATTTACCCACCATCGCCGTCGCATATCCTTGCCGAGAACACAAAGAGGCCAGGGTCACCCTCCCATCCTCTATGAGGCACGAACGTTCAGCGCCAAACACTCCGCGTTTCAATTCGGTCCGCCAACTGTATCGACCGGTCAGCAAACCGTAACGACTGGGGGTGCATACCGTGTCGCTACAATGAGCATCCGTAAAACGCATTCCCTCCGCAGCCAGTCGATCAAGATTAGGGGTTTGAAACTTGGAATCTGGATTCAAACAGCTTACATCCCCGCACCCCTGATCGTCGGTATAGATCAGGATGATATTGGGCGTTTCAGCAGCCACAACCGGCATTGCGGACGGTGCAAGCAGATTCACAATTGTGGTCAAAACACCACACCAAAGAAGACTGCATCCTAAACCTTGTGAGCGATCCACTTTTCATTCCTCAGATTGCTTGTTTAATTATTTCGGTGGTGACACCAGCAATCGACATGAGCCTTGATGTCAGCAGGAGTTGCGGAACGCTCACTTTCGTTTGAACAGTGCGCCAGCCGGCTGGTAATTGTGATAGGGCACACTTTCCTTGATCCAGTGCTCGACAGCCTCATCGTAGATCTTATGCATGCGATCTTGATCAGCGGCCACGTCCTTCACGTCGATCAAATTAGTGATTTCAATGGGGTCACTCGCCAGATGATATAGTTCTTCGGAAGGCTTCATTCCATTGGACGTTGAAGGCCATCGAATCAATTTCCAGTCTCTTGTAACAACCGATAAACTATGAACTTCCTCAGGCCCCCATACATTGATCAAGGGAAGCCATTGATGGTGTTCTTTTTTGGGTTCCGTATAAAGTGGCATCAAATCTTTCCCATCCATTCCCTCAATTAGCGTCAAGCCCGCAAGGGAAAGAATCGTTGGTGCAATGTCCACGTTGGCCGTTAGAGCCGAGCAACGACGATAAACAGCAAGACTCTCTTCCATTGCCTGATTTTGATTCGCCTCGGGTTTGTCTGATCGCAAAGACGGTTCCTCTTCTTTCGATAAAGCTTCGCTGCTCGAAACAGTCACATCATCATTGGAATCTTCAACAACCACTCGGGGATCAAAGATGATGAGGGGAACCCTCGAGGATTCCTCGTAGGGGAGAACCTTCGATCCGTATCCATGCGAACCGCACAAAAAACCATTGTCTGACGTGTAAATCACGACTGTATCACGCTCAACGTTTGCTTCTTGGATTGCATCACGAATCATCCCAACTGCGACATCAATGGCATAAATCTGCTGATAGTAGGTTGCCATGACGCGGTCATAATCATCGCTGTAGTGCCAGCTATGAAAACGTTCGAATTGACGACCCAATCGACTTTGCTCTGAAAAATGCACTCCGTACTCACGCCCATAATTAGCAGGCTTTACAAACGACTGACCTGCATAAACATCATCAAAACGCGGATCCGGGGTGGTGGGATGATGCGGAGCCTTGAAGCTAATCGAGAGACAGAACGGTTTGTCCTGTTTAGCCGAATCAAGGATAAAATCTCGGCCGAATGCTCCGTAGGAGAGGGTTGAGTGTGGGTATTCCTTTGCATACTTCCTCATCGATTGGTTCCGCATCGTCTGATAGCTTGTCTGCCCAGGGCCACCACCCCAAGCATCAAAATCGTCCTCTGGCAACCATCCTTTCCCCTCTGGTTGCTTCGCAATCTCAAAACCAAACTTGCCTGCAAACCCTGTTTGATAGCCGGCTTCGCGTAACAAAACGGGGTATGACGCTAACCAGTGCTCCTCCAGAAGAGGACCATGCTCAAAATTACAACCAGCGCGATACTCGTACTTACCGGTCATGATGTTGACACGACTAGCCATACAGATCGCGGTCGTATCGTAGTGCTTATCAAAGACCATTCCCTCTCGCGCCAGGCGGTCAAGGTGAGGAGTTTTTACATTGGGCGTTCCGTAGCAGCCCATCGAATAAGTGCATTGATCATCAGCAAGCAGGAAGACGATATTCGGTTGACGAGCTTTACGAGCAACCTTTGCTGTTTGCTCCTCGGCCATAGCTCTCGAGGAGACATCGATCGAGGCAAGCAACGACAGGAGCAGGAAAACCAAGCAGGATACAAAACGGTCCATTGATTTTGTGACAGTCAACGTGGTGACAAGCAGTATCGATATCAACATCAGCCTTCCTGAATAAATGAGCCTGAAAAATCGGCGCATTGTAGCGAATTTCAGGACAGGGGCAGACCGTTACCCTGTCAATTATCGATTGCCAATCGAAAATCAGGCCCACAGAAGAGAACCGGCGTAGAGGTTGTCCAGCCCGAATTCAATCAAGCGTTTGCCGTCGGGAAAATGAATTCTCTCGACGCTTGCGAATCCCAGCTCGATCCATCAGCGACTGACGCATCATCTCGTCAACGTAATCATCATCAGCAGGCGGAGGACCGTACGCTCCTAGCTTGTAAGGATCGTAATCAAGCGTGTATTCGTGACGTGCGATTGCAACCAAATCACCGGGGTCGATACGTTTACGGATAACGGTACGTCCACCCACCTTGGTCCCATTGCGGCTGTTGAGGTCTCGAATGAACCAATAACCCTGCTCCAACGTCAAACGGCAATGTTGACTGGAGACATTTTTAAACTTCAAAGCAATGTCACATTCACCACGACGCCCGATGATCAGCCGCTTCTTGATCAGAGGAATCGGATCCCCACCGCCGCAAGGAGTCAGCTGACCATATTGACCGGCGTATTCTTTATTTTCTTCGCTCACAATACTTTGCCCGAAATCAAACAAATTGATTGGCTGATGGTGGATCAAACCGGCCTCAACTCGATCGGTGAACGGTAATCACCGAGGTTGCTTTTCGTTCCTGAAAGGTACCTCAACGCTAACGATGAGGGTGGATTCAGGGGAAATATGCTTACCGTGGTACTTCAACCTTGGGATTCATTACGGCCCAAAACAGCACGGATATGACCGAAATCGGTCTCCTTATCAGTTTAGTCTAATCAAAAATGCTTACCTCAAGGAACTCCGAAGTTCGAGAGATCGATGGAAACCAGCCCAATGTCGCAATTAATAGGATCGCTCCGGTCACGAGACAAGAGGGGGCTGCATCCACGCCAGTTGAGGCTAGAATCAACGCACCGGCGGCAATTTCTTCGTCTCTCAGAACTTTACCAACGGCAAATAAACGCTTGAAACGGAATCCTACCCCCCCAGCAGACCCCAAACTCGCTTGGCAAAAAGAGGGTCTCACGATGAACGCCTTCGGCGCGTACCTCAAGAGACGCCACGGAGGTCGCATTCAGCGAGTGAGTATCGATGCCGGTTTTACCTGCCCAAATGTTGACGGAGCGGTTGCAAAGGGGGGCTGCAATTTTTGCGACAACCGATCGTTCAGTCCCTCGCGAAGGGTGCGCCTGCAGAAGGTATCACAGCAACTCAAAACAGGTATCGAGAGCGTTCGACAGCGGTACTCGAAAGTTGCTGGCTTTATCGCGTATTTCCAACCTGCGACCAACACTTATGCCCCTGTTGAACAGTTGGATGAAATCTTTCGCCTTGCTCTGTCCATCCATCCTGAGATTGTAGGCCTAGCAATTGGCACCAGACCTGATTGCGTCCCTGAATCGGTTCTGCAATTGATTGAGTCACTCGCAGTGGAGAGTGAAGTCTCCGTGGAGTATGGAATGCAGTCGATTCATGACGAATCGCTGACTTGGATGAACCGCGCTCACCGCCATGAAGACATGGTCAACGCGATAGATCGTAGTCGAAATCGGGGTTTCGAGACCTGCGCCCACGTCATCCTTGGCATCCCGGGTGAGACCCATGCAATGATGATGGAAACCGCAAGTGAAATTGGCAAGCTGGGATTCGATGCAATCAAGCTTCACAACCTTTACGCGGTAAGGGGTACTCCACTCGGCGAGGAGGTTCTGAAGGGGAAAATCAAGATGATGGAATACGAACCCTACATCGAAACACTCGTCGACTTTCTGGAGAGAATCCCTCCGGAAGTGATCGTTGAACGAATCAGTGGTGACGCACCTCCTGATTTTCTAATCGCGCCGCAGTGGTGTCTCAGGAAATCAGAACTCAGACTGGCCATCGAAAATGAATTCAGACGACGAGGAACCATGCAGGGGAGCCGCTGGAACACTCCGGCGGTGAAACCTTCCTCTCGCCCGGTGCCTGAAGATAGAACACCAGAGGCAATTCGAATTCAAATCGATCATCGCGGTAGACTTCCAGTACTCAAACTTCAGGACGGGTGATCGAACAAGGGAAGACTGAAATGTGAGGAATTCCTGCGGAGTAAAGCGGCTTGGCAATGAAGGTTCTTGTCAAATGACGGTCCTTTTTATTTATTCTCGGCAAGTTGATCGAGACACTTGGTCACGCAAATTGCATCACGAACGCCTGCACGTTGCGTAGAATCTGATTACAACCTCCTGATACCCCAAACAGCTGAAACTCATAGTTGCTGCCTGATCAAAACCAACAACCGCACTCATTGGTTTATAAAAAGCAATCGATTGCAAACCACGGACCAAAAGCGATTTCCCTTTCTCCTTCCGTCTGACTTCACCAACATGGCACGATTAGGCATCATCTTCGGCTTACTACTCTGCGGAATCAGCATCGCTGCCATGCTTCAAACCCCATTGAAAACCCCGAGTCAGTTCTACTCGATGATGTTTGGTATCCCTATCTTCTTTTGCGGAATTGTCTCTCTCAATCCTCATCGAAGACGACAGTCAATGATGATTGCAAATCTCTTGGCATCCATCGGAGTTATCAGTGGAATGGCGTGGTTATTTCTACACTCGCCAAAGCCTACATCGAGCCCCCTGTCCGTCTCACCCTACCCACCGATCATTGCGATGACTCTCACCTGCGCATTCTTCTTGACTTGCAGCGTGGCTGGATTTTCCAGAAACAAGGAACGCTCGCTGGTTAAACCAAATGAACCGGTCCAGTAAAAATGCAAGGCGCGCTCTGATGGCATTAAGATCGCATCCACCCAGTAAGATTGAACCGATAACAATGGATGGCTCAAACCTCGATGATTCGAATTTCGATTCGCTACTGCAAGCCTTTGATGCGGAGGATCCCCTACGCAAACGAGTTGAAAGCGTACTACGTGCTCTACCGTGCGACGTGATCGAGGACTTTCTCGCTGATCCCAAGTTGCACATTCATCCAATCGACAGAAAGGCCACGCAGAGCCAGCGAAGGACGTTAGTCAGCGAACAATCCTCGTCGCTCGCCTTCCTCACCCTTCCCGGCAAGGATGGACGCTCCAGTCGCTGCATCACACTGAAACGAAAGCTCGCAAGCGATCCACTCGTTTTTTGCTATTACGTGATTGCGCATGAGTTAGCACACGCCCACCTGCATAACGGTCGATGGGGAGAAATCTTGGATCGAGAGGAGGCCGCCGATGCCCTTGCTGCTGAGTGGGGTTTTGTGAAACCTAAATCAAAAAAGTGGTTCTCGCTTCGGTAGCTCCCACGAACGTAAGCAATCTTGGGGCACGGTGCAGGGCCTGCCATCTCGCTCGTTCGTGGAGAGCGGGCATCAGAAGGTAAGCGATCGACAATAGGACCGGCCATAGCATGCAGTCTATGACGCAGCAGTCACCGCTATCCGCAATGTAAAGAGACAATTTGCAGGAGACGCGGAATAAACCTTCGCAGTGCTCGAGACCGATGGCTAATGGCCCGTTTCACTGCCAAATCCAATTCCCCGAAGGTTCGATGATACTCCGGAATGATGAAGAGCGGATCATAACCGAAACCGCCACCACCACTGCGTCCTTCCGCAATGCGGCCTCGACAGATCCCCGAGTCCTCAAGAATGACCTGCCCCTGCGGATTAGCAAGACAGAGGTAACAGTTAAACTGCGCACCACGGCGATCGGAGGAAACACCCTCAAGCTCGCTCAAGACTTTGTCGTTATTGGCCTCATCTTCTCCATGAACGCCTGCGTATCTGGCCGAATAAACGCCAGGTCTCCCCTTCAAAGCATCAACACTGAGCCCGCTATCCTCTGCCAGCACCCAACGATCAAGGTGCTTTGCTTGTTCGCAAGCCTTCAGTGCAGCGTTCTCACGAAATGTCTCCCCTGTCTCTTCAACATCAATCGAATTGGGAATTTCTGCGAGCGAGGTTAGCTGGATCCGATCCTCAGGTAACATCATCCGCAATTCAATGAGTTTTTTTGCGTTATTGGTACCGAGAACAAGATCAAACATTTTTCTTTATCGCATTCCGAAGGCAGCACCATAGATGCTGCGTTTAGAAATCTTGGGGACAGCAATTGGGGTCGGCTGTACATCATACGGAATCTTGGCGACTCCGTTACCCAGGATCCCACGAGTTCCAGCAGGAACCTGCCGAGCGATGGAGGGATCAACATTGAACGCACTGTACTTTTTCATCACTGCACGGATCTCTGCGGTATACTCAAACCGACCATCGGGCAGCTCACGACCGAGCTCTTCAAAGCTACCGACGGTTACGATAGACCGGTATCGATCATGGAATTGATAAGCCTCCACTCCTTGAGAACGAAGCTCAGAAGCCATTTTTTCTGCGTCAGCTGCGTACTGGTTTAAACGATCCTGACTCGGAGTGAAATCCTTGCTGGCTCGCCCATCCACAATGTTCTTGAGTCCCTCAAACGTTTTTACCACCACCGTGTAACGCCCATCACACTCAAGCAAACTGAAGTGCAAGCCGTCATTCATCTGATGCACGAATGCATCAACTTTGGGGGCGGAAAAGAATTCCTCGGGGAGTATTGGATTACGTGTCACAAAGGCCTGACTCATCGGACCGAGCTTGTTCTTGGTGGCGGTAGATTGACCAAACAGTTTCGCAGTGATTGACTTGACGGTGGTAACCGGATTACTGGCATTGGTCTCTGCAATGACCTCACTTTGATCGGTGAAAACGGGCAATTCCGCCGTTCGGATTCGCTCGAGATCCCGCTCGACCTCTGGACGCTCAACGCTGTCGTATTCGCCGACCAATACCGCATACGCATCGTATTGGTATCGATTGGCATATCGAAGACGCTTTGAGCTCGTTGGGTCCTGTGCAATCGTGCCAGTGAAGTCAAATTTTTCCTTATAGATGTAAGCAGGTAACTCCATTTGCTGGCGAATTTCGATCGCCAATCGCTCGGCACGCTCACGCGATCCAACTCCAACAAAATTGGACGCGAGTATCAACCAAGGCCCCTCCGCTTCCGTTAATTCCAATGACTGCTTGTTCAGCGGCTCTGCCGAAGTATCCTTCCCGAATAGCTTCAGGATTGTGTTGGTATCCCCGTGAACCGCCTCACCAAGGACTAAGACGGCAAGCAAAACAAATAAGGGTCGGTGGGTCAGAGCGGCGATCATCGTACTTCCAGCGTTTAAAACCTGTGGAATTGAAAAAACGGTTCCTTCTGCACCCCTTCGTTAGCAAATAAAAGTCTCTCGGCGAAAGAGACAAACGAGCAAAACCTCCGCAACTTGAATCTTTTTGCACAGATTTCCGCAAATAAGATACTGCTTTCACGAAGGAGAACCTCGCCAAGAGAAACACCGCAAATCCCCCGAGGCACGCAAACCCCCTAAGCACCCAGGCTCAGGGAAGGGGATGCGATCAAAGCCCAGACAGCGACCAATGCTCAGTTAAAACGACATCCGCTGGCGAACAGCTATCTCCGCAAGGATTATTTGGTTGCCGTGTAGGCGTAGCGATTTCGGACCGCCGCATCCATCAGCCCCGCAGTATTCCACGGCTCAAGCCGGTGGCGTATTTCAGAGAGCAGGGAGCTGTCGGCGGTATCCAATCGAGAATC
Source organism: Candidatus Nitrosopumilus sp. (assembly GCA_964225475.1). GTDB lineage: Bacteria > Planctomycetota > Planctomycetia > Pirellulales > Pirellulaceae > Rubripirellula. The sequence goes on along the minus strand of CAXQOB010000134.1, from coordinate 33,814 downwards.
GACCCAGCTTACAAACTGGCCGAAGGCTTCATCACCAGCATTCCATAGATGACTCGGTGATTCTCCCGCCTGATAGGCTTCTTCGCACCGAATGGCTCCGGCAAAGTACAGCATGCATGCGGTAGCAAATAATTCGAAGCGTGGTAGGTTCCGGTAAGCCATCTGCACCAAACGATCAATTAGCAGAGTCTCGTCTGTGAGGACTTGGGAATACTTGGCCAAAAGCTGTTCTGGATTGTCTTTGGACAAAACAATCTCTGCCAGCCTTTCGACGCCTGCAAGTGCATGTGCGATACCCGTGCTGTGAAGCGGGTCAAGAGTTAATGCACTGGTTGGAAGCATCACGCAGCGTGGTTGAGGATGCGGTGCGAACCAACGTTGTAAGCGTTGCGTAACAACCGGCCCTCCAGAAGGCGCCACCAGTCGCGATTCAGAGAACAGTGAACCAATCGTTGGATATTTTTCTGCGAGATCCTCAAAGGACAATAACGGGGAACTCGTGGGTGCAGTGTAACCGACGCTCGTAACCCCGTGCTGAAACCGAAGCATCCACATCCACCCCTGTGAAAAGAGGTGATGCTGTGCTGCATCATCAGCAGAGAACGGCAACTCAAAATCCTGCCTTACCTCAGGTCCAACTACATCACCCCATGGCTTAATTCCTTCGAAGTGAGCAAAACGAGCATGGGTGTTCGTTCGTAAACGACGGGTTTGATCTTCCACCTTCAGGAACCTTGAAAACACTCCGGAGGACCCGGATGCGTCAAACACCCACTCACTTTCTATTTCGATCTCCTCATTGCTCGAAGCTGAGGCTTTGTCCAAACACTCCTTACAGATCACCCGCGGCTTCGACAATCCACCGTGCTCGAGATTGACGACCCGATGCCCCGTGAGGTCAACCGCCCCAGCAGCGACAGCTTTCTTCCAAAAGAAAGTATCAATACTGGCACGATGCCAATGCGTGTCTGCACGATCATCCGTTGGGCTGGCAGCGACCAATAAACTCTTTTCACCAAGTCTGTTTTCAGAAAAAGACTCACCCGACTCGTGCACGAAATAGCTAAAACCTCGCTTCCGACCACAGGGCAGATCAGGGTAGGCACGCTGCCAGCTTCCCCAACAGGAGAGTTCTCTCAATTCTGGGAGATCATATCGATCGCCAAGCTGCCTCAAAATCGAATCAGCGATTGGCGTTGATGATTCTCCGACGGCAAATCGGGGATGCCGCACTTGATCAACCAATGCGACAGACTTGCCACGAGATGCAAGGATCCACGCAAGGATCGAACCGGCAAAGCCAGAGCCGATCACCGTTGCATTGACTCTTATAACCTTGCGTTTCACTCTACTGGTTCCAAAATCATTCAATCTTTCTGAATCAAGCACGTCGACCTTCACTCTCGATGCAAGTACGCCCAGCGACACACGCTCTATACGGTGCGGTTACCCTGAGTCAGATTCAACGTCTGTATTCTTTGTACGTGTTTGTTAACCGGATCAAGATCCCATGGATCAACTGTAACCACAACTTCTCCGGATGCCCACTCAAGAGCCTCCTCTTGAAACTCAATAAGGTCCTCGGGCTTGAACTGAGGGAGTGATCCGTAATGGCCGCCCCACTGACTGCTCATCCCGCTCACCTCAACCGTTTGATGAACAAACACGTCTACAGAATCCATCGCTGCTCCTGCATGCTCGACGGTGGAATCCTGCACCGTGGGCTGAGAGTGGGATTTGGGCCGAGTCGGCGAAGGGGGCGCGTTACTACCACGCGCGGGAATCAGGCTAATATGCCGCGCACCCTGTTTCGCCGCGTGTCGAATAGAAAGCATTGCCCAGCGAAATGATTCCTTAATTGACACACCCGGTGTGCCGAGTATTAAAAACACTCGCAAGTCAATACCTCGCTCACGAATGAATCGAGCATACCTGTCAAAGTCATCTCGGGTCATCTGCTTGCCTAATCGGTTCAGCCAGCCTGGCTGAACCGTCTCGAGCCCCACGGCGATTTCCAGTTGAGGCGATAACTGGGAACAAAAATCGTCAAGCTTCCCTACACCAAACTTCGGATGGTTTTCAATAATCACTCGGCGATACCCTTGTAACCGATCAATCACGTGCTGGTAGTCTTTTGTTGGAATGCTACGGGTGTCAAAAAAATTACCGCTGTTATAGAGCTTGATCCATTGGGCAGATGCGGCGTCACGTTGGGCAAAATCAATCTGCCTCGGTATCGCACCAATCGGTGTAGGGTAGGGAAGGGTGTGATGATGGAGGTCACACATTTTACAACCGACCGGACAGGTGGACGCAGTTAGAAAAACGGTCAAACACTCAACCAAGCTCCCCGTTCCATCGGGCTCTTGTTCCTGCAAAACAAGGTACGGGCGATCACTAGAAAGTGGCGAGGAACTACTCAAGACAGGTCACATGCAGGGAGAGAGGACAGTCAAGCCGATGGGGCAGTTATACGCCCGGGCATCGGCAGGCCCAACACCATGATAGGCATCTCGATGCACCGAGGGGGTGTATGGGTCCAAAACCGAGATTGCGCAAATCGCTTCATCGGTGCTCGTGAGTCGACTTCTCTTTCCCAGCCGCCAGCCAAGAACCCAGCCGCCAGCCAAGAGCCCAGCCGCCAGCCAAGAGCCATAAAAGCGGCCACCTTTCAAGCGATTCGCCGAGTGCTGAATCAAACGACCCCATGGCGAGCCGGCTTGATTGACGAGGCGGCTTGATGGATATCGGGTGATCGGAACCTGCTTGGGTGCTGAACTCTTCTCCGCAGCGATCGCGTGAAGAAGCCTGCAACAAGTCGCAAAAAGCCACAGAATCCAAAAATGCCCGCCCTAAACCGCGTTTCTCGGCAGCTTGGTACCCACTAGATTTTTTCTACAAAAAGCTCATCATATTGACTGCTGAGAAATTCGACGTTTTCCTCCAAACCATTGGGGCAGTGAAACGTAGAAATTAGCATGAAAAAGCGTGAACGCCGAACCAAATGATCCATGTCTCCAAGGCAGGGGTGTCTCTGACGCTCCACGCGTTTGGACACCAGATCGATCAAATGGGCAAATCACCCAGCACGTTGGGTTACCCAGGTTGGTTATTTCTGATGGATTCACTTTTGGAGGAGCTGAGTAAGGCTTTTTCTAATTGGCTCAGTCGACAGGGCCCCCCCCTGGTCTCCGGCGTGCCGAGCGATCTCAGCAGACGCGGATCGAATACCCGCATCGAAACCTTGGTTCCCGGCACAGAGAGTTCATCAAGCGGCTGGATCCTAAAGCAAAGAAACTGAAAGTGTAGTTTCAGGAGAAAACTAAATGACAATGGTCGAAGCGGATGCTTTGAGTAAGTTCTATGGAGAATTTGCGGCAGTCCAAAATGTGACCTTCTCGGTCCCTGCTGGTCAGGTTTGCGCGTTTCTTGGGCCAAACGGCGCGGGAAAGTCAACGACAATGAAAATGTTGACCGGTTTTCTTTCGCCGTCATCGGGTCAAGCAAAGATTGGCGGTTTCGATACCAAAACCAACCGACTTCAAGCCGCTGAGTTATTAGGTTACCTGCCAGAGAACGGTCCACTCTACACGGAGATGACTCCTCAAAGCTTTCTTCGTTATGTGGGAAATGCTCGAATGATGTCGCCAAGCCGTCTCTCGGAGCGAATGGATTACGTGGCCGAGCAATGCGACCTCGGCGACGTTTGGGGTAAAGCAATTGGAAAGCTCTCCCGAGGTTACCGCCAAAGGGTTGGCATGGCACAGGCTTTACTGCACGATCCCGCGGTACTGATCCTCGATGAACCAACCAGTGGACTGGACCCCAACCAAGTTCACGGCCTTCGACAACTCATCGTGGAACTGGGAAAGACGAAGACAGTTCTACTTTCAACGCACATCCTCCAAGAGGTCCATGCCGTCTGTAATCGAGTCGTTCTGATCAACGAAGGCCGACTCGTTTTTGATGGCTCCACCGATTCACTGGGTAATGAAAGTGATTCAATGGAGCAAAAGTTTCGGGAACTCACCAACTCGTAAATCATTTTCAGTAGGCGGAGCTGTCGAGTTGAGATCGATAGCTTGAGCGAGCCATCGCTTCACTCAATATTAGAAGTAGAAACAGGTTGGAATCGTCCACCGTTTAGATAACAGAACAAGTCAACGTCGGCAGACGGAAGCCGATGTGCAGCAGTAAGATTTCATTTCGATACCTTTTGACACCAATCAGCCATGAAGCTCAGAAGACAAGTCATCGCTGCGATTTTTCAGCGTAATTTCTCGGCCTATTTCTCGGGAATGCTCGGCTACCTTTTCATCATTGTGTTTGTCGTTGCATGCGGCTGGTACGCTTTTGATGCCAGATTCTTTACAGCGAACGAGCCGAACCTCGATCAACTCTCCATTAATGACCCTCTTTTGATGCTGTTTTTCATCCCAGCGATTGCCATGGGTGTGTGGGCAGAGGAAAGGAAAACGGGTACCGACGAGCTGCTGTTCACCATGCCGGCAACTGACTCCGAGATTCTGCTGGGAAAGTACCTCGCGGTAACGGCTGTCTACTCGGTGGCACTCCTATTCTCCATGACGCACGTCATGGTTCTTTTGTACCTCGGTAATCCTGACTTTGGATTATTGGTGACCACGTATTTTGGCTATTGGATAGCGGGGTCGGCGCTTTTGAGCGCCGGGATGCTCGCATCCCAATTGACCAATAACATGACCGCAGCTTTTGTGCTCGGAATGGTCATCAGCGCAGTGCCCGTCTTCATTGGTCAGGTTGCTCGATTCATCGGGTTAGGCAACCAACTCGACGGATTCAGCTTGCAGGAGCAATTCCGAGACCTCGGAATGGGAATCATCCCACTTACCAGCATCGTTTATTTCGTGGGATGCACCGTGTTGATGCTGTACCTCAATCTTGTGGTCATGTCCCGCAGGCACTGGAAGAGCGGAAAGGAAAGTAATTCCGCGGCGCAATATTCCGTGCGGGCGATTAGCATTGGTGTGATGGTCACCTGCGTCACAGCGTGGGCAGGGTACTCGGGAAGTCGTTTTGATATGACAAGCGAGAAACTTTACTCGCTCTCCGATTCGACTCGAGAAATCCTGAACGCACTTGAGTCGGATCGTCCAATTGAGGTCCAAGCATTCCTCACGCCACAGGAATCCACCCCGCCAGAATACATCGAGACGCGGAAGCGTTTAGTTGGCTTACTCCGACAATTTGACAAACTTGGTGGTAAGAATCTCGAAATCAGATACGTCGATGTTGAACAATTCACCCCTCAAGCTGAGGAAGCAGAGCGATTCGGCATCAATCCTGTTCGCGTGCCCACCGAACAGGACGGTCGTCGCGGGGAGCAGAGCGTTTACCTTGGCGCGGCCATCATCAGCAGCTTCGACAAAGTAGTCGTTCCATTTTTTGGCAAGGGACTACCGATCGAATATGAACTCACTCGATCGGTTCAGACCGTAGCGGATGACTCCCGCTATACCGTGGGCATCCTGCAAACAGATGCGGACCTGATGGGTCAGCGAGAATGGCGAATCATCACGGAACTGAAGAAGCAGTACAACGTTGAAAGCGTATCTCCGGCAGCCCCTATCGATTCGGGGAATTTCGATGTATTGCTCGCGGCGATGCCATCATCCTTGACGCAACCGGAGATGGCTAATCTGGTCAGTTACGCAGAAACAGGTAATCCACTACTCGTTTTTGATGATCCGTTTCCACTCTCCTTCAATACAGGATTTGGTGTGACGGGTGCTCCAAGACAGCCAAAGCCCTCACAGGGTGGTGGTGGTGGAATGATGGGCGGTGGAAGTCCCCCACCGGAACCAAAAGCAGACAACGGTCAAGCGTCCTCACTCATGAGAGCCCTCGGTGTTGAATGGGGTTTTGACAGTGTCGTCTTTGACCTGAGCAATCCGCATCCTGAATTCGCACTGCTGCCCTCTGAGTATGTCTTCGTGACACGTGGTGGCAGCAACTCCGATTCGTTTAACAACGAGTCGAACATTACCTCAGGTCTCCAAGAAATGATCATGCTCTACTCAGGAAGCATTGATAAATCCACCTCGAGCAACACAGACTTCACACCTCTCCTACAAACCGGCGTCGAGTCAGGTCGTCTACGTTGGGAGGAATTTGTTGATGAAGGAGGATTCAACTTTTTCTCGATGCAAGCGACCGCCAATCCACGTCGTGATCCACTTCGACGGATTGACCGCGATAACTACACACTTGCTGCACAACTCAGAAGTGAGTCAGGCGCGGCTCCGATTAATGCAATTTTTGTTTCCGACATCGACATGATTTCCGATTTCTTCTTTGAAGAGCGAAACCTCGGCAATCTCAACATCGCATTCGACAACGTAACGTTTGTTCTAAATGCGGTTGATGCGTTGGCAGGTGATGAATCGTACATTGCACTCCGAAGCCGACGCCCAAAGCATCGCACTCTCGTCAGAGTCGAGAAGAACAAACGTGCATTTCTGGAGGAGGCCAATTCGGCAGAACTAGAAGCCGATAAAGCCGCCAAAGAGGAACTGGAAGATCGCCGAACCCAACTCAGCGAGAGGGTTAAAGCGATTGAAGAAGATGAGAACCTCGACCCGATCGCCAAGAATCAAATGTTGCGTCAAGCACAGGAAGCTGAGCAACAGAGATTCACTTTGGCAGAAGCTAAAATTGAACAGACCAAGAATGATGAAATCAGAAAGATCCGGGCGCAGACCAATACCCAGATCCGTTCACTTGAGTCCTTCATTCGCCTCTGGGCGGTTTGGCTGCCAGCCGTACCTGCCCTGCTAGTTGGAATGCTTGTCTTTACGAAGAAAGTTGCCCAAGAAAAATCCCAGGTCAGTAATGCTCGCCGTCGGGATTGAGGCCAACCCAGTGATCTCACGCAAAGCGGCGGAAATGACGCGGCCTGCAGAGATCACACCCCAGACAGAGGTCACAACCATCCAGAATTCACAGAAGTGCATCTGCATGAAACCTTATAAGAGGATAGCAGCGTAAATTCCGCGGCAAATCCTCACGAACGAACGCCTCGACCCGAGACGTTCCATGATCAGTACCCTATTTCGCTATTCATTTTTCAGGAAGCTTGAGATGTCTACGAAGCCACAAGATTCGGCGTCATCCAAAAAAGATCAACCGACCGAGACCACCGGGTCCAACAGCCAAACCCGTCGCACGATGACCTTCGCCATCGTTGCAGTCGGGTGCCTTGCGATCACCGGTCTTTTCGAAGCATTGAATCGTCCCGCGAGCATCGAAGAATACGGCAAGATGGGTCAAGAATTCTATCCTGAATTCACTGACCCAACCGTCGCAACTTCCCTAACGGTGTCGGTTGTCGACCCGGAGGAGATCAAGCCCATGGAATTCAGTGTTAAACAAGCTTCCAATGGACAATGGGTCATCCCATCGCATCATGATTATCCGGCAGACGCGGCTGATCAATTAGCTCAGACAGCGAGTAGTATTATCGGGATTGAACGTGGCACGATGATTTCACGTTGGGCAACCGACCACCCAAAATATGGCGTCGTCGATCCCGTAACCGACTCAGTGAGCATCGATGAGATCGAAGGAATCGGCAAGCGAATCACGCTTGGTGGACCAGACAATGCTCTGCTTGCGAGCTATATCATTGGAAACAAGTACGAGGACTCCGACAATCAGTATTATGTTCGCCATCCTGAAGAGGATGAAACATACATCGCCGAGCTGAATATCAATCTGTCCACCAAATTTGGTGATTGGGTAAATACAGATTTACTCGATTTCACCAACGATAACGTCTTGCGTTTGGACCTAAATGATTACTCATTTGACGAAATCCAAGGTACCATCACCGGCAACGTGGAATCGGTGCTCAGCCGCAGCGCTTCCTCGGAAGATTGGCAGTTAGCAGAAATCGATCCTGAAAATGAACAAGTAAAAACCAGTTCCGTTACCGAGACCCTGAACACGCTTTCAAACCTGGAGATCATTGGGGTTCGACCGAAGCAACCAGGCCTCACGGCTGATCTTCAGATCGACCGCCAGGCTCTGAGCTCCCAACGAGACTTGGACCGCCTGACAAGCGATCTGATTTCGCGTGGATTTATCCTGCAGCCGAACCGCGAGAACCAAGAACTCCTTGAGCTAATTTCTCGTGAAGGGGAAATGTTCGTCGGTACCGACGATGGCCTGCTCTACCGTCTCTACTTTGGACGTGCGTTCACAGGCTCCAGCGAGGAGCTAGAGATCGGTCTTTCTTCAGATGAGACTCAATCTGAAGATCCAGCAGCTACAACGGAGGATGACACAGAAGCACCGGCAGAAGAAGAAACGGAGACGGAAACCGAATCACCAAGCGGTAAGCCGGGTCGATATGTATTTGTCCGTGTTAATTTCGATGCATCACTACTCGGTGAAGTTCTGACTAAGCCTGAGGAACCGCAAGAACCTGCGGAGATCAAAGAATTAGAGGAAAAAATCGCCGCGGCCGCAGCCAACACGGAAGCAACCGGCGAAGAGAACGCAGAGACTGATCCCTCGGAACTCCCCGCAGATGCAGAGACAGAGACTGAAGATTCCCAACCCGAAGCCTCCCCGGAGGTCGAAGGAACAGAAGAATCAGCCGAAACGGATGCTGCTGAAGAAAACGCTGCTGAAGAGGACGCTGTTGAAGAAGAAACGGACGAACAAAAATTAACTCGTCTACGTGGAGAATTCAGCGCTGCACAGGCCGCTTATCAAACTCAGCTCGTGGCCTTTGAGGAATACGAGCAAAAGCTCGCCGATGGCCAGACCAAATCGGATGATCTGAATCGTCGCTTTGCATTGTGGTACTACGTCATTCCGGGTGATAGCTACGAAAAACTATCTCTCGACCGTGCCAACATCGTCGAACCCAAAGAAGCGGAGACACCAGATTCAGGTGCCCCGGGAAATGCACTCAATGCCCCTCCGGGCTTGGAAGGACTCAGCGAAGCGATCATGCAGAATGCGGGCGTCAATGCCATACCGCCTGGCACCCCAGCACCGACCGCACCAGCACCGACCGCACCAGCACCGACCGTGCAAGGCAACGCACCCGAAGCAGCCTCAGAGACTCCTACCGCTGAAGGAACCCAAGCCCCCAAGGCGGAGCCGAAGGAGGCTCCTCTTGAGGGTAATGCTGAGAGCAACGAGTCGGAGTCAGACTCGAAGAACGCGGGCGAAGAGAGTGAAGCGGAAGCTGACAATTCAGGCCAGTGAATTCATTTCACAACTCACTTCAATCACTCAAGCCGCTCCTCAATGGAAGCGGCTTTTTTTCGTTCGGGTGTGGATCACAAAGCTAATCCACGCCTAGATTTCAAGCGCGCCATCATCACTAAAGTTGCCCCCGCAATCAGCATGATCGTGAAAACGATATACCCTTTGACAATGGATGGATTTCCAAGATTAGCGGGTAATTCATCGTAAACGTATTTAAGGTTTGCATCCAAGGGAATCGCGAAGAGGGCAGAAAAAGGACTCGTCACCTGAAACATCTCCACCATGGCAGCAGAGCCAATCGTGAAATTGAGTAACGTCGCCAAAAAACTCATCGCCGGCGGCAAGACGTACAAAACCATCAAGGCAGCATAGGTCGTGATCAGTGCAATCGAAGTTCGTTTACAGAACAGAGACGCCATGAGCGCTAGAATCGAATTTGTAAGGCTCACCAAACTGATAACAATCAACATCTGCAGGACGGCGAACCAATTACTCCAAAAACTCATATTCAACGCAGCACCGAGTAAAAGTGGCCAAACAAGGAATCCAGTTAGCACACCGGAAACTCGAAATCCCACCACAAACTTTCCAAATAAAATCTGCCATGGACTCAAGGTTGTCGTCAGTAGCAAGCTTAGCGTTTGACGCTCGCGCTCACTGGTCATGCTCCCTGCGAGAAAAACCGGACCTACAAGCAAATTAAAAACGATGACATAAACCGGGAACCAAGCACACGACTCAATTTTCCAGAATAAAAAAACCCCCATCAAGGGAATCGCTAAAAGCATACTGATCTGAATCGCAAGACGTAGCATGAGCGTGCCTTGGCTGAAGATTTCTCCATGTAACTCCTTGTCGTAAACAGGGTTGCAACCGTCCGACATGAGATCCTTCCTTCTCGGCGGAGCAAACAATCGGTCAGGAAACTGATCCGACTGAATAACCAAACCAACAGCCTGTTCAGCCTCCTGCTCCAGATCGATGACCTCACGCCCCTCGCTACCAATGTCAGGCGGGTAGAGCATTCGACCCGCTGCGACTGAACACAACAAAATCGCACAGGACATCGCCAACGGAGGAAGCACGAGTGTGGCAAGTTTCAATCGCAACTCGCCATCGCCTTCCAAGCTTTGCCAGAAAAGCATTGCCGCCAGGACCAGAGGCAGGATGACGAGGTAGCTAACGACCAATGAGTGACTGGTCTTCGAAAAATAACTGCTGCAAAAAATACTGATCGCCCCGAAAAGAATGATCGACAAGAGCAAACCGAGGTATTCAGAAAGAACCTCAAAGAGACTGACGCCTCCAAGAGGCAAACACAACACAATGATTGGAAGGGAAGCGATCACGAACATCAACAAATGCGTCAATGATGCGACCATCTTCCCAAAGACAATCGCCCCCGGCCGAAGCGGGCTCGCGAGTAGCATTTCATAAGTGCTACGCTCTTTTTCGCCCGTCACTGCGCCGGCGGCAAAACTCGGCGCCATCAAAGACGCAATCACATACTGCCCCACAAAGAATAGGTTTACAAGCGTTTTCGCGGATGGAGGATTTGTTGTAAGGTCCATCTTCGTTTCGGCGGGCCAAGCCATCCAAACGATAATAGCCAAAACGATTTGATAAACCGCAAGCAAAACGAAAGACCGGTGCTTCCGAAGATTCACCAGAAGCTCTCTTTGTAAAACCGGGTTTTCACTCAAGTACATGGCAAACTCGATCGTAATTCAAACGTGATTACCGATTGGATCATCGGAATCTACTTGTGAGCACTAAATGGAAGCAAAGGTTTGGCCGGCAATAATGGGTGTCTTTGATGTCTCACCAGATCTTTCAACAACATACTCTGGAACAGCGTATCCTGGTAATCGAGACCTCAAGGATTCCACAAGCTCCAACCCACGCTGCTCGCACACCTCGAAGTGCGCAGCTCCATGCACACGATCGAGCTGGTGCAGATAGTAAGGCTGGATGCGATGATTGATCAACTTTCTGCACAAGGCTTCCAAGACATCGACGCGATCATTCACACCACGCAACAAAACAGCTTGATTCAAAACAGGAATTCCCGCATCAATTAATCGACCGAGATGCTCGAGAACGTCAGCATCAAGCTCTTGGGGATGATTGACGTGCACAACAAACCAGGTTGCAAGTCGACTCTTCCGCAATAGTTCGATTAATTCGCTGGTGACTCGCTGAGGGATCACAATTGGCATTCGACTATGAATTCGCAAACGCTTAACATGAGCAAATGAAGAAATATCGTCGATGATACCCTTCAATCGTTCGTCGACCAAAGTGAGTGGATCGCCACCGCTCAACAGGACCTCTTCCACTTCCTGATGTTGCTGCAGGAAATCAAGAACGGTCTCTGATAAGCGTCCCATGGTAGAGTTTTCCGAATAAGGAAATTCCCTACGAAAACAATATCGACAATGAATTCCGCAGGCGCCCGTGGTGACCACTAACGCCCGACCATGATATTTGTGCAAAACGCCGCTGGCCGGCATCACCTTAAGGTCACCCACGGGATCACTGACAAATCCCGCTACCTCTTCATCCTCCTCGGGCACCGGCATTACCTGAAGAAGCAAGGGATCCCGAGGGTCCCCTCGGCGGATTCTTTGAACATATTCCAACGGAACAAACGTTGGAAAATCCTTTTCTGCAGCAATCTGAACCGGTTCCGTCGATAAATCCAACGAAGGATCGCTTACCTCCCGGCAAATACCTCCCCGTGGCTCTTCATTCGGTGGGGAGAGAGCTAAATGTTGGCGAAGTTCGTGACTCGATCGAATCGCGAGTTTCATTGCAACCCGCCAATCCACCACCGGCTCCGAATTTTCCTGCCCAATCACGTCTAAAGCGGGCGGGACAAACTCCCTTGTTCCCGCTAAAATCTCGTCCGATCGATTAGTTATCGCGTGACGTGTCATTCGAATTGATGATCCGTTTTTCAAATATCTAACAGCTAGCCCCTCAAGATGGAGCCATCCCTATATGGCTACTTATAACACAAGTGACTTCCGCAAAGGACTCAAGGTTCAAATTGATGGCGAACCTTACCTCATGACGGATATGCAGTTTGTAAAGCCTGGAAAAGGCAATGCTCTCTACAAGTGCAAACTCAAGAATCTGGTCCGAGGCACGACGCTCGACCGAACCTACAAAGGCGGTGACTCACTGGAATCCGCCGATGTAGAGAATACCGATGTATCGTTTCTTTACCGTCAAGGTGAAGACTACGTCTTTATGCATCAGCAGACGTTTGAACAATATGAAGTACCTGCGGCGGTTGCAGGGGACATCTGGAAATTCCTGAAAGACGGGATGGTTTGCTCGATGACCATCTACAACGGAAATCCAATCATTGTTGAAGCCCCGAATCAAGTCGAACTCGAGGTCATTGAGTGTGCACCGGGCACAAAAGGTGACACGGCGACCAACGTGACCAAGCCAGCGAAAGTTGAAACCGGTGCAGAATTCATCGTTCCGGGATTCATTAAAGAAGGCAACGTGATTAAGATCGATTCCCGGACGGGTGATTACGTCGAGCGAGTCAGCAATTAACATCGTCCTTGGCGACTGACCAGACGAAATCACACGATCCGTCAGGTGGGGAGCTTTTAGAAACGCCAACCATTCACCCTCGAGAAATGCCTGATGGCCAGCTCCTCGAGGAGTGACATGGTCATTTCACGAGGCAACCTCAGCCGCCTCATCCGATTTCGCATTGGTCCTGGCAGAGGTTTGCGATCGTCTCATGAAAACTTTCGGGCACCGTCCAATTGACGAAACCCACCCGCCTGCTTATTAATCATTGTTGTGGAATTTTTTTTAACGTTACACCATAAGCAACTGCTGTCACCGCAATCCAAATCAAAAGAAACGAGCAAGAATCTCTCGAGTATTCATTCTCACTGTCGCGTTAACCTACATGACAAGCATCCACTGAATTATTCACAGTCCTTTTCCTAGCAGAGCATTCCCATGGTCAACACGCTGTTTCTGCCTGAACTGCGAGAGATGCTGGCCAGTGACGATCGCTCTGAACTCGAAGAGTTCTGCGTTGCCCTGAACGCTGGACGCACAGCGGAATTCATGGAAGGACTCGAGGACCATGATGTCTGGCGAGTCTTGCAGTATGCAAGTCCCGAGCGACGAGCGGAAATCTTCGGCTACTTCCCTGACTCTCGCCAGATATCAATGCTTGCTCAGGAGCATACCTCGCAAGTTGCGGCGATGGTGGATGAGATTCCGGCGGATGACCGGGTTGACTTGATGCAGAGTCTCCCGGAAGACCGGGTAACTGAGATCTTGTCGCTGCTGCCAGTCGATGCGAGAAGAGACATCCAACGACTCGGTGCGTATCCGGACGGAACGGCCGGTGCGATCATGACAACCGAAGTAGCGATGCTGCGTTCAGACCTAACGGTACGTGATGCGCTCGAGGAACTGGGGCGTCAAGCTGGTGAATTGGAAACCATTTACTATCTCTATGTGGTCGACGAAAATCAGCTTTTGCTCGGAGTCGTTTCAACTCGACAACTCGTTTCATCGCTGAGTAAACCAAGTAAGACACTTGCCGAGATGATGGAATCTGATGTCATTGCGGCTTCGGTGGATGAACACCAGGAAGAGGTAGCGCAAAAAGTAGAGAAGTACAACTTACTTGCGATACCGGTCGTGGATGACGCTCGGCACCTGGCAGGGATCATCACGCATGACGATGTGATTGACGTGGTTCGAGAAGAACTGGAAGAGGATGCTCAGCGGATCGCCGCGGTCGCGCCACTGGAAGAAGCGTTTCTCGATGTCGGGCTAATGGTTTTGTCGTGGAAACGCGGCATCTGGCTCACCATTCTATTTTTTGCGGCTCTGCTCACTGCATTCGCCTTGTTTCATTACGACCAAGAACTCGCACAGTACGAATGGCTCGTCTGGTTTATCCCCCTGATCATTAGTGCGGGTGGAAACTCGGGTAGCCAATCCGCAACGCTGGTTATCACTGCCATGACTAGCGGGGATGTTGAGTTTCGAGATTGGCCGATGGTTATGCGTCGGGAGGTAATCGTTGCAATCATTCTCGGAGGGTTTCTTGCCTTAATCGGTTACTCGGTGGCATTCTTCCTGGCACCGAATCCCTTCGACGCGTTGGTCATTCCCGTTACACTTCTCCTGGTCATTTTCTGTGGATGCCTTTGTGGTGGTGCGTTACCGATGATCTTCAAGCGACTTGGCTTGGATCCCGCAATGATGAGCAATCCATTTGTGGCGGGAATCGTGGACATTCTCGGGATTGTCATTTACATCAATGTCGCCAGACTACTCCTGGTGACCTCTTCCTGACCTCACGTCAGCTATCCGTCTGCGAACGTGTCGTTTTACTTTGACAAGCGATCAAGAAGATTCCTTGTGATCCGCGTCACGTTGGGGTCATTGCCCCTCAATCCATGCGACCAGTCTGTGGTACCGGTAGTCACCACCGTGCCTCCACGTTGATAAACTCCCATCACAGCAGCACCCACCCGATCTTTCGGGAAGCGGTCATACCAATAGGAATCACCCGGAGCCCAACGCGCCGGACAGGTCGCCAAGATGACAAAAGTCTCAGGTGTTCCATCGCTGCCAGTTGGAAATGGCAATCCATTTTTCCACACGATCTCGCACCCATCACACTCGTAGCCAACAATCGTATCCTTACCGCCGAATCGGCTATCGCGTTTCAGTTCAGTGCCCTCGAAGAGCCAATGCTCTGGTCGATGAACCTTGAAGGATGCAGGTCCATCCATGAATTGGCCATGACTTCGGTGGTAGCCGCCCCACAGAAATCCAACCCCCGTCAATTCATTCTCCGGTCGTTGAACAAGATGGTGGCTCCACAGAGTACTCAACAAATGCTGATTATCTGTCCGATAGACCGGGTCAACGTTGTACCACTGTTTCCAGCAAGTCAGAGACCGACCCGAATCCTCGCTACGAACCTGCCAGCAACACGTGTTCCCACTTAAAAAAGCAACATTGCCGCCCTGCTCAATGTAGCTCTCAAGATGATCTCTCATCTTCGAAGACCAGTACTCGTCATGCCCGATGCTTAACACCAAACGATAATGCTTCAGCAAATCGGCACGAAACTCTAAATCACTGTTTACGGCGTAATCAATCACATATCCATTACTCTCCGCCCAACGAACAAAAGGCAGTTCCCAATTTTCAAATTGCGACGTGATCGGTCGATCGAACGAGACACGATGGCCCTGCAAGCCATCTCGATCATGATAGGAGTAGAGACTATGACCGCCCCAATTGGTGTAGGCATTGTAGGTATTGGTGGCTAACTGAAGAAGTATTTTCGAATCGCTCCCCGGTGTCGCGGATCGCACCACGAACAGACAGCGAGAGCTGGTGTTTTGGCTCTGCCCAACGCCGGTCAACGTTGCGAGATAACAACCACTCTTCCAGTGCTCGGGGATTACGAGTGTCTTTGCAGAGGGCCAACCACAACCGTGCGACGCCGCTCGATCTGGTATGGGGTGGGACATACCCGCAACTTGCTCTCCCCGCAACAAAACTTGATCTTCAGCACCATAACGCTTGATTTCTATTTCAAACAATTCCGCTGAGGTGGAAACGTGAAAATCAATCGATTCACCAGGAGCCACACTTAATTGATTCGTATAGGCAAACAGATATGGCTCGTCTGGAAGCTTCTGATCAGCTGAAGCTGTCTGCGAAACGAACCCCCACAAACATAAAAGGGAGATAACCCTCGTCGTCTCACGTAACATTTCTACCTCGTTTCGCTACGGTGATCCCGTTAACCATCCACTTCGCAACACCAAGAAGGTTTGACGGTCAAATCATCAACCAAATCATTTCAGTTTCTCCTAGCGTAACATCTGACAATGGTACCGTGTCGGCACGAGGGCTGGTTGCAGCAGGATAATACCCCATGGGAAACAGCATGGAGAATCCTTCCTCTCAAAACACAATCAGTAGATCATTGACCGCTTTCGACCTCGTCAGCAATAGCCTTTAGGTTGGTCGAGAAAAGGTCCAGTTACAAAAGCCAGAGAAGCGTTTTTGAATCGAGGAGTTCAAAAGGAAAAGGGCGAGAAGACCGGCAAGCCCACCGGAGACATGGGACTCAACGAGTGGCTTAAAACCCTCCACGCTAACAAAGAGTAACTCACCCGTAACCATCTCATAAAAAAGTTTCCCCAGCAGCAAAAACCCGAGAGTTCCCCAAAGCATGGCATAGGTTTTGTCATTCTGCTTTCGGCTTAAGCGGTATTGATCACCAATGAACCAGACAAAGAGGCCTGTATCGACTCCGCTCAGCCCGCGATAGTTCGCGACATCACCGCAGAATAACATCACCGTCGCTGAAACAATCAGTGCGATCAGTGAAAGTAGAGCACCAAATGTTTTTGGATGCTGAAACTCGCACAGTGATGCGAGAACGACAAACATCAGGAGATCCCAAAACAGATGCTGAGATCCAAAGTGAGTCATGTGGCCGGTAAAAACTCGCCACCACTGACCGTCCAGTGTTGCAGCGAAATCCAATTGCAACCACTCGATGGAGAAAGGAACGATTGCCGCCAGCAGCGTCAGGGTTCCAACCGTCGCAGTCACTCGAAAACGGCTGCCTACCTCACTGGCTCGTCGCAGTGCATTCGTTGGATCGAAAGCAAAACGACTGGAGCCATGACTCAACTTTAAATGCTCTAACATCCGAAGAGTTCCTCTTTCTAAAAAGGTCTTTACTTCTTGCGACGCATCATGGAAGCAACACCGGCTCCCGCGAGTGAAAGCAACGCGGAGACAGGGCCAATCGGTCCGCCGCCGCCGCCTCCACCAGCTCCAAAACTAGGCCGAGCCGAAGAAGAACTATTGGGTGCACGCTGCACGGAGGGGGATGGTGTCGAAGCAGAGGAACTGATCGGAGCTGATGACGGAGTGGATGCTTGCGAGTTGGTACTCTGAGCAGTCGAACCTGTACTGGACACCTTATTCGCCGGCTGTTTTGCCGGTGGATCTGCCACAGGCTTCTTCACTGGCTGCGATGCTGGCTTCGAAGACTGATCGGTTCCGTTCGTTGACTGATCAGCTGGATCCAAGGAGTCAGTATCCGTAACCAGCTCACCCTCTTGGGCTTTATCTGCTTCCGTTTCAACCGCAATGAAGGATGTGTAAGCAGTTACGAGCTGATGCCTTAATCCCAACTCGGTAATCTCTGCACGGCTTTCGTCAGTCTCTTTACCAACGTTGCGATTCCATATCTGTCGAATACGCTGCCTCGCCCATACTGAACTAATTGAATCATGAGCAGGCTCAATTGCCGGAAGCTCAAGCTCTAACTCCATTTCGACTGGACTTCCAAGCACGTTACCCTTGAGCCGAACCGTCGATGTGGCAGCCTGATCGTAGCGTCCCAGAACGATTAATGGCTTTCCCGCAAACAAATCTGGAAGCCGAGCAGGCACTTGGTCTTTAACCTTCAAGTCACCCCAGTCGATCTGAAGATCGGTCATGTAGGGGAGACTGGTTAAGGCATTGAAATGCTTGGCAATTGCAACCGAATTATCCTCGTTAGTCACCTGCATTGCGAATCCGCGCCCCATTTCAGCCGCTCGATTCATCAGGTAATCATTCGGTGCAGCACCAAACGCGATCGGAAACACTCTGGCATCTGAGAATCGATCCTCTCGTAGATAACTTAGAATTGAGTGATCGTTCCCAACCAACGCATCGGTCATCAGAATCAGATAGCGAGGTAGGCTGGTCTCCGTTTGGCTTTCACCCAGCGAGACCTTTAAAGCGGAAAGCAAATTGGTACCACCCTGTGGCTTGAGCCTTCGAACAAAGTCTTTCGCCGCCTCGATGTTCGATGCATCTGCGGGGATCAGTGAATCTCGAAATGTGGTAGCTCGTTGACTAAACGAGATCAGTTTAATTTTGTCACCAGGATTAAGATGATCGAGGATCTGCTCAGCAAATAGTCGCATCTGACTGATCGCGGGGCCCCGCATGGAACCACTCACATCCATCACTAGGTGCACCTCGCGAGGAGTAATTTCAGACGCATCCACCGACCACTTGGGCTGCAAAGCAAGCATCACGTAACCATCCTCCTCCTCAGAAACACGATGTGTCATCGAAGCAAGCGTTGTCTGATCGGAGGCAAGCTGGTACTCAAAGATAAAATCCTTGTCCGGAATCACACTTCCGTTCTTCAGGGTGATGACCGATTGTGTCTCAGAACGTCGGCTTATATCTAATTCATGTGTCACGGGAGTGATCGCTTGTATCGGCATTGCGCCGTCGACATTTACCTGAATGAAAACATCATTACCATTTCTCATTCCATCGGGAACTTTAGCCGCAGTAATCCTCGATGCATCTGGGACCTCATCAGTATCATTCGCCCAGCCACGTCCGACATTTGGTCGAGAGACAGGATTCCCTGGTATATACCGGCGTCCAACAACCATTGGGAATCGAAAGAGATAGCGATCTTTATCAACCTCGAGAGGCTGAACATATTCAATGTGAATGACCACTTCCGAATTGGCAGGTATATTGGCAACAGACTGAGTAAAGATGTTCGCCCGCTCTTGCTCTAACAATGCCGCCTTGCGACCGTCTTGGCGAGCTTGTTGATAGATCTGCTTCGCCTCCTCTCGTTCTTTCACTTCACCGACGATCAATCGCTCGCCAATTTGAAATGAATAGGCATCCACTGCACTGTTTTCGGGTAAAGGAAAGACGTACAACGCCTCGAGTTCATTCGAATGTGGGTTTCGAAAAACCTGCGATACACGAACTCTGGCAAGAACGCCTGATATGTCTGCCTCGACACGTGTCTCCTGCAAACTAAATTTTGCGCCGACCGCCTCGTTTGGAGCGGGCAACGCGTTGTAGTCTTCATCACTAATCAGCATCTGACCCTGAGTGACAGGAACGCCACCAAGTACACTGTAGCCCGCCTGAGCAGTCGAAGCCCCAATGCATCCCATCACGGTGATCCCGATCAATCCCAACAACTGGGTGAAATCCTGTTTTATTCTGTCCAACAACGTCATCTTACACATAGCAATGGTGCTCCTATTCGTGGAAGCGGGTTCTAATCTCTCTCCCTCTGAATGACCCCATTGCTCGCATTTCAAAGCGCATTAACCCCAAAAGATTGAGGGAAAATCACAAACAAAAAAACATTTTCGAATTTGAGAAAAAACTCGAAGAGACCGTCGACAACAGGCTCTACGCGTACGCCACAGAAAACCAAGCACCATCAAACGAACTGTTACAACGCAGCGTTCGCAAATGAATATCAGCAAGGTGTTGTTGGGAAGCGAGAGGAACCGTGTTCAATAGATCGAACCGTTCCCAATAGATACCGTTCCCAACAGATATAGATACGGCACAGAGAATCCAATAAAACAAAAAGCCAGGACCGAATACCCCCGAAAGATTGTAAAGAGCCGCTGGTGGTACTCTCCACCCAAAAAAAAACGGCCGGCTGAAAAGCCGACCGTTTCCTTGAACGATTGAATCGGAGGGTTTCCGATTAATACATGTCGTGGTCCCCACCGGTGCCAGCCTTCTTACCCTCTTTTGGCTTCTCAGCGACCAACGCGTCACTGGTCAGCAACAAGGTAGCGACACTCGCTGCGTTGCTCAGAGCGGTTCGAGTGACCTTGGTTGGGTCAATGACACCTGCTTTGACAAGATCTTCGTACGAATCGGTTAGAGCGTTGTATCCGCCGTTCCCTTTCATGCCCGAAACTTTCTCGCATACGATCCCGCCGTCTTGACCGGCGTTTTCAGAGATCATGGTCAATGGGGCACGGCAAGCTCGCAGCACGATGTTGTATCCAACGATCTGGTCGTCGGAAAGTTCTTCCGAAGGCTTAACGGTCGAGGATGCTCGCAGCAGAGCAACTCCACCGCCTGGCAAGATCCCCTCTTCGACAGCAGCTCGAGTCGCGTGAAGAGCATCCTCAACGCGAGCTTTCTTTTCTTTCATCTCGCTTTCGGTTGCAGCTCCAACATTGACTTTGGCAACACCGCCGGCGAGCTTGGCAAGACGCTCTTCAAGCTTCTCACGGTCGTAATCGCTGGTGCTGTTGTCGATCTCGCGTCGGATCTGATCAATCCTTGCTTTGATGTCACTCGTTTTACCAGCACCCTCGATAATGGTGGTGTTGTCTTTGTCGATGATGATTTTCTTGGCACGCCCAAGTTGTGGTAAGTCGACACTTTCGAGCTTCACGCCAAGTGCTTCAAAGATCGCACTACCACCGGTGAGAATTGCGATGTCCTCCATCATCGCCTTGCGACGATCGCCGTAGCCTGGTGCTTTGACCGCCGCGACGGTAAAGGTTCCACGGAGTCGGTTAATCACAAGGGTAGCAAGAGCTTCGCCGTCCACATCCTCAGCGATGATCAGCAGCGGCTTGCCCTGCTGAACCACTTTCTCGAGAAGCGGAACCATATCTTTGATGTTGCTGATTTTCTTCTCGAATACCAACACGTATGCATCTTCGAGTACCGCTTCCATCGAAGCAGGATCGGTGACGAAGTATGGCGAGAGATAACCACGATCGAATTGCATACCCTCAACCCACTCCTGTTCGGTGTGGAGGCTTTTGCCTTCGTCGACGGTGATCACACCATCCTTGCCAACCTTGCTCATGGCATCTGCGAGCAGATCACCAATCTCGCGGTCGTTGTTACTCGCGATGGTCGCAACGTTTGCCATTGCTTCCTTATCCTTCACTTTCGTTGCCATTTTGTGCAACTTCTCAGTGAGGTCGGACACAGCAGACTCGATGCCCGATTTCATCTGGATCGGATTGACACCCGCAACGACAGCTTTGAGACCTTCATTGAAGATCGCCTCTGCCATGACCGTCGCAGTCGTCGTTCCATCACCGGCAACGTCGCTCGTCTTGCTGGCAACCTCACGCACCATGCGTGCGCCCATGTTTTCGTAAACATCTTCGAGATCGATCTCTTTCGCAACGGTCACACCGTCTTTCGTGACGGTTGGGCTGCCAAAGCTTTTCTGAAGGATGACGTTTCGACCTTTTGGGCCGAGAGTCACTTTGACGGTTCGTGCCAACTTAGAGACACCACGACGAATTGCTTCGCGAGCCTCTTGGTCGAATGCAATGATCTTTGCCATTTGATTATCTGATTTCAGGTTGGAGTGGTATTAATTGTTTTGTCAGGAGGCTGATTACGCCTGCGTTTGATTACTCAATGACAGCCAGGACGTCATCTTCACGCATCAGCAAGTACTCGACATCGTCGATTTCAACTCCCTCACCAGCGTAGCTGCTGAAGAGAACGACATCGCCCGCGTTCAACTGGCTTTCAGATCGAGACCCGTCGTCGAGCAAACGACCGCTACCCACAGCAACGACCGTGCCCCGAGCAGGCTTCTCTCGTGCTGAATCCGGGAGAACAATCCCACCTGCAGTGGTTTCTTCGCTCTCTACTCGCTGCACAACGATTCGCTCACCCATCGGTTGAAGGCGAATCTTCGTGGATTTTTTGGCTGCTGCCATCTCGGTGCTACCTTTCTCGTCGCGGGAAGGATGGTAATAAGGTATTTCAAACAGTTCTTAATTGGTCGGCTTGAGGTTCTCCGTCAGAACCACAGAGAACGCCTCCCTACCGATCAGCGTTTGCTTGGGAATCCTCTGAGTCTTCAATCTCAGAGGCAAACACGCAACTCACCGTAAGGGCTACGTCTGCAAGCCTACTGCCACCCGAACCCCACCGGAGTGCTATACGCACATTTTGGCAGTGCCGAGCGACTTGCGTCACCTATACAGCAACCTTTGTGCCATTCTCAAAAAAACGAATGTAAGTCATTTATATCAATAGACTTACGGTGCGCGAGTAATTTAAGGAGCAATCACATTTTCCAGAATGGCAGGTGGCTGTCTTCGCCATTAACCCGAGCATGATTCGCTGCTCGACTATCGGAGAACCGGGTTCTGCGAAAAGGGATCGAGTTTTACCCACCGAGGTCACTGAATCCTGCCCACAGATTCGTCTAGGTGAAAAATCATGTCTTCCTTAAACTTTAGGCCTCCAAAACCACGGAGCCCCCAGAAGCATCGCCGCCATGGTCGGTAGCGATCCCTTACCTTCTAGCAATCCGAATCAGTCGGCATGGATGCCCCAGAACCATCTCCTCGAGAGTGCTTGAAAAGGAGTTTGCCAGCGTTGGCCACTCGATGGTCAGCATTGGCCACTCGATCAAAGAGGCTGATCTCTGGTGACCCTTTGGCTTTGGGGCGAGTGATGATCTGCGTTCTTGGGGCAGTAGCAACGCTGCCACATCTCAGCTCGGTAGTCGCAGCGGATGTTCGAACCCGAAATTTCATTGTGCACGCGTCGACGCCTCAGCTTGCCAGAGCGGTTGCTCAATCAGCTGAGAAATACCGCCATGACCTTGCCGTCTATTGGCTCGGTGGACCACTTCAAGCGTGGCCGAACCCCTGTCCCATCCGTGTAGTTGCCGGCACGAACCTACCCGCACAGGGTGTCACCACCTACAACCCGGTTCCCGCTCGAGACTTTCAAATGGAAGTGGTTGGCAGCTCGGAGCGAATTATGGATAGCGTTCTGCCACATGAAATCACTCACACCGTCTTAGCTACTTACTTTGGTCGCCCGCTACCACGCTGGGCTGACGAGGGAATCTGCACCACCGTTGAACACACCACCGAGCGATCAAAACACGAAAAGAAACTCCTTGAATTCCTACGTTCGCGGCGTGGGATTGCAATGAATCAACTCTTTCTGATGAAAGAATATCCGGCGGATGTGTTACCCATGTATGCGCAGGGATATTCGGTGTGTCAGTTCCTCATCGACCAGAAAGGTCCTCGCGAATTCATCCGATTCCTCGGCAATTACCTACACCATCCGTCTTGGACAAAAAACATCAAGCAGCATTACGGTTATGACTCGCTTCAAGAATTTCAGGATTATTGGATCGCGTGGGTCGCCTCCGGCAGCGGTCCATCCAACGCGTTCGTGAAACGCTCCACCCAACCTGATCCCGGTCGGGTTACACAAGTATCGGGAATACAAGAGACGCGATCTGGGAATTCCAAGGGTGAAACAAAAGTATCCAACACGGTCTACCTAAGGGACGAACCCGAAGCAATCGCTCGGTCAAAGAGCGAAAACGAGGATCAATCCGTCTACAATCTTGTCAAATCCACTGCGCTTCCAGCATCAAGGCCCAAGCAGGCGGTCGACTTACTCTCCCTGCCGAATGCGAAGCCGATTACAGAGAGTCGGTTTTCGCCAATCACCCAACTGCAGCCGATTTCACAGGGCGCAGTTAGCGCACCGGGTGCAGTTAGCGAACCAGGAAACCCAACCATGCGGTTCAGCGACGCAAAAAAAGTGCGCCCAATCTCTTGGGACCAAGCCGTGTCTCCAAGGTCTGATCAACCAAGAGGGGCTCGCGCATCGGAGCCCTTACTCATTATCCAACCGACCAACAAATCCCCTGAAAGCCTATCCCCAGCGGTAAAAAGCTCAAATGGGAACGAGAAACCTCGGTAAAACCGATCGAATCAGGCTCCCACGCACTCGCGATGACTGGTTGCCGCCGAAAGCGATCCCTCTGAGGGTGGACAAATCTGGCGTTAAGACTACCGCAATTACCAAAAACTTGTTATTTTCTTGGTCTTTGGCGACCTCTCTCATGCTACCCCCTCCAAAAAGGGCCTCGCAAAAGATGGTTCCAGCGAGCTAAATGCGATGGCAGTTAGCCCTCTGAATCGTGATTGCTTCGTCCTCGAGGATGGAAATCAAGATAGCGGCAGCGTTTGGAGAAAGGTTGGTCACCGATCTGAATTCGTGTTTGCCCGAAACCGTGTTTGCCCAAAACACGGTGGAGCCACACGAATTGCATCGAGCGAATTGCAACGAGCCAGGGATGATTCCGGGTCTAGTCAAAACCGTTGCCAAACACTCGGTGGATTGCCCCAAGTCAAACAGAACAGCGTGATCACCAAAAACGAAGAGGATTTCCGAGCGGCCTCGGACGATAGACAGAAACAGCACATCGCAAGTTTTTTCCCAAGAGTCGATTCAAATGGCAAAGCCACAACATAAATTGAAAAAGGCCAACCACGGCCGGCGTCCAGCAAGCGCAAAAGCTCGTAAGGCAAAGCGAAAAAAGATCAAGACTTGATCCGTCCTATGCCCGGTTTCCCCGCAGTGAAGACCCTGAGTGTCGCTGATCTTTATCAATAGGTGGTAACGCGATGCGTCAAGCAACCCTCATCGATCTGTCTCTTTTTGATGTCGATAAGCCGATTGCGGATATCAACGTAATTCGGCAGTACAATCCGCAGCGACATGAGATGGAGCAACTGTCAGCGATCCTTTACGAGGATCTGGACGAGTATTGCTGCGCAGCGGTCAAAGAGCTCACAGAAGATGAGTTCTGGGTACGAGGGCACATGCCGGGCATGCCACTGATGCCGGGAGTGGTCATGCTGGAGGCTGTTGCCCAACTCTCTAGCTACTTCACACAGAAACACGATCTGCTTGGTTCTGAAATGGTCGGATTCGGCGGGCTGGACAGCGTTCGTTTTCGAGGGGTAGTTTCCCCCGGAGATCGACTGATTTTGCTCGTCAAGATGGTGAAGACTCGTCGAGGTCGGATGATCGTTGCCGATTTCCAAGGAATTGTCGGCGAGAATGTCGTGCTTGAAGGAACTCTTCGAGGAATTCCCATTCCTGTCTCCGCTCTGACCAACCGTGGTGAGTAATCTCGTGGCGACTCGCGGATTCCCACCTGGGTCCCAACTGCTACGGATTGACCGACGCAACGGATTCAATCCGCTCTCATTGGACAATCGCACGATGACGTCATCACCATGAGTATGATCCACACCCAACTCCCGATCGATCTGCCCGAAATTGATCCGTTAGATTTTCTCGTGGTTGCTCCGCACCCTGATGATGCTGAACTGGGCATGGGAGGGACAGTGATCAAAATGATTCAAGAGGGATATCGCGTCGGCATTCTCGATCTTACAAGCGGTGAGCCAACCCCACACGGAAGCGAAAGCATACGCCGTCAAGAAACAGAGAGAGCAACCACGGTCCTGAACGTCACCTGGCGGGGTAACGCAGGTCTACCCAATCGATCACTCGAAGCGACGCTGGACAACCGAGAGCTTCTGGCAAGTTACTTTCGAGTCCTACGTCCAAAATGGATTTTTGCTCCCTATTGGGAAGACGCTCACCCAGATCACCTTGCCGCAACTCAACTGGTTGAAGCGGCAAGATTCTGGTCGAAGCTGAGTAAAACAGAAATGCCCGGAGCGCCCTATCACCCAGAACGAATCTATTACTACTTCTGCATCCATCTAAGGCTCGCAGTTAACCCTAGTTGGATTGTTGATGTGAGCGAGCAGTGGGATCAAAAACTAGAGGCCATCCTTGCCTACCAAAGTCAATTTGTTGTGGGTCGCTCCACCGAGAAACCAACCCTCGTTGATCGCTTCCGAGATGATGCAGCCTATTGGGGCAAGTTAATCAATCGCAACTATGGTGAACCGTTTGCGACAAAAGAACCACTCGCAGTTGGATCCCTGCGTGACTTGATTTAGTCGAATCAAACATTCTTGATGCTTGATTATTCGAGGCTCAATCTAATCATGTAGCTGAAGTGTCTTGATACACTCGCTCACACTCTCGACTCCAAGTTGCCCCAAAGCCTCGGGCAACTGATCAACGAGCTTTGTCGAAATTGTGGGATCGTAATAATTTGCGGTGCCAATCTGAACGGCACTCGCCCCGGTAACCAAAAACTGCATGACATCATCGATGTTAGCCACGCCACCGATTCCAATGATCGGAATATCAACGGCTTGAGCCACCTGATGAACGCAACGAAGCGCGATTGGCTTGATAGCAGGACCGCTCAGCCCACCCATTCCGTTTCCAAGCATTGGCCTTTGCCGCTTCCAGTCAACGACGATACCCAGAACGGTATTAATTAAACAAACCGCATCTGCACCTCCATCAGCAGCTCCTTGTGCGATCTCTGCAATGCTGGTCACGTTCGGTGTGAGCTTGGCAAAAATGGGTGTATCAGTAACGGCGCGCGACGCCTCCACAACCTTACGGCAAGACTCCGCATTGGTGCCGAAATCGATTCCACCGCTCACGTTGGGACATGACAGATTGAGCTCGAGCGCGGACACACCGGGCTGACCACCGACTCGCTCGGCCAATTCAACAAAATCAGACTCGCTTCGACCAGCAAGACTCACGACAACCGAAGTACCAATCTTTTGCAGGTACGGAAGGTGATTCTCAAGAAAAGCATCAACCCCGTCGTTATCTAAACCGATGGCATTGAGTAATCCCGCTGCAGTTTCCACGGTACGCCAAGGTTTGTTACCAATTCGCGGCTCTGCAGTAATCGTTTTGGGAACAACGGCCCCCAATTTTGAAAGTTCTACGACCTCCTGCATTTCCCTCGCGTACCCGAAAGTACCCGATGCAGTCATGATCGGATTCTTGATTTTGAAACGCCCTAGCGTGGTCGATAGATCCATCGTTTTCACTAATTCCGTCGTCACCTTCAAACAAAGTCGTAGCAACATTGTCGGGCTCGCGAGCCGAAACACCAGAGGGGACCCGGCCTCAAGCATCCTTGTTAGACAAAAAAGAAGGGAAAGCCATGATCAATGGCTCATCAAGCCCAGCGATCTTTGTCGCATCCAATTTTGAATCTCGCGATAAAGAGATTCACTCCCAAAGGGACCCTTGAGAGTAAGTGACTCAATGCGAACCTGGGAACGAACCCTTAAGAATGTTTCTCAATCAATCTCTGCTGAATCTCAGAGACAAGATGATCAGCGACATGCTGTTTGGTGCCACTAATCGTTGCCAGCAACTCACCGGAAGCATCGAGAAGCTCAACCTCATTATGATCGGCATCAATTGCTGATGGCCCGTTACTGACCATCAGGTTGCAGTGCTTGCGTTCAAGTTTGACGATAGCTCGAAAACGCTGATCCTCCGTCTCCAGCGCGAAACCAACCGCCCATTGCCCGGGTCGCTTGCGTTGCCCCAGTGTTGCGACGACGTCAGCGGTTTCAATCAACTCAATCCTCAGCGGTCGACCTGTCTTGGAGATCTTCTGCGACTCGACGTGACGCGGCATGTAATCGCACGGAGCTGCGGCACCGATCACTCCATCACAATTCAAAAATAACTCACTGGCAGTCGATAACATCTCGTCAGTGGTGACAACCCAATGCAACTCGGCCTCCGACGGGTAGTCGACCACCACCGGCCCTGACACAACCACCGCCTCATGTCCCGCTTGAATGACCGCTCTCGCCAAAGCGGCCCCCATCCGACCACTCGATGCGTTCGTGATGTACCTAACAGGATCGAGATACTGTCGAGTCGGACCAGACGTTATAAGAATGCGAGCCACTTACTATTCAACCGTTGAACAAAAACCCAAGAAACGATTCGACCGACTCAATGCGTTCTCGCGCATCAACCGTGAGATTAACATCAGGTACGGTGCACAACCTGAACCTTGTTCGAGTGGCCGCTCACATAGCGGCGAGACGAATCATCCTGTCAGGATGACCCGACGATGCGTCGCGGCATCGAAAGTGCGTGCAACGGGATTGCAACAAACGAACGATAAACTGGACACCGTATCGAGCTGATCTGCTTGATAGCGTAAATCAGTGAGCCACGCTCTTCCACCCGGCATCATGAATCCCTGCTATTACTGCGAGATTCGGATCGCTTGGGTCACCATGAGATGCGGCGTATCCAAACCTGCCACGGCCCCCATGGTGCCAACGACTCCGATCTGCTGATTGAGGAGTGTTCGAAGGTTTACCCCCGGCATCGGAGAAAGGTAAGCCACTGTCCGTCCCGCGGAATCGGTTAACGCAAAGGGAGGGCTGTTAGTGCGAGCAGAGTAAACCTGAACAAGATAGCCCTCTTGGCGAACCACGTCGCCTTGTGCCTGCGTCACTGAATTGATATCCGAAGCGTTTGTAATACCCTCGCTACTGGACCACTGATTGGCTGATGCGTTGCTGATCCCGCTGGATAAATTTGTTGAAGCATCCACAACAGCGGTGGTTACCCCACCATCACGCCTCATTGCAACTCGCTGATAACGTTGTGCGGTTTCCACCACCATCTGAGCCCGTTGAGACTCGAGTGGATCCGCGGTCTGGATAGCAACTTCCTGAGCTGCCTTTGCAATCACGTTAATCTCGGGCCCGCTCGCTTGTGCCGCCATCAAACGCGATAGCAATAAATTCAAACGGTCAACATTCGCGCCCACCACGTCTCGTTGCAGCATGGAAACACGAGAAGACACGACCGATGGATCCAGCGTGCCGGTAGATGCAACCTGCATCACCGAAGGATCGCGTTCACGCGCTGCAGAACGGAAACCATCTGCCCGCAAATTTGTCGTACTAGGAGCCTGATAGTTGGCAGTGAAGTCGTTACGTCCATTGGATCTCGATGCTCCCGAAACCCAGTTAGAATCATTCGCGAGTAGACGTGACTGCGGCGCCTCACGCAATGACCCTGCAGACCCGGTTATCAGACCGGAAGATTGCGGCTGTGTCCCGGATCCAATCTCCTGAATTTTTGGACGTGTCATGAACTCAATGGATGCAAGGAGTCCCTCTTCCCGAAAAACATCCATCGCTGTTTGGTCACTCTGACCTGTTCGGCCATTATCGTTCTGACTCATGGATTGAGCTGAAGGCGTTTGACGGATCCCACTTCCGACCGGGTTTCGGTTTTCGAGCACCGAACCACCGAATAATGACTCCACGGGAACCGTCGTTGTTTTTTGAACACCTGAGGAGATACTCTCCTCACCCACATAAGTGGGTCGTTGACCTTGGGCAACTGCATTTCGAGATCGTTGAGCGATCTCCACCAAGGACTCGGTGCTCTCTACGACTGTATCACGATGCACCCAGCGATACTCACCTGAGGGCGGAACGATTCGATACCAGAGTTGTGGACCATCAGGTCCCTCGCGCTCACTTCTTCCGATCACGGTAACGGGCTCACCCTTGGCAAGTTGAACCTGCCATCGATATTGCCTGGCGCGACCAAGTTGAGTTCCGATCCAAGAGACCGTCCGATCCTCAACAACGGTCCCAATCTCTCCCGTTGGATCCAACTGAACGGTTTCAGCGGGTAACCAACAGAAACTCTCATCAGGTGGTCGGATCCCCAACCAGCCATCTGCCGTCTCCGTATACACCTCAAGTGTCTGACCGAATCGGAGAGGATCGGTGCGATAGTAATCGGTAGAGGGTCCACAGTGAGCGTAAGCATTTTCGCTCGCCACAAAGACTTGATACGGCTGAAAATCGACGAAGCGTCCCTCGGCTACCTCATTGGCCGGCGATGACGCAGCATCTCGCCGAGCATATGTCGGGGCCTGCGTTCCTTGATTCGTTCCAGACACCACACGAACCGTATTGTTGGGTACGCTGGCTGGCTCCTCGTTGTCTTGTGCAGCAACAAAACCAGGCACCAACAAGGAGCTGACCAAAAGGAGGGAAAAGCATTTAGCAGGAGACAGGAATCGCATGGCGACCGGCCCTTCGAGGGGAACGATAGTTTGTATGAATCAGTAAACTTGGGTTGTCTCAATGGAGATAGCCAAGAAAGGCATCAAAGCACAAGAGGAATCGTAAAGTCAGGTGTTTCCCGAACTCGTTTCACGGAGCTCTCCATTGTGCAGCCATCCTCTTTCCATGAGGTAAGCCACCCCGTTACCCTGCTGTGCGGTTAACGTTCTGCTCGATTGCCCTGCCGCGCGGTTGCACATTGATATGGCCCCTTGTCCATGCCCCCATGACACGGCTGCCCTGTAAAGTTCGGACAACAAACTGAAAAAACATGCAACGCAATTCAAGGTTTACGCGGTTTCTCCATTTCACCTAAGATCGATCCTCGACCAAAACGAACGCCGAGGCGGGAGGCGGCCAATGAGTCTATTGATCACATGCGAAGTGGGAGGGGATACCATCCCGCCATGGCTCATTCCCCAGCTGCACTCCCTCAACATCCCGAAACGAAAAAGACAAAGAAAAGTCACTCGCAAGAACGCTGGCAAGGCAAAACGTAAACGTCAGCCGATATCTTCAGCCAACGCCAAAAACTCTCGAACTCATCTCGGTGACGGATTGCAGCTTGAATCGGGAGACGACTCCCTGAGTGCTCAATCTGTAGCCGCCGGCATCAAGCCGAATTTCGTAGGGCCCCAGACGACATCACAGCCAGCGTTTTCGGGGAAAATCCATGGGCAACTTGAGGTGGATCGATGCAGCTTGGAAATCGCAAACCTGATTGCAACACAACTTCATGTCCCCTGCTATTTCAACCGTTACCCGATCGAACTTGTCGACGTGACCAAGGAACCAAATCAGCGTCGCTTGTTTACAGGACCCTTTCGAGGGATTAACCGAATCGCCCAGCAACGACTGCTGGAGGAAATACACACGACCTACTTTGATGGCCTGGTAAAGGAAGTTGAATCGTCAATCGAATCCGATGGTTTTGTGATTCACCTTTCCGTCAAAACTTTTCCCCTGAAGCACAATGGAAATCGCCGACGCACCGACGTTGGACTTCTCTACGATTCCTCTTGTGAGGATGAAGCGGATCTATGCATGGATTGGTATGAAGATCTTTGGTATCGCGCACCAATGCTGAAGGTTCGTCGAAATTACCCTCGTCGTGGATCCGAGGTGGGTGTGACTCGTCGACTTCGAAAACGGTTCAACCGATCCAATTACGTGGGTGTGGAGTTATGGTTGAACCGGGCTTGGGCGGGACGGAACGTTTCGCTGCGTCAAGAGGCACTCTCGGCGATGATTGAATCGTTGGCCTCGATATCTGGAGTGGAAGAGCATCCGTTACCAGCTGACATTTACTATGACGAGGCTGCTTAGTAGCCGACTTTAAAATGTTGAAACCATGTCTTGAGCAACACAGACTTGCTCCCAGACTCCAACAAGAGAGTCATTCAAAACCAGCGGTAAAGACGGTTCTCACCGATCTCCCTTTTTGCCAACGTTTTCTCGCTACCAAGTGATGCTCGCGCGTTTACAGGTTGGGCAAGGAGATTCCGCACGTTGAAAGTTGGATTTGAGTGATGCCCCGCAGACCACCCCACAGTTTGTTTGAAGAATTAGCAGACGCATTCGCTCCGTCGCCCCTCTTCGTGAAAAATACCGTCAAAAACCGCACAAGGAGGTAATTTCCATTGAAAATCGCGGCTTGGCAACCTTCCGCTTGCAACGTAGAATCTGGCTTCGAAACAGCCGAGTTGTTTTGAGAGCGGAAAGGAAAGGTGAGAATCGAAAGGTTCTAACAGCTTTCCACAAAGATTGCTGAGATTCATCAAGGCAATCACGCACCCCTAGCTCAACTGGATAGAGCATCGGTCTACGGAACCGAAGGTTAGAGGTTCGAATCCTCTGGGGTGTACTCCATGCCGCTTCTGGAGCCTTCACTGAGCACCAGCAGTGGCTTTTTTATTGGCTTTTCAGCATCTGTGATTCTTACTGATGCTTCTAGTGTGCCCCCTGATTGCCCTAACGTTTGCCCTACATCCCTAGGTATCTGGTTAGTCACCTCTGCATAGTCATCCTCAGTGACCTTTTCATACTGACGCTCAGCAACTGCTTGGCTGTGACCAAACCATGCGTTCAGCGCCGCACTGCGTACACCCTGATGCTCTAGCTCATTCCTGCGACTGGATCTGCAGTTCATAAATGGCTTCGAAAAACTTGCCACTCCAGCGCGATCACAGATCTTTGCAAAAGTCGTTCTAAGGTTCTGGTCTCGATCTCGATAGCGGCGGATAACGTACTGTGCGTTACGGCCACCCGAGCGAGCCTCAGAGAGTTCAAGCAGCGATTCAAGCTAGATCTCCGTAGCCCAGATCGTCCACCAAGATCAGCACAATGTTCGGCTGCTTTGCAAATGCAGGCTGCCCATAGACAACGACAATCTAGGTGATCTTCATCTTATTCTCTCTACTGGCAATAGGTTTCACGTCTTGAGCAGCGTCTGCAGCGGAGCTCCCTGTTCCGTGCCACTCAGCGAAATGTCGTCCTGTCCGAATGAGTCGCGCGGTGCGCCAGCGGCGTGAAGAAGCGTGGTGTAGAGGCTGGCGATGGTGGAATGATTCGTCTTTCCGTAGCCGGGGAATTCGAGATATCGCCCATCGGTTTTCAGTCGTCCCCCGAGATTGCCAATCAACACCATTGGCCAGTTGTAGAGCCGGGGATGATGGTCATCGCCGGAATCGCTCATGAACACAATCAGCGTATTGTCGAGCATGGTTCCGTCGCCTTCGTTCACCGCATCCAGCTTCGCGGCGAGCTTTGCGACCTGCCGCGTGTGCAACTGATGGATCGTGATGCAGTTCTCTTCTTTCGTTTTGCCGTTGGCCTGTTTTCCGTGGCCAAGGCTGTGAAGATCCGGCAGCCCCAGTTCCGGGAATTTCCCGAATCGTTGCCGCCCCGAACCGGAAGTTATCGTGACCACATTGGTCAGGCCGGCGATCAGTGCGGCGCCAGCGATCTCGAATTGTGCCTTGAGCACTTCTGAAGAAGTTGTGCTGTAGCGTCGATCACCGAGGTCGGGAGTGTGCCGACGAATCGCGTGGCTCATCGCGCCGATGGCATTTTGACGCCGGTGCAATGATTCAAAGGCGTCGGCATAGCTGTCGACCTTGTGCCGCTCGGATGCGGGGAGAGCTGATCGCGTGCGGCGAACGTCGTCACGCATGAAATCGAGTAAATGCGATTTACGATTAAACGCCGCCTTGCCCGAAACGTCGGCGCTTCCAAACAGCGACCGAAAGGCGAGATCGGGTGAGCAAACTGCCGGCAGAGGTGTATCTCGAGCCAGAGCCGAATGGGCGTAGTTCAGCGATTCCTTCCCATCGCTGCCGAGGCCGAGCAGTACATGCGGAAACACGGCCGGCAATGCCTGGCCGAGAACGGAATCAATCGTCTGACCATGGACGCCGCGTGCCGAGTAACAGCCCAGTGCCCCGTGGTTACACGAATGATCACTCACCGCGACGCGTCCCGACAGACCTTGCAGCAGTGTCATTCGTTTCCTGAATGGTTCCAGCGTGCTGAGCGCTTCCGGAAGCTGTTTGTCGACGATCGATGTCTCGCTGAGCTGCTCGGCATGCGTTCGTCCACCGTGCTCTTTGAACTCAATGCCTCTGGGAACGATTCGTTTCGGAGCAAGTCCGTTGCTCTGCACGACGAAGACGACGCGTTTGGGGATGGCATCCGACTTGCCGTCAGCTTCGGCACGGCACTGAGAGATCAACGGGCCGAGCAACGTTGCGCCGGCGCCGAGACTGAGGCCGCGGAGCGTCTGACGACGTGAAAGATTGTGGTCGAACTGAAACGGGTTGTTGTTCATATCTCTAATCCAATCTGAG
>CAXQOB010000133.1:0-45863 GCA_964225475.1 Candidatus Nitrosopumilus sp. | reverse complement strand
CGGGTGCATTTGATGGAGTCGATTTATTCATCGCGAGCCCCCCCGATTAGGTGTCGCAGGAATTCACGCCATGGGCGGTGAAGGCGGGGGCGGTGGTGGGCGATGAAAGTGGTTATTGGCGGATGGACCCGAGCGTGCCGTTGGTTGTTCCGGAGGTTAATCCCGATGCAATCGCTGACCATCAAGGTGTGATTGCAAGCCCTAATTGCAGCACGACCCAGATGGTAGTTGCATTAGCTCCACTTCATCGTGCTGCGAGAGTTCGTCGAGTGGTGGTAAGCACCTATCAGGCAACCAGTGGCGCTGGCACCGCGGGCAACCAAGAATTATTCCAGAGTGTCAGAGAAGAGTTGGAGGGCAATAGTTCGAAGCCTGAAACTTTTCAGCACCCAATTGGATTCAATCTTATTCCACAAATCGGCTCCGAAAAATATGAAGGGTACACGAGTGAAGAAATGAAGATGGTTTACGAGACTCGTAAAATTTTAGGCGACGAGGAGATACAGGTTTGTCCGACTTGTGTCCGTGTTCCCGTCACCATTGGGCATAGCGAGTCCATTTTAGTTCAGACGGAGCGGCAATTATCTGTTCAAGAAGCCAGAGATCTTTTCGAAGCCGCTGAGGGTGTTACGGTTGTTGATGAATTGGCCGATTGTCATTACCCAATGCCACGCGATTGTGAGGGGAAAGACGATGTTTTTGTCGGTCGTATTCGAACTGATATCAGTGCGAAGAATGGTCTCGCATTCTGGTGTGTCAGTGATAATTTACGAAAAGGAGCAGCAACCAACGCGGTGCAAATTGCTGAGCTTCTTCAAAATTCCGAATCCTGAGTCGCACGCGGGTAACGGATCACACATGAATCAATATTGTTGGTTAACCGGCCTGTGTAATCATGGATAATGATTCATCGTTACGAACCTACAAGCTCCTCGTTGCCTATGAGGGTACCGACTATTCCGGTTGGCAGATTCAGCCCTGCAAGCGAACGATACAGGGTGAATTGCAAGAAGCATTATGCGAGATAGCAGGTGAGCCCATTTCCGTAATGGGTAGTGGGAGAACAGACGCAGGCGTTCACGCGATGGGTCAGATAGCGAGTTGTCGCCTGCGTTGGCCGAGTTCGCCCGGTCAGTTGGCAATGGCACTGAATACCAAATTGCCGCCTGATATTGTCGTGAGGGAGTCCGTGGAGGTCGTGGACGACTTCCACCCGATTAGAGATGCGTTGAGAAAACGCTATCGATATCAATTGCAAATTGGCGGCTATGCTTCTCCTTTTGAGCGACGGTTTCGCTGGCGTTTAAAAAGAAGGGTAGTGACTGAGGACATGCAGATGGCCGCCGACATGCTGGTTGGACAGCATGACTTTGCGAGTTTTCAAGCAACGGGAGCTGATCGAAAATCCACTGTACGTACGGTCTTTGATTGTGATGTTTTCACCCAATTCGAGGATCGCGAGAGTGATCTGGAAATGCTTGCGATTGAAGTCGAAGCCGATGGATTTCTATACAATATGGTTCGTAATATTGTTGGTTCGTTAGTCCAGATCGGTTATGGCAAGCAAGATCCAACATGGTTACAAGAAGTGTTAGCGGCAAGGGATCGATCCATAGCGGGTCCCACCGCACCTGCGCATGGTTTATTTCTCATGCAAGTTGACTACTCCAATGAGATTTATCGCTTCGAGAAGTAGGGTCTTCAATTCATCGATCAGATGGCATCAAGTATGAATCGTGAGGGTGTCTGAGTGGATACCGGGAAAGTGATCTTACTCATTGATGGGTACAATGTTATTGCTCCCGTTGCGCCACCTGGTCGCGGGGGAGACAGTCGTTGGCTTGAACGCGAACGCAGGTTATTGCTAGACAGGCTTGGTAAGTATTTACCAGAGCCAGTAAGGAAGTTGACTTGTGTTGTCTTTGACGCTGCCACCACACCAGTTGGAGTGGTTGATGAATATGTTGATTTTGGATTGCTTGTTCGGTTTGCCGTGGATTACTCCGAAGCCGATGATTTAATTGAGGAGTTGATAATGGAATCTGCAAGCCCGAAGAGGCTTGCTGTTGTCTCAAGTGATCATCGTATTCAGACGGCGGCAAGAAAAAGATCCGCAACGGTCTATGAGTCCGAGGATTGGCTTGAAAATCTCATTCAAGGGAGGGTAAGACTTGCTCCAAGGGTTCTCGACAGTATTGAGCAAAGGAGGGCAGGGGAGTGCCCAGAAGGAAAACTCGAGGGCTCCCGTAAGTTAAGCCAAGCGGAAGTGGAACTCTGGCTTGATGAATTTGAGCTGTAATTGGATTGCTCCGAGAACATCCTGCAGTGTGCTGAGCGACAAATAGCCTCATTTTTTGCCCGATCGTTTTGGTTTGGGTTACATGTGGTAATCAGAAGCGGTCTGATTTCTTTGCTCGCTGAGAAGGGCGAGCTTCCGAGGAAATCACCAGGATTGAAGGATTTAAGGCACTCGACACTCGCTACCTCAGATTCTCTTTTTTGCAAAGAATGGGAACCTTCCGAAGTCGTGAGAACAAGATTACAATCCCGGAAAACGAATGGCTGAGGATGGGGATTTAAAGCTTATCCCCGCTCGCTTCAATACTCCTTTTTCATGTTCCGGTAAGTAAAAATCTATGAGTGCCAGTGTGGATGAGCAACGAGTTTTTAATTTCTCGGCTGGGCCCGCGACAATTCCACTGTCGGTTTTGAAACAAGTTCAGCAGGAGATGCTGTGCTTTCCCGGCGCTGGTGCCTCCGTGATGGAAATCAGCCACCGAAGCAAGATTTTCACAGACATTGCAGCCGACGCTGAATCAACACTACGCCAACTATTAAAAGTCCCTGACAACTATGAGGTTCTTTTTTTACAGGGTGGCTCCGCACTTCAGTTCTCCATGGTCCCTGCTAATCTTTTGCGAGGTAGTGGTAAAGTAGCTCGTTATCTTGTTACCGGCTCTTGGAGCAAGAAAGCGATCGCCGAAGCAAAGAAAGAAGGCGAAGTGGTTACGGACTTCGATGGTAAGGAATCCAACTACAGTCAGTTGCCGGATGCAGGATCTGTGGATATCCCTTCGGACAGCGCCTACCTCTATTACTGCAGTAATGAAACGATTCAGGGGGTGCAGTTTGCTGAGGAACCGAGATGTCCCGATTCTGTACCTTTGATCTGTGATGCGTCGAGTGATTTCCTATCGCGGCAATTGGACATCAGTCGATATGGGCTTCTCTACGCGTGCGCTCAAAAGAATGCAGGTCCGGCTGGTGTCACAGTGGTGATTGTGCGGAAGGATCTTCTCGAACAAGGGCAAGATTCCCTGCCCGGTTATTTAAATTACCGGAATCATTCCAAGGCGGATTCAATGTGGAATACACCGCCAACGTTTGCTGTTTACATGCTCGGTAAGATTGCTCACTGGCTTCAGGACGAAGTAGGAGGACTTGAGTCAGTTGAACAGAACAATGAGAAGAAGGCAGACCTTCTGTATAGTGCAGTGGACGATAGTAATGGCTTTTATCGAGGTCATGCTGAATTGGGATGTCGTTCAAAAATGAACGTTACATTCAATCTCCCGAATGAAGATCTGCAGTCAAAGTTTGTATCTGAGGCTGCAACTCACCGGCTCGATAGTCTGAAAGGGCATCGTAGTGTCGGAGGTATTCGAGCGAGTATTTATAATGCGATGCCTGTCGAGGGTGTTGAAGCTCTTGCTGCCTTCATGAAAGACTTTGCAGCTGCCAACGGCTGATCGATTATTTCTCCGAAGTTGAGTGACCCTTGTGTAACGCGATCTCTGATGAGTTCGCATTTTTGTCTTTGTTGTTAATCTCCCACTTTAGAACGTAGATCAATTGAGCCAAGGTGTTGGTGTTTAGATTGTATCTACGGTTAAGCCCAACTAGTTCAATCTCCGTTTATTCAATCGCGAATCAATCCGATGCACAAAATTCTGACTCTTAATAACATCTCCGTCAAAGGTTTGCAGCGCTTGCCACGTGATAGCTATGAGGTAGCATCGGAAATAAGTCACCCAGATGCGATCATGGTGCGATCATTCAAAATGCATGAGATGGAGATTCCAAGCACGGTCGCTGCGATTGGGCGAGCGGGTGCAGGGGTCAATAATATCCCAGTTGCGGCAATGACTGAGCGAGGAGTGCCCGTTTTCAATGCCCCGGGTGCAAACGCTAATGCGGTGAAGGAGTTGGTTTTAACCGGACTGCTTATGGCTTCGAGAAACGTTCCTGCTGCAATGGATTTTGCATCTGGTTTGACTGGAACAGACAGCGAGATTTCGGTCGCTGTTGAAGCGGGCAAAAAGAATTTCGTCGGTTCCGAACTTCCATCCAAGACCTTGGGGGTAATTGGTCTCGGTGCAATTGGATTAAGAGTCGCTAATGCTGCTTTGTCTCTAGGTATGAAAGTAGTTGGCTATGATCCCCAGATTTCCGTGCAGAGCGCATGGCAATTATCCAGCGGTGTTCAGCAGGCAGTAAGTATCGATCATTTGTTCACGCAATGTGATAGTGTCTCGGTCCATGTGCCGCTACTGGACGCTACGAGGGGATTGGTAAGTGCAGAGCGAATCAAGATGATGCCTAAAGGCGGCGTTTTGGTGAACTTGGCACGTGGCGGTATTTGTGACGAGCAAGCCGTTGTGGATGCATTAGATGCTGAACATTTGCACGCTTATGTATGTGATTTTCCTTCTGGCGCAATGTTGAAACACCCGAAAGTGCTCGCATTTCCACACCTAGGTGCCAGTACAAATGAGGCAGAAGAGAACTGCGCAGTGATGGTGGCTGATAGCTTGCGTGATTATCTCGAGGATGGAACGGTTCGGAACTCTGTAAATTTTCCTGAAGCAGTCATGCCACGTAATGGTGGAAGCCGCATTACGATTGCGAATGCAAATGTGCCAAATATGGTCGGCCAAATATCAACGATCTTGGCTAATGCGGGATTGAATATTGCCGATTTGCTAAATAAGTCCCGAGGTGAAATTGCTTATACCATCATCGACCTTGATGGCGGAATCGATGAATCCACTCTCGCAGCAATTCGAGAAACCGAAGGCGTGCTTGCGTTACGGCACTTGCCAGCAGAGTAAAGCAAAAGTTTTTTGCCTTTCAAAATCACCATAGCCATCACTCGCACCCTCTAGTTTGTTATACCCTAGAGTCTTGTGCTGTGGCTGAATCCATCTTGTGATAGGTGACGTGATGAAACTGCCTTTCTCGCTCGTTTTTATTTGTTTTTTGTCTTTCTACCACTCTTTGGCTCACGGTAATCAGCCCAAGAAGCCCCTTGTTGTTTTCTTGTGTGCAGAGCAAGAATATGAAACTGCAAGAACGCTACCTGAGTTCTCGCGCCGGTATCTTGCGAGCTATCAGACGGTTTTCAGTTTTGCTACCGAGCAGGATCCTAACGTGCTCAGTTTGCACGAGCCAATTCAAAGGGCTGACCTACTCATTGTCAGTGTCCGAAGACGGGCCCTACCGGACGAGCAGCTAGAGTTCATTAAGCAGTACGTTGCAGCGGGAAAGCCAATTATTGGAATCAGAACCGCAAGTCACGCGTTTTCTCTGCGTAGCGGCGAGCCACCCACTGGTCATAATGTCTGGCCCGAGTTCGATCAGGTGGTCTTTGGTGGGAATTACTCAAATCATTATGCGAATGATCTTTTAGTTACAATTACAACTGACAAATCACGCAGGTCAAAGAGGAGTTTATTGCTTCGTGGAGTGAACTCCAAGCAAGCATTCACTTCAAAAGGGTCGCTTTACAAGGTGTCGCCCTTGGTGCAGGGAACAAGTGTTTTGGCTGAGGGAAAAGTCAAAGGTTATCCCGCTGAACCAATTGCGTGGACATTCAAAAGAGAAGATGGTGGTAAGTCCTTCTATACCTCCCTTGGTCACCCGTCTGATTTTGAATCTGATTTGCTGCCCAAACTACTTTTTAATGCGATTCAATGGTGTTTGAAGTGAATGATAAATTCCGCGTTTTGATGTTTGCTCTACAGTTTTATTGCTTGCCTGGCTTAATTGTGCTGGGCACTTTCATGTCGGATGGCATGAAACAATTAACAGCAGCAGAACCCTCTCCAAATATCTTGCTTATCATTACTGATGAACATAATTTCAGAACTCTTGGTTGTTATCGAGATCTGCTTGCACCGGAGCAAGCAGAAATGTGGGGTCCGAATACGATTGTAGAGACACCAAGTTTCGATCAGATTGCTTCTGAGGGCGTGATCTGTACACGTGCCTATGCAACTTCGCCTGTCTGTTCACCATGCCGAGCAGCAATGATCACGGGCATGTATCCACACCAGGCAGGGGTTTCCACCAATAATCAAGTCTTAAAAAAAGATGTTCCAACTCTGGCAACATTGTTACGAGCGGATGGTTACAGGACGTCTTTTATTGGAAAGTGGCATCTCGGTGGCGAAGGAAAACCTGAGTGGTCGCCAGTCAATAACGGTGGGTTTGAAGACACGCGATACATGTTCAATCGTGGGCACTGGAAGAAGTTTAAGCAAACTCCTGAGGGGCCAGTTGTTGGGGCGTTAGACAATCGGGGAAAACCAAGCTATTCGTTGGATGGTGCTGACAAAGAGACTTTCGCAACCGATTTCCTGACGGATCGTGCACTCGAAGTGATCAGGGAAAAAAGTCAATCGCCCTTTTTGCTAGTGCTAAGCTACCCGGATCCACACGGGCCAAATACAGTGCGGGCTCCTTATGACAAAATGTTTGATCACCTTCGATTTTTACCACCTCGAACCTACGGAAGAAGTGATCTAAAGAGTCCACTTTGGTTGGGAGCTGAGAAGAATCATGCCGTTTTCCGAGGTGAGCAGATGAGTCAGTACTTTGGTATGGTCAAGTGCCTCGATGACAATGTCGGACGCTTGCTTCAAACACTGAAGGAGATTAACAAGGACCAAAACACCATTGTGATGGTAACATCAGATCATGGTGATCTTTGCTATGAACACGATCGCCTTAACAAAGGTAACCCCTACGAGGGCTCTGCGAGAGTACCGATGTTGATTCGCTACCCTGCTGGCGAATTAAATCAGGGTGTTTATACGAAGCCAATGGGTACGATCGATGTCACGCCGACTTTAATCGGACTCTCAGGAGTCGAAACAGAGACGAAGTTCAGGGGACGTGATTTATCGAGCCAGATGCAGAGTGATTTGCAAGCAAAAGCTGACGAGGTCATCTTTCTGAGGAATTCGGGTACGCAGGCTTCTTGGGTTGCCGCGATTGATTCCAGATTCAAACTGGTCCTGTCAGTGGCCGATCGTCCTTGGTTGTTCGATCAGGAAGAAGATCCTGATGAGTTATTAAATTTTTATCAAAGACCCAATGCTAAATCGGTTGTGCGGCGTTTAGCACAACAGTTGACGGAGTATGCCAAGTCATCTAAGGATCCTTTCCTACAGCATCCAGAGATCCAAGCTTCACTGAAATCGTGTTTGCAGTAGGGTCACTAAGCTAGCATTTGTTGTCTCGACGCTGGCGATCAGAGATGTCTTTTCGGGTTGGAGTGGTGCATTTTTGACGCGAAAACGCGGCAATTCAAAAGTAGTGTTTCGATCGGAGCTGATTGTTCCCGCAGGGTAGGGCAGGGGAGATGGTTTACTTGCTCCAATATCTTGCAGTGACACGCGGTTTGCTCAAAATCACCGAGGGAGAGTTTCTGTGTTGTGAAACACATACGGTGAAACACGTACAGTGAAACACGCGACGTGTCATGGGCAAGGCAAGCGGTGGAAACGCTGCGTTCCCGTCTGGACGGATTCAACGCGTTTTCTGTAGTGTCGTCTTTTCAAAGATCACACGCGTGAGTTGATCGGTGAGAGGACAAAACGTTATGCAATCGATCATTCGCCACCGCGATCTCATTCTGCCAATATCCATTATTGGCTGTTTGGTGGTGATTTTAATTCCTTTACCGACAGCCGTTTTAGATTTGCTTCTCGCAGCAAACATTACGGTGGGCGTTCTTATCTTATTGACCACGATTCACGTCGCGAGTCCGATTGAATTCAGTGTTTTTCCAACGCTGCTTCTCGCGACGACACTCGCAAGGCTGGTTTTAAATGTTGCGACGACTCGCTTGATTCTCACCGGCTCCGAGAAAGGTGGTCTCAGCTCTGCCGGTAACATGATTGAGAGCTTTGGAACCTTTGTCGCTGGTGATCAGGTAGAGGTGGGTTTAATTATTTTCATCATTTTAGTTGTGATTCAATTTGTTGTTGTCACAAAGGGTGCGACGCGGATCAGTGAGGTGGCTGCCCGGTTTGCTCTTGATGGCATGCCCGGTAGACAGATGGCGATAGATTCTGATTTGAACGCCGGCATTATTGATGAGGCAACTGCGCGACAGCGACGTGAAGAGCTCTCCGACCAGGCTGATTTTTACGGCACGATGGATGGTGCCAGTAAGTTCGTCCGTGGGGATGCCATTGCGGCGATCATTATCACCGTAGTCAATATACTTGGCGGCTTTTATGTGGGTGTGGTGCATCATGGAATGTCAATTACAGCATCAGCTGGGTTGTACACAAAACTAACGATTGGGGATGGATTGGTTAGCCAAATTCCAGCACTACTTATCTCTTTGGGAGCTGGATTTCTAGTCACTCGTAGTAGTAAACCTACAAATCTTCCTGTTCAGTTTCTGCAGCAGCTGTTTAGCCATACGCGAGTTTTGGCAGTTGCAGGCGGATTTTTATTGTTGTTGGTTCTCACCAACTTACCCGCGATTCCTGTGGCAACACTTGGCACTGGGTGCGTTGGACTCGCGTTTCTGATAGAGAGGCAGAACGATCAACAGCGCAAAGAAGAGCAAGCACGAACAGCTTCCGAAGAGGCCGAAGCAAATGCGATAAAGCCACCCAGAGTAGAGGATTTCTTAGCGGTAGATCCTATGGAGGTTTCGATTGGGGTTGGCTTGTTGGAGTTGGCTGATCCAGCAGTGGGTGGCGACCTAATGGATCGGATTACATCGGTTCGTCAGTCACTCGCGTCAGATTTAGGTTTCATTTTGCCGAAGGTCCGTGTTCGGGATGACCGTAACCTTGGTGAATTTGAGTATGTCATTCGCATACATGGAAATATCGTTAGCCGAAATCAATTACGGGTTTCATCGCTATTGGCATCTGAGACTGATGCTCTAACGGGACATGTTGAAGGAGAGGTTGATGAGGGATGGGGATTCGGTGTTCAGTCCAAATGGATTGATCCGGCACTGCGGGAAAAAGCTGCGGTCTTCGGATACACCATTCGTGAACCGGTTGCGGTTTTATCGGGCCATCTAGAGAGAACCGCCAAGCTGCATGCAGATGAATTACTTTCCCGCGATGCTACCAAGCATCTGATTGACGAAATCAGAGGTGTTTCTCCTTTAGTGGTTGATGAGCTAATTCCTGACTTGATGCGTGTCAGTCAATTGCAACAAATCCTTCATCGACTATTGAAGGAAGATGTGCCGATTCGCCAAATGAGTTTGATTCTTGAAACGCTCAGTGATGCTCTGGCTCATACCGAAGATCCCGAGCAATTGGTTGAAGTGGTTCGCC
The DNA here is from genome assembly GCA_964225475.1 of Candidatus Nitrosopumilus sp. Taxonomy (GTDB): domain Bacteria; phylum Planctomycetota; class Planctomycetia; order Pirellulales; family Pirellulaceae; genus Rubripirellula. Next base: position 36,267 of record CAXQOB010000133.1, on the reverse strand, counting down.
AGCGTTTAGCCCGGACAATCAGCTCTCGTTACCGTGACCAGAATGGGGTGATTCATGTGATGACGCTGGATCCGCAAAAAGAGAGAGAGATCGCTGACGGGTTTGAGTTCACAGAGCAGGGGACGATTATTAATTGTACTCCAAGTCAGGTAGAGGATTTCTGTATGGCGATTCGCACGTCGCTCTCTGACTCGTTTCCAGATGGAATGCTGCCAATTCTCCTAGTGAATCCAAGAATACGATCGGGATTACAGCTCATGGTCACCTCATTGTTGCCTGAGTTGAGGGTTCTTTCTTACGAAGAGATCTCCGACGAGACCCAAATTGAATCACATGGACTTATTGGGGACTCCAAGGCAGCGATTGCTGCTTGATTCCTAGAGGATATAGATTCCACCACTTTGTTATGGACTTTCGAACCTTTCGAGCCGCTAATTTGCAGGAAGCGCTGACGCAGATACGTTCTGAGTTAGGGCCTGATGCTCGGGTTTTGCAAACACGGCAGGTTCGCGAGAGTGTGTGGGGGTTTTGGCGCAAGACTCGGGTCGAGGTGACAGCTACCTTGCAGGATGGGGGAGTGCAGGGGACTCTGGGTTTACGAAAACAAGAGATCGATGCAATCGACCAACCAAAGGTTTTGAGCTCGACGACGCAGACGTGGAATCCCACCAGTGATACAAGTGACTTGCCAAGCGAGTTGCTTCAGTGTCGACAACACCTGCTTGCGAGAGGGGTTTCTCTTGATCAGGTTAACCATTGGTTGGAGCAGGTTCGGGTTTCGGTAGAGCGTTCAAATTCCATCGGACGTTCAGCCGCATCTTGGAATCACGAGCTGCGACGGATCGTGGTTGAATCCTTAAAACTTGCCGGGGAGATTCAAGTAATCAAAGGTAAGAGGCTCGTTGTCGCGCTGGTTGGACCGACAGGAGTAGGGAAGACCACCACAATCGCAAAAATAGCCGCTTCATTTCGTTTGAAATCACCCATGAAAATTGGCCTGTTGACGACGGATACGTTTCGAGTAGGTGGTGTCCAACAGATTGCTGAGTACGCCCAAATGCTGGGTGTGCCGATTGAGGTCGCCAAAAATGGCTCTGAGGCCGCAGAAGCCCTCTCGCGGCTATCCAAGATGGATCTCGTATTGATAGACACCTGTGGCAGAAGTCCACGGAGCAGTTCAGAGCTGGACGATCTGGAATCGATCCTTCGTGCTGTAAGCCCTGATCAAACACATCTCGTGCTAGCAACTACCGGTTCAACGGCCTCTTTGAGGCTCGCGATGAACGGTTTCTCGCCGCTGAATCCCACCCACTTATTACTTACGAAACTAGATGAGGTCAGTCATCCAGCGGGAGTGGTTGCGGATTTGGTCAGTTCTAAGTCAAGCAACAGCTTGCCTTTGGGCTATTTCACGGATGGACAGAGAGTGCCTGGAGATCTGTCTGCTGCGACATCGGAGTCAATCGCTTCAATCATTCTCCCGGCGTTTTCACCCGTTGATAGATATGAGGTGGCCTAGAGATTTTGAAACTTTGTTAATGGACTTTGGTCACTTATGCCGAAGAGAGATAAGGGCGTCCATGTTTTCTCCGAATCTAACTTGAATGTTATTTGAGAAAATCGGTTTGTCCTACCTAGGAAATTTGTTTTTCCTGCTTTTTCGTATTGTGGGCAACTTTACCGAAAAGCTATTGAAGCTATTGAGAGAGAGTCCGTTTCAAAACTGCTCCGGATCTCATTTTGAGTCTGCGAGCGGAGGGACGATTTTTCGAAACTTTGAACTATGTTTATTTGCTCTTGTTCCGAGTCTTCAGTTTGTCGTATTCGGACAAGGCAGAGGGTACTGATTTATTGATGTCAATTCTTTTCCTCTACTGGTTAGTGGTGCGAGTTATTGGCATTAAGGTGCAAACGAATGCGAGCGGCATGGATGCTGGTTGAGATTTGTTTGTGTTGATCTTACTTGCCGGGGTTAACTCAGCGAGTAAGGAGCGACAAGAAGTCGCTTGTTTTAAAACTATCACGGAGGATTGGATGGCAGCGACAGCCACGGCCGACGACGAGATCCTACAAGTATGGGTCGAGTTCAAGGAACTCAATAAAGAATCGCCGAACTACGAAAGTCTCCGTAATCGGTTGGTTGAGCGTTACATGCCGCTCGTTCGCTACAACGGCGAGAGAATCTGGCAACGTCTGCCCGATGGAGTCGATCTCGATGACCTGATCAGTGCTGGTATTTTCGGTCTGATGGACGCAATCGATGCGTTTGACATGGATCGGGGTGTGAAATTTGAAACCTACTGCGTACCCAGAATCCGCGGGGCGATGCTTGATGAGCTTCGGACGATGGACTGGGTTCCGCGTTTGGTACGTAGCAAAGCGAGCAAGCTAGCAGTTGCTCGTAAAGCCCTCGAGACCAAGCATGGGCGGCCTCCGACGGTTCAGGAACTTGCTGACCAGATGGAAATGCCCGTTAAAGAAGTTGAGAAGATGCAGTCAGATGCGAATGCTGTCGGCGTCGTTTCACTCAACAAGAAATGGTACGAGACAGATAGTTACAAAGATGTCCGAGAGATCGATATTCTTGAGGATAAGAAAGGTGAAGATCCCACGCGGCGAGTCCAGAAAAATGATCTAATGAGACTTGTCACGAAGGGACTTAATCGTAACGAGCGGCTCATCATTATTCTTTATTATTACGAAGAGTTGACGATGAAGGAGATTGGGGCAACGCTGGATCTGTCTGAGTCAAGAGTCAGCCAGATGCACACCTCGATCGTTAACCGTTTGCAGCAACAACTGGGATACCGAAGGATTGAATTCGGTACTTAGTAATAAGTTAATAATGAACGAACAAGAGAAAGCGTTTTGTCAGTGGGACAGAACGCTTTTTTTTGTAGTAAGTCAACGCTTGTGTGCGTCTAGTAGAAATAACGCTTTGCGAAATAAGTGAAAATTTGGAATTGAAAACGTTTGTGCAATTCAGTCGCTAACTTTGGTTGAGCGGCGCGAGTAATCGTTTCGGAGGGATAATAAGTTGCGCGTTGCTCATCTAATCACGAGAATGATCGTTGGCGGTGCGCAGGAAAACACACTCTATAATTGTCTCGACTTGCAGAATGATTTCGGTGACGAGGTTCTGCTAATTACGGGTCCTGCGATTGGTCCCGAGGGTGATCTGCTGGGCAGTGATTTGGCTTCCACTTTACAAGTCGAATTGATTGATTCCATGCGTCGAGAGATCAATCCATTAAGAGACCTGAAAGCCTACTGGGAGTTGAGAAGGTTGATCGGAGAGTTTCGGCCCGACGTAGTACACACTCACAGTGCGAAGGCTGGAGTCTTGGGTCGAGCTGCCGCTTGGAACCTAAAGGTTCCAGCAGTGGTTCACACCATTCATGGCGCACCCTTTCACCAATACCAATCAGCGATCTCTCGCAACGTTTTTCGATTGGCAGAGCGATGGGCATCCGCGAGATGTCATCAATTGATTTCTGTGGCAGATTCTATGACCGAGTTGCTGGTCGATGCAGGTGTCGCCAAGAGCGAAAAGTTTCGAACGATCTATAGCGGGATGGACGTCGATCCATTTCTTAATTCACAGACGACCCGACAGGAAACAAGGAAAAAACTTGGTCTGAATGATCAGCACATACTTGTTGGGAAAATTGCGAGGCTATTTCATCTCAAAGGGCATGATGACGTAATCGAAGCTGCTCGTGCAGTTGTTTCATGTTATGCAAATGTTCGTTTTCTGTTTGTGGGAGACGGTCTTTTAAAGGATGATTTGGCCAAGAAAATTCAGCACTACGGTCTAGAGGAAAACTTTATTTTCACTGGTTTAGTAGATCCGCATGCGGTGCCTGAGTTGATCGCTGCAATGGACATTCTGGTCCATGCGTCGTATCGAGAGGGGCTGGCCCGTGCATTGCCCCAAGCCTTGATATCAGGTGTTCCCGCGATTAGTTATGACGTTGATGGTGCTCGTGAAGTTGTGCTTGATGGCACCACAGGCTGTCTCATCCCCGCAGGCGACGTGGCTGGCATTGCCGAGGCAATGCTAAAACTAGTTGCCGACCCAAAGATGCGCGAGAAATACGGTCAGCAGGGTCGTGTTCGGTTTGCTGAGCAGTTCAGGCATCAGGAAATGACTCGACAAATCCGCCAGCTTTATGAGGACGTGTTGAGTCAAAAAAGGGGGTGAAAACTCTGATTTGGCGACTGAATGTAATCCCTGAGCGGGGAAGGGGATTGAGGGAAAAAACCTTTTTGAACAACAGGTGAAGGTGTGAAGAGCGGAGGTTTTTTTGATTCAGGCCGCAACAGTGACTCGTGTGGACTTCCGAGGTGACCCACGATTTCACTATGATGGGACTGCGGAAGAAGTAACGCTACAGGGCCTATGATGCTCACCACTTTTGACTCCTACCTAGCGAATTAGGCATGACGAAGACCCGTGATTTTTTGGGACCTTACCGACTGACTCGTTTGATACGAGTTGGTAGCACGGCTGAGGTTTGGGAGGCCATTCACGAAACCAGCAAAGACCGATTCGCTTTAAAGGTCCTCAAACAATCGTTGTCCGGAAATAAAGCAGAGGTGGCTCTGCTGAAGCACGAGTACAACGTTGCCAAAGATCTGACCAGTCCCCGCGTAGTCAAAATACTTGAGTACCGAGAAGATTCGATGAGGCCCATGCTCGTGTTGGAGCTATTCAGTGAATTGAATATGAAGCAAGCACTTCGAAGAGGTCCAGATTCCTTGGCCTTTTTGCTGGATAAGATTGTGGAGCAAGCTGCGGAAGGCTTGTACTACATGCATACGAAAAATTGGATTCATTTGGATGTAAAGCCGGATAACTTCCTCGTCAGTAGTGAGGGCACTGTAAAGCTGATTGACTTTACGATTGCTGAGAAGAAGAAGAAGGGACTTTCAAAGTTATTTCACAGCGTCAAAGTAGCTAAAGGAACTCGAAGCTACATGGCACCCGAACAGATCAGAAAAAAAGTCTGTGACGAAAGGACAGATGTTTACGCATTTGGTTGTGTGCTCTACGAGCTATGCACCGGCAAGCCTCCTTACACCGGTGATAATCCCAATGATTTGTTGAATAAGCATCTTTCCGCATCGATCCCAAGTCCAATTGTTCACAACGATAATGTCACCAGAGACTTCGCGGATCTTGTTAAGAGTATGATGGCCAAGAACGCTGAAAACCGACCTCCCTCAATGTGGGAGTTTTTAAAGGCCTACCGCGGGATACAGATTTTTAGGAAGCGACCTCGAAAACCAGAGGTGAGTGTGTTTGAGAATATGCCGGGCATCAAGGGAGCTGATGATATGATCGTGAAGGGTGGCAAGGCGGCTAATCTAGATAGCTAAGCTTCGAACACGCGGTTGATCACCGTGTGTGAGTTGTTGAGATTAAATACAGAATAAGTAGTTAGAGAGTACATTATGAGTAACGGACCTGGCCTCGATTTTGAGAATGAAATCGCAGAGCTCGAAAGCCGGATACAGAATCTGGAGTGCCAAACCGAACGCACCAACGAGGTAGAGGCGGAGATTCGAACGTTGCGTTTGCAACTTGTAGAGCAATTGCGGGACACCTATGGATCATTGAGTCCTTGGCAGACTGTACAAGTTGCAAGGCACAAGAATCGTCCTTACACAAAAGACTATCTCAATCTAGCCTTTGATGAATTCGTTGAGTTACATGGTGACAAACACTTTGGCGACGATCGAGCGATGCTTTCTGGATTTGCAAAAATCGATCGTTTCAAGGTAATGGTCATTGGGCACCAAAAAGGCCGGACCTATAAGGAGCGTGCCGCATGCCATTTTGGTTGTGCACATCCGGAGGGCTATCGAAAAGCGATGAGTAAAATGCGATTGGCGGAGAAATACAAGCTCCCGCTAATCTGTTTCATTGATACGCCGGGAGCATATCCTGGTGTTGGCGCCGAGGAACGCGGGCAGGCTCAGGTAATTGCCGAGAGTATGTTCAAAATGAGCCGACTCAGAATCCCCGTAATTTGTATCGTGATCGGCGAAGGCGGTTCAGGTGGTGCGCTTGGGATTGGTGTTGGTGACCGAGTAGCCGTTTTACAGCACGCCTATTACAGCGTGATTAGTCCTGAGGGTTGCGCAGGTATCTTATGGAAGAGTCACGAATTTGCTCCGAAAGCAGCGGAATCCTTGCGTTTTACAAGTTCTGATCTGGCGAAGTTTGGAGTCATTGATGATATCCTCGAAGAGCCGTTGGGAGGTGCTCATCGCGATCACCACCAGATGGCATCACGTATGAAAACTTATGTTTCAAAAACACTTTCTGCCCTTGAGGAAAAAAGCGCAGACGAGTTGGTTGCTGAACGCTATGAGAAGTTTCGTAGGATTGGTGTCTTTGTTGAATCACCCGAGAGTTTCAGCTAGTCGATGGGTGTGATTGCTCGGGAAGCAATTCAGGCATCTCCTGTCGTAGCAATCGATTTCTGATGAGATGGCCCGCAGCTGCGGAATGGTTTCGTACTGGAAAAAAGCGGAATTCTTCGCACTTCTCCAACGTCCGATAATGCCTCTTATGTTGTATTCGAACCTTGAAAATGCCCGTAAATAATGGGTTTTCATGTTTTGTAGCGTTCTACTCTGCTACCTGTAAGTGCACTACAGCTTTCAAGGCTTGCCTTGAGTACCTTCCCTTGCAGGTTTGCACTTTGAGCCATTGTCTTGTTGGATTTTTGCTAGCAACAGCATCTTCTGCTTTGTGGAGTCGATTCATCTCCACTTTCATCCCCAACTTCCTCTACGATGCATGTTCAGCAGGCTGTTGCCTGAGAGAGATCATTTTTAACGCATGTTGGCGGTCTTATACCTTTGGCGGATTTCAAATCACATCTTACCGGCAGCACAGTTGTTGGGGTCGCCTATGGCTACTGGGGTGTCTCAGCGCAATCAATATCGATCGAAAGCGGTATTGTGGCTGCCGGATTATGCTCTGTCAGTGGCATGCTCCCAGATCTGGATAGTGATTCAGGGATTCCCCTACGTGAAACGAGTCTTTTTATCTCAGCAGTTGTCCCGATCTTGATGATCCATCGTTTCCGAGACTTGGGGTTTTCAGCGGAGGATATGGCCGTTGCTGCAATGCTTCTTTATATCGCAATACGATTTATTGCAGTCGAGTTTTTCAAGCGTTATACCGTGCATCGTGGGATGTGGCATAGCGTGCCAGCGGCGGGTGTTGCTGGATTAATTGCATACTTAGTGATGCCTTGTCATAGCGAGTCCTTGAGAGTTTATAAATCTCTGGCTGTCGTCTTAGGTTTTTTTGTCCACCTCCTGATGGATGAGTTGTGGAGTGTGGACACTAATGGGGGAATTCGTTTCAAGAAATCCTTTGGAACCGCTTTAAAGTTTTTCGGCGGAAACGCGGTAGCAAACTTCTCTGTTTACGCCAAACTAATCCTGTTGTTTATCGTAGCTTGGGAGGATGGCGCAATAGTTGACCGAATCAAGGAACGCAGCAAGCAAGAGAATCCTTACATCGCGCAACCGATGATTGATTTTGAGGAAGTAAAAGCCTGGGTCAAATACCGATGAGCTGATGCGGCTTTGGACGCAACCCTATGATTCATGATTTGGTCGATGGAGCGGATCAGCCTTGATTGGCTTTTCGGTCCACAAGTAGTGTTACCGGACCATCGTTGATCAGTGACACTTCCATGTCAGCGCCAAATTGACCTGTTTCTGTTGGGATGCCAAGATCCTGAAAATTCGATACAAGCTTGAGGTACAGTGAATTTGCTTTCTCTGGCTCAGCAGCTCCAGTGAACGCGGGCCGGCGTCCCCGTCTGCAATCTGCCAGCAGTGTGAATTGACTGACGATTAAAACAGATCCCTCAATATCGAAAACGGACCGATTCATTTTGCCTTCGCTATCTTCAAAAATTCGCAGGTTTGCGATTTTGTCACCAATCCAATTGACCTCAGCTTCTGTGTCATCAGGTTCAACACCGATCAGGATCAAAAGCCCTTTGTTTATCGCTCCAATTGTCTCGCCGCCAACTTTCACGTTTGCCGATTTAACTCGTTGAATGACGGTTTTCATAACAGTAGTCGCTGGACTTTAGATGAGCGTGACCCGTTTGAATTTCTCGCCCCGGGGGACTTCGCCAACTCAGATTAAAGACGGACACGTGTTGGTTTAACAATCTGGTAATTATATGTTTTAAGGAATCTAACCACGCGGCACAATTCAATGTAGTATTACCTTTCACCTAGGAATCGTATCAGCACTTAAGAAGATTAGCGGGTACGCGTAAGTGGTCAGGGGGATTGTTAAGGTCATCCTAATGCTGTTTAGACACTGAGCCATGCCATATTTATTTACCTGTCCTCATTGCGCGACGAGCACCAAGGTTGATGATCAGTACAGCGCATCATCCGGGCAGTGTCTCGCGTGTGGTGGCGAGATAAAGCTACCTGACTTTGTAAACGCGGAAGCAAAAACAGATGCACAAACGTTTGATGATCAAGTCTCTTTTAGAACGGTCAGCAGATGGCTAATCGGTTGCGTTGTGGCTATGGTCTTTTTTCTAGTTTGCTATCAGATCGCACCCGTTTTTGTAACAAAAATTGGATCTTTTGGATCAGGCAAGAAGGTTCTTGCCTCTACAAAGAATTTGGGCAAGATTGCATTAGCATTGAATGCTTATTGCACTGATTTCGGAACGTATCCGCCTAGTGTTACTAGGAACTCGCAAGGTGAAGCAATGCACTCATGGCGAGTTTTGTTATTGCCCTATTTGGGTGAACAGGACCTCTATTCGCGTTATCGATTGGACCTACCATGGAGTGACGCCATCAATCGTGGGGTAGCTGAAGAGATGCCGACGTGCTACTCAGCGACGACACGTTCGTTCTACGAAAGGAATTATTTATCGGACTACTATTTGGTTACTGGTCCCTCCACACTTCAGCCTAAGAGTGGGCCGATTGGCTTTAATGCCGTGTCCGATGAGGTTTCTCAAACCGTTTTAGTTGTTGAAGGTCGGCCGACGGTTGCCTCTGGTCTTTGGATAGAACCAATTGATTTCATCATTACAGAAATGACTGGCGATATCAGGTCAATTCCTGGAACAATACGTGAGGGGTCAGAAATTGGTGGCGTTTCGCCTAACGGTGTTGTCGTAGCAACCGTTGATAATCGGGTTCATTTTATTTCCGAGACCACCGAGCCGTTCTATGTGAAGGGTATGTTAACGGCGACGGGTGATGAGCCTTTACCTAAGGACCTTCCCTGAGGTAATGACTTGTCCTGACGGAGAGGCAAATTCAGTCACTTCGGTGGATCGACGATATTAACGTGGCCAATCCGAACCACGGCGTGTTGCAATCGGTGGGTCGCAACGACAACGAAATCCATCACCCTGCAAAGAGTGACGGATGTAAGTGCTCGTTTATAAGCGTTAGTACTTACGCGGTGTGACGACACCCTGCACGCGTGAGGGCAAGCCTTGAATTCGAAGGAAACCTTCTGCATCATCTTGGTTGTACGATCCTCCACCTTCCATCGTTGCAATTTCAGCATCATAGAGGCTATTGGGGCTACTTCGCTTATCCACGCTGATGTTGCCTTTGTATAGCTTAAGGGTCACTTCCCCGGTGACTGGTTTCTGTGCTTCCTTAATAAATGAGAGGAGGGCGTCCATTTTCGGTGTGTACCAAAATCCATAGTAAACCATCTCAGCGACTTCCGGCGCGAGTCGATCTCGAAGATGGGAGAGATCCCGATCCATTGCCAGTTGTTCGATATACATCAGAGCGTCATAGAGCACCGTCATGCCGGGTGATTCGTAGACTCCACGACTCTTCATGCCTACGAATCGATTTTCCACCATGTCGATTCGCCCAATACCATTTCGTCCCGCGATTTCATTTAAAGATTCGACCATCTCGAGAGCGTTGAGTTCGGCTCCATTGAGCGCTGTGGGTACTCCAGATTCAAATCCAATCGTCACGCTCTCACTAGCGTCTGGCGCCTCTTGCGGGCTTACCCCCATTCCAAATTCAACTAACTCAACTCCATTTACATCAAGCTCCTCCAGATCCCCAGCTTCATAACTGATGTGCAAGACGTTCTCATCACTACTATAAGGCTTCGCAGCCGAAGCTTTGACGGGGATATTCTTGTTATTGCAATAGTCAATTAGCTCGGTTCGTCCGGGGAAAGCTTCTCGAAATTCTTTGATTCGCCAGGGCGCAATCATCTCAATTGTTGGATCAAGTGCTTCTGCGGCTAATTGAAATCTGCATTGGTCATTTCCTTTTCCGGTAGCACCATGGGCATAGGCGGTGGCGCCAACCTCTTTTGCGACTTGAAGACAGACTTTACTGATGAGGGGACGCGCGATGGACGTGCCGAGAAGATATATTTGTTCGTACTTTGCCTGCCATGCTAAGACTGGGAATGCAAAATCACGGCACATTTCTTCTCTAGCGTCAACAATTCGAGAAGAAACGGCCCCGCCATTCCTCGCCTTTTCCATGATTGCTTCGCGGTCTTCACAAGGCTGTCCCAGATCTACGTAGACCGCATGGACTTCGTAGCCCTGGTCTTGCAACCAACCAAGAATGACAGAGGTGTCGAGACCGCCCGAGTATGCCAATACGCAGCTTTTCATAAGGGAGTTGTCCATGGAGTGTGGGAGACGCAATCCTGAGATATCGTGATTTAATGACTGATTCCATTTTGCTGCAACCCACCATGACACTCCCCTCCCCTGCTCTTGCTAAATTATTTTCACAAGTCTTGGCCGGAGAATTGCCAATTTCTGATCTGGTGAAGGCAATTCAGTCGCTAGAGACAGATTCTCAACCTGAGCCAATCAACACAAGTCCCCCTGAGAGTAGTTCTGGTGAAGGGCCGGATTTCTCCGTAAATAGTGAGACTAATCCCGATGAAAGCGTGTCCATTACTCCTGGTGCAAACATCGATATCGGGCGTCTCACTCGGTGTGGATTTGGGGAGGTGATCTATGGAGAGGGGAAAAAAGTTGAGCTTCTGGGTCGAATTGCAGAGTCACAGCTTAAGGCGGGTCAGAAAGTGCTAATTACGCGTCTCGATTCAGAGGCTGCGGAGAGGCTCAAACAGCAGTTCCCAAATTGCCAACCTAATCCTGAAGCACGAACCCTTCGGATCTCAAGAGATGAATGTTCGAAGGTTCGTCCACTGAATTCCGATGAGTCAGCGAATCAAATTCATGTGGCAGTGGTTACCGCAGGTAGCACGGACCGTTTTGTAGCAGAAGAGGTATCCGAAACTTTGGAGTGGATGGGAATCCCACAGACTCGATTTGAGGACATCGGTGTAGCCGGTCCGCAGAGGCTAACCAACGCCCTTCCGGAGTTAAGAAAAGCATCGGTGATTGTGATTGCTGCGGGTATGGAGGGTGCATTGCCTGCGGTGGTAGGTGGGCATCTCTCGGTGCCAATTTTTGCAATTCCCACAAGCGTCGGCTATGGGGCAAACTTTGGTGGTTTGAGCGCTTTGCTTTCAATGTTGAATACCTGCGCATCAAGTGTTGCCGTGGTCAATATTGATAGCGGCTTTAAAGGTGGCTATCTAGCAGGCATGGTTGCAAGTCAACTAATCAATCTGCAAAAGACGCTAGAGGAGAAGAGGCTAGAGGAGAATAGATAGTTTTGCTCACCTTCAAGTGCTGGTGTCATTACTAAGCTGTTGGCTCTAAAGAACGTAATTACCATCGAGAGATAAGAGTTCTCTGTGGCACGTTGAATGTCTGTTTCAAGCTGCAACGTATTCCGGTGTGATGTGAAAAAATCAAACGATAAAACCCCGCCATGTTCGCTCGCACCACGTCTCCTTGACGCGCATAAAGGTTGTTTTGGGAAGGTTTTATTCGTTGGAGGGTCTCGGGGTATGTCCGGATCCATTGCGATGTCAGCCATGGCTGCCCTTCGTGCTGGTGCAGGTCTTGTGACGGTTGCAGTCCCGTCTAGTTGTCTTGAGTTGGTTGCAAGCTTTCACCCGAGCTTCATGACATTTCCGCTGACCGATGATGGAACGGGCCAGTTTGGTGTTGATTCAGGTAAAACCTTTTCCAAGGTCCTTGAGAGGGCTGAAGTGATCGGTTGTGGGCCTGGGCTATCAACCAACTCCGGAGCCGTTTCCATCGTCGAGCAAGTTTTAAGAGTCACTTCCAGGCCACGAGTTCTTGACGCGGATGCCTTGAATATTCTTGGAAGGCACAGAGACCAAATTGAGTTGAATCAACTACTGGAGATTCTGAAACCGTCGGGAACATTAATCCTGACTCCACATCCAAGGGAAATGGAGCGAATTACGGGGGTAAAATCATCAGATCGACCGGGGCAGATTGCGATCGCGGAAACGTTATCGAAGCAAGCAGATTTAGTTTGGGTCCTCAAGGGAGGACCCACCGTGGTTGTCGCAGACGGGACTCAGTGGGTGAACACCACAGGGAATCCGGGAATGGCAACCGCTGGTAGTGGGGATGTTTTGACGGGAGTCATCGCATCGCTGTTGGGTCAGGGATTAAGTGCCTGGGATGCCGCGAGGCTCGGAGTATGGGTACACGGACTCTCTGGTGATCTCGCTGCGAAACAACATGGACAAATCGGATTGATCGCCACCGACCTGATTGACAGCTTACCAACGGCAATCCAGATGGCTGTAGCGAGGTAGTGAATTGGTGCTAAGCCATCAAGAATTCGGGTGATACCCTACGAATTTCACCTGATCTCGGTAATAATTTGGATGGCAATTGCTTTTTCGTTCCTGACACAGAATTGCGGCATTCGTGACCAAAATTATTACTCTGGATTTTTTTGATTCCATCAAAACCGGTTTATCTCCGTCACATACGGCTGCGACAAAGATCGGTTTGGCCAGAGGTGGAGTAATATCGATTGGTAATTTTGATGGGGTCCATCTTGGGCACGTCTCGCTTCTTCGACGGGTTCGTCAATTGGCAAATGATTACGGCACCTCTGCTCTGGCGGTAACTTTTGACCCCCATCCTGCCAGTATTCTACGACCTGAGAATTCACCACTGCGACTGATGACGCTAGAGCGTCGAGCGTCAATCATGTCCGACTACGGCATTGATCAACTTTTGGTCTGCCCTGTAACCGAAACGTTTTTACAATTGTCGGCGTCGCAGTTTTTTAAAAGCCTAGTGGTTGACGGTCTTGCAGCAACAGCGATGGTCGAGGGTCCAAATTTCTTCTTCGGACGCGGTCGCGAAGGTACTCCAGAGGTCTTGGCGGAGTTATGCCAAAAGTCCAATGTTGGTTTTGAGGTGATTCAACCTGAACATGATTCACAGGCAATGATTAGTAGTTCCCGAATTAGGGACTTTTTGGAGAACGGTGAGGTAGAAGACGCGAACCAATTACTTAGTTGTCCCTATCAGATTTGTGGGAGGGTCGTGCCCGGCAAGCAACGAGGAAGAGTGATTGGTTTTCCAACCGCGAACTTGGAAGGTATTGAAGTCCTGGTGCCTAGTTGCGGAGTGTATGGCGGTTCTGTTCATGTTGAAGGCAGGACCTCGATGGCAGCTATTCATGTGGGACCAAATCCTACCTTTGATGATGACACCTCGCGTAAGATTGAGGTGCATCTTATCGATTATGAGGGTAACCTTTACGGCAAAGAGCTACAGGTGGACTTTTTATTCCGCTTACGGGATGTTGTTCGATTCACCTCCGAAATAGATTTAGTTGATCAGCTAGAGCGGGATGTTTCTTCTGTTCGCAGCAGGTCACTGTAAATCAACAACTATTCATATCTCCAACATCGAGCTGCGATTTTTTTAGTCGCTCATTTCTAGGTCTAAGGATTATTGTGTTATGGCGGTTAATTGGAAGGCTTTTGTCGATCAAATTGCACACTATCAATCGTTCATATTAGTGAGCCATATTCGGCCCGACTGCGATGCGTTGGGTAGTGAACTAGGGATGGCCGAGGTTCTCAGGGCGATTGGGAAGGATGTTCAAATCGTTAACGCTCATCGCACACCGTCGGCTCTTCAATTTCTCGATCCTGCTGGCAATATCGATGTTTTGGGTGACAGTATTGAACCAGAGGCTGTGGCTGCCGACTGCATCATGATCTTGGATACGAGCGCATGGGCTCAGCTTGGGGACATGGGCGATGTAATAAGATCGTCACGAGCCGATAAAATTGTCTTAGATCATCATGTGGGAGAGGATGACCTTGGAGCAACGATGTACAAGGATTATCAAGCGGAAGCGACAGGGCATCTTGTGGTACAAGCTGCAGATGCTCTGGGTGTCAAAATTACACGCACCGCAGCAATGCCTCTATTCGCAGCGATCGCAACCGATACGGGATGGTTTCGCTTTGGTAGTGTGACGGCTGAAACCTATCGAGTGATTGCAAGGTTAGTCGATGCGGGAGTAGTGCCGAGTGAAATTTACGGTGACCTTTACGAACGCGATACGCTTGGTCGACTTAGGCTCAGAGGGTTAATTCTATCGAGAACAACCGCTGAGTTGGGTGGGGACCTGATGCATACCTATGTGCGACGTGAAGATTTCGCCGCGGTGGGTGCCGAGCCCAGCGACACGGAGGATGTTATTAATGCAACTTTGTCGGTATCCGGCGCGAAAGCAGCGGTTATTTTTGTGGGCCAGCTCCGAGGCGGATTCAAGCTTAGTTTTCGGAGTCGGTGCCACCTCGATTGTAATGAAGTGGCTCGGCAATTTGGCGGTGGCGGGCACAAAGCTGCTGCCGGAGCATTCCAAGAGGGAACACTTGAGGATGTACAAGAACGCGTGCTGAGTTGCGTTAGGGAGATGTTGCAAGAAGACGGCTAGGACAATGGTTACCTATCCACGCATTCTTGTGGCCATCGCAGAGGCTCGCCCGAAATATTTTATTTCAACAAGAAGCTTGTAAGAGACCAGCCATTTTCAGTGGTTTCGACGAAACTACCCCCGTCTGGGAAATATTTTTCGATCTCTTCGAGGGCAGGAAGTTTGCTGATATCCGGTGGCTCGGTGTTCTCTGATCCTTCAGCTTCGACAAAACGACGGTAAAACGAGGCAAGAACCGAGCCGCTCTCTTTGAGTTTTCCCTGTTTTAGCAATTCGTATTTTGCTCGTAATGCGAGCTTTAACCTGACGCATCGATCAAGCGATGGTGTAGCGCAACCGAGCTCTCGATGAGCGGTTAAAACACGCTTAATGCTGTCTTCTGTCGCCAGTCCAGCATCATTGCCTTTCCTGATTCGCTCCGCCGCTTCAACAATCAACGCAGCGTTGTTCGAGAACATCAGATAGGAGGAATCAGAGCCTGGTCCCTTGTCAACGGTGGCGATTGCCCAATTGTCAAGAAGAGGTGGCGCCTCTTCAACCACTTCCTCTTCAAAACCCAGATCGAGATCATCGAAGATATCCTCATCAAAGTCCTCATCTCCACCTCCGCGTTCAACTTGCCAGATTTCAGCTCCTTCGAACGCTTCTACTTGTTTGGCGTCGGGTTCGACCTCCATCGCCTTTTGAATCACTTCTTTGATTTTATTTGCATCACTTATCTTTACCGCAACCAGCATCCGCTCGGATCCAATGTCCACCGGCAATGTATTGTCGGTAATGATCACCACCTGATCATCGAGATTGGGAAGGACGTCCTTCGCTATGTCGATCTGTGGACCATCCTCATCATCTCGGATTCCATCGATGATGTCGCGAAAAATATCATCCCCTAACGCTTCGTTAATTAAAGTTTCGGAAGCCCAGAATGCTTCCTCAATTTTAATATTCATACGACTAAAGCTCGCCGTCGTAGAATGAACCCAATCTGGTATTTTCGCTAAATCAGCATTTGGGAATTGCAGCATCCTCGCGGCGAGTTCGTATTTACTCGGTTGATCCGTGACCGGGGGAGCTAGCACATAACCACGGTGTAGGATGTCATAGGGATCACCTGCAATTGCAAGGATACCCCCTGCTGCCTTGATCGCATCAAAGCCCTGATTTTCCAAGAGATTTAAAATATCGACATCATTCCCGCGATCGACTTCAAGAGACTCACGGACGATACGACCCATTTGAAAGGGTCGGGCAAACCACTCTCCAGAGATCATTCCACCGCTCTCAGTAAGTGGTCCTTGAATTGCTTCGCCGGATCGACCCATGACAATCTTGAAGTCATCTTCCTGTGAGATCGGTGTTGTGGTTCCTTCACCATCGATCACATCAAGCAGATCGGTGACAACGATATCACGGTCGGCTGCAATAATACGGTCCTCATCGATCAGGATTGCAATCTGCTCAACCTTGAGCTGACCGGGCTTGGGTTTGTTGTTGTAGACGCGAATATTGTGACCACGGTGTTTTAAATCAGAGCCCTCCCAGCCGGCTTTCACAAGATCCTCTTCAATCTTGGTTGCTGCTTTTTCGGCGTTTGCTTTCCGACCGCGAATATCGGCAATGATGCAGAGTGCAAATGGGCGGCGTGTGTCTTTGTCGAAGGGAAGCCAGCCGATTACTACTTCCCCGGATGAAATATCTTGCAAGTCCTCGGCTTTCAAGCCAACTTTTCGACTAATATTCTCGAGGTATCCAATCGCTCGATCGCGTTGTGACTCCAGATAAGGCTGCATCGAGTCATCTTGTAAGAGCTGGCCAATATTGGTTTTGGCCCAACCCTCTGACAGTTCCGGTAAGTTTGGTATTCTCAGTATTCCCGCGACACTGCCAGGCAGAAGGTCTATTGCAGAAACATAGGCTCCTTCCTGCGCGGCATTATCCTGAGCGATTGTTCGAGATGTCGCGAGGACAAATGCGGAACAAATCAGGATGCATTGAAGAAAACAGTGGATTGGGTGCTTGATCGAGAGAATCAACATGCGGATTCCGAGGAAATATAAAGGCAGAAGTATCGGTGTATGATTGCGAAGTTTTCAACACTCAGTAAGGTATCCAACATTCCCCTGAGGCGATTTGGCGTTCGATGAATGACCCTCAGCGCCGAGGGATTCCTTGGGGAGAATCCCAAAGGCAACACGATGATGTCAAGCTAAGAAATGGTTCAAATACCTGTGTGAAATCCCGCTTCCTTATCTATACCGCCCAGATTTCCGAATATTGACACTTTTTTGACATAACCAAGGAGACTTCGCGTGACCGCAGAGCTGCCCAATGTGCTTGCATCTCGATATGCCAGCAAACAAATGGTGAAAATCTGGTCTCCCGAGCAAAAAATCATTCTGGAGCGCAAGTTCTGGATAGCGGTGATGGAGACGCAGCGGGAGCTCGGGGTGGAGATACCCCTTGAGGCCATTGACGCGTATCGAGCGGTTGTGGACGAAATCAATTTGGACTCGATTGATGCGAGGGAACGCATTACCAAACACGATGTCAAAGCGAGGATTGAAGAATTCAATTCACTTGCAGGCTATGAGCATATCCACAAAGGTATGACCTCACGGGATCTCACCGAGAATGTAGAGCAGTGCCAGATTCTCTCTTCCCTTACCTTGGTTCGTGATCGTCTTGTCGCGACGCTTGCCCTCATGGGGCATCGATCGGCAGAGTATGCAGATTTGGCAATTGCTGGTCGAAGTCATAATGTTCCAGCACAAATCACCACCGTCGGCAAGCGATTTGCTAATGCAGCGGAGGAGGTTCTATTGGCGTTTGAGTCTCTCGAGTCATTAATCCAACGGTTGCCTCTTCGTGGAATCAAAGGACCTGTTGGTACACAGCAAGACATGTTGGATCTCTTTCAAGGTGATGCATCAAAGCTTCAGGTCCTTGATCAACGTATTGCCAAGGAGCTTGGGTTTGATCGTTCCTTTGACTCTGTAGGACAGGTATATCCTCGATCGTTTGATTTTGAAGTGGTATCTCTTTTGGTCCAAATTGCATCGGGTCCCGCAAACTTTTCTAGAACGCTGAGGCTAATGGCTGGTGCAGAATTGGCAACGGAGGGATTCAAGCCCGGTCAGGTCGGATCGTCAGCAATGCCACATAAAATGAATGCGCGGTCTTCAGAGCGAATCACAGGATTCGGTGTTATTCTACGCGGATATTTATCCATGATTGGAGGTCTACTAGGAGATCAGTGGAACGAGGGTGATGTGAGTTGTAGCGTCGTCCGACGAGTTGCTCTGCCGGATTCATTTCTTGCCATCGATGGTCAATTGGAGACCTTTTTGACAGTTCTTGGTGATTACGGTGCGTATCCCGCAGTGATTGATCGAGAGTTAAGACGTTATTTGCCATTCTTGGGGACTACCAAGATTCTTGTCGCTGCGGTTAAGTCTGGAGTTGGTCGCGAGACAGCCCACGAAGCCATCAAAGAACACGCTGTGGCTGCTGCACTTCAGATGAGAGAATCGGGGTCCGAGGAAAACGATCTTCTGCAGCGACTTGCTGCTGATGCTCGTATACCAATGGACTATGAAGCTTTAACTGCCGCAATCGGCGATCCCGAATTGTTTATCGGCAATGCGACTTCGCAGGTGAAAGCGGTGATGAAAAAGATTGACGTGATTTGCCAGCGATTTCCTGATGCCTCAGGGTATCAACCAGATGCAATTCTCTAGCGCCGTCTTGTCTGATTAACGAATTTTACCATCTATCTGAAATCATCAGCACCACTCCCCTGCCCTCCTTAGCGAGCTGCGCGTCGAGTCATTTTGGTCCAACTTGGTGACCCGATCGTTACCCAATGACTTAGTGTGACACTTTGGGGAAATGTGGCAGAAATTGTCCTTGGTGATTGCCCTTGGCTGCATTCGCTATCTGTTTTGCGGATTCAAAAAGACCTTTTTGTGCTCTGAACCCCTTTTGATCTCTGTTCGATCTCAAATACGATCCATTCTCATCCATGATCCAAGTGTTTGTCTCATCCTGGAAGTAACAGCGAAGGATACCTGTGATTTTCTCGAGACAATTTGGATCATTGATCGGAACCAATAATTCGATTCGTCGGTCAAGGTTTCGCGGCATCCAGTCCGCGCTACTGATAAAGACCTCGGGTGACCCTCCATGTCCAAAATAAAGAACTCTCGCGTGCTCGAGAAATCGATCCACGATTGACACAACCGTAATATTGTCACTCAAGCCGGGTACACCGGGTCGAAGGCAACAGATCCCACGAATGTTCAATTGAACATTAACCCCAGCCTGACTCGCCCGATATAGAGCTTCGATAATTTCGGGATCAACCAGTGCATTGAGCTTCGCAATAATTTCTCCCTTTTGCCCCTGCTCACAACGGGACTTTTCTTGTTCAATCAATTTTAAGAGTCTGTTTCGTAGTGAATCAGGTGATGCTGCCATCAATTGAAGATGTTTCAGCTGGCTACCCCCTGTAATTGCGTTGAAGAAGGATGTTGCTTCTGCTCCAAGATCTTCTTTGCAGGTCAGCAACGAAATATCGCTGTAGAGATTTGCTGTGACCTCGTTGTAATTGCCAGTGCCAAAGTGCATGTACCTCATGATTCCATCTGTTTCGCGGCGAACAATGATGCATACCTTGGCGTGTGTTTTCAAACCCTTAATGCCATAGATTACCTGAACACCCGAACGTTCCATTTCGCGTGCCCACTCAATGTTGCGTTCTTCGTCGAATCTCGCTTTCAACTCAACGATGACAGATACATATTTTCCGTTTTGTGCGGCCCTCTTCAACGCCGCGATAATCGGACTTTTTTTGCTGGTTCGATAGAGTACTTGCTTGATAGCTAGGACTTGCTCATCCGCTGCAGCTTCTTCTATTAATCGGACAACGGGATCAAAACTCTCGTAAGGATGCACCAGCAGTAGATCGCCCTTTGCGATGTTCGCGAACATTGATTGAGTTGGGTCAATCTCTGGATTGATTTGTGGTAGCCATGGAGTATCGCGAAGTTGGTCGAAGCCTCTTAACGCATGCAGAGAAAAGAGATAGGTAAGGTCCAGTGGTCCACGGGACGCATAAAGATCTTCCTCATTTACTTGAAGGTTTTCCTTCAAATAATTAAGGATGCAGTCACTGCAATCGTCGTCATGTTCCACGCGTATCACTCGAGACAAGCGACGACTTTCGAGTAGCTCCTCCATGCCTACCATCAAATCTGCGGCCGAATCTTCTCGAAGTTCAATGTCCGCGTTTCTTGTGATTCGGAATGTTTTGCATTCCACGATTTCGCGACCAGGGAAGAAACGATGTAGTTGCGACTTGAGCATGTCTTCTAATAATATGTAGGCATGACCGGTCTCAACTGGGACTGAAATGATCCTTCCAAGATTACGCAGAGGGATGACTGCAAAGTCGAATCGTTGTTCGTCAGAATTTTCAGTCTCACTGTCTGCGTTGGCTTCGCGGCGTAGTCGAACGATAAGATGAAGGGTTAGGCCAAGTAGGAGGGGGAAGTTTTTCGATTCATCTAGGTGCTGTGGTGAAATTACCGCTTCCAGTTCATTGAGCTTTTGCTCAACACCCTCTGGGATACTCACTAGGATTTCAGGGAGTGATAAGCGCCGGATGCCCGAGTCAATGAGTGAAGATTCTAAGATTGAAGTAAAAAGATGCGTTTGAGCGTCAACAAATTCTTTGCATGCAGTTGTTACCTCATGCAGTTGTTGTTCAACATTACGGCTTGAAGGATCCTGAAGGTGTGGGTTTTGATCATTTTGAAGTTTTAGGCTTCCGACTCGCACCATCATGAATTCATCGAGGTTTGAGCTTGTGATTGCGAGAAACTTAATACGCTCCAAAAGTGGTAGCGTTGGATCGCATGCTTGTTGCAAGACTCGCTTATTGAACTCTATCCAGCTTAGTTCTCGGTTAATGAACTTCGAGTCCTTCTGATGTTCGTTTGATATGGATCGGACGTTATTCATTTTTTCTGTTTTAGATTTCTCGCGTGATGTTGGAATCGCACGGATTGCTTTGGTGTGGAGAAACTGCATCAACTGATTTGTTTTCTCCAAGGGAATGAAACGCCAATCTCTTATACCAATTGTTAGCGCAGATGCCGAAGTTCAGCCGAGTCACCATGAACTGATTCATTGAGTGAGTTGCAATTTAGCGTTGGCTGATGCAAAGGCGTACGATCTTGTCCGTTAGCCTTTGTGCAGGGTCATCTATGTTCTTGGTCGAGGAGGGTTTGCAGTTGGGTAGCGAGCCGATGAAGAGGTCTCCTAATCTGACGTTTCAGTATTGGAGAGCCCATCTGCAACCGGCGGCGAAGAATTCGGTGTCGGCTGTCCGAGTAGAATCCGGATGGCGCGAGGGTAGAAGTCCTTGCCATAGCTCATTTCACCACCCTGATGTCCAACCGCACCCACCATTGCAGCAGACAGCAGCAGTCCTGATTTCCAGATTTTCGTGAGTCTCTTACTTTTAGTGATGAGTGATAAGAGGGCAATTATCGCAAAAGTTGTCGAAGCAACAGAGACAACGACCGCACTCCAGCGATGCATATCGACCTCTTTGTCAAAGTCCAGCGACGCCCAGTTGTTGCCGTATCCCTGTTCCGGCGCGAAAGCCCAGCCCATCAATGTTGAAATGATTGCGGTTAGCGATCCCAATAGCAGTGATGCGAGAGGGATTTGGGTTCCAACCGATGGCCATTTCCAGCCCAGTATCACAAAAAAACCACCAACGGTTAGTAGGGCAATTGGGAAATGGACAGTTGCTGGATGCAGAAACCCTTGCGCCATCCAAATCCTTGTTTGCAGGTCTAATGTTTCAGGCTCTGGCTGTTTAGGTTGGCTAATTTGCTGATCAGTTTCTCCATCTGAAAAGACCGCATCGTCCGGCCAAGATGCACCTTCATCAATCCAGACACGAATCAACGCCAATTCATTCGTGCTTAGCGGGCCCCCTTTCGAGGGCGGTGGCATCAGCATGTCCGGATCATCGGTTGTGAGGTAATCCGTGTAAAGCGAGCTCAATTCAGAGTCACCCGCTTCAATAAAATCCATCATGATGTCATGGTCATCGACGCGGAAATCGTTTTTTGCATCCTCCGCTCCGTGACATGACAGACAATTTTCTTTCAAAATTGGGATGATATCACGTTGAAAGTTAATTAGTCCGCCTGCGGTAGTTACAGCTCCTCCTTTGGACACGTTGGTCGTGTCATCTGTTGCGGCAAGATCGTTCTCTATTGCAGAAACTGCTTTGTCACCATGGAAGGACAGAGCAATAGTCAGGAACATCAAAGTGACTGCTAGACGGAAATAGTGCATGGGTTAATTATTGATTCGAATGATTCTGTTTGAATTGCTCGGGCGCCAGCCGTATGGGCATATTAAATCCATTGCTGTGATCACCCTATTTTCGCAACGTTTTATCGCACTTTCAAGGATAACAGCGCTTTTGATTTCTATGGAGTTGAACAAACACAGCTCAGTCTGTCGATTTGGATTTACTTTTCTGCAAGTTGAGGCCCGAGGAGCCAGTCTTTTGTCGGTAGCTTTCGTGAATTGCTCTCTTACTTGGCCAAGTTGATTCCATCAAAAGCTCGGTTCAAACCTAGTAGCTGAATTTCCTCACTTACTCCAGCTACCGTATTTTCTGAAATGGTTTCACTCACTTCATCTGCAAGATTCTGAGCAAATGATTGTCTCGCTTCATCGAGGAGGTCAGTCAATTCCTGCTCAGAGAGCTTTAATCCTTGAGTAGTAGCTACTCGCACGCTGAGCATGGAAATTGTAGCCGAAGGATTTAACGATGAGGCATGCAATACCGAATAGAGTGGTTTATCTGTGGTTACATGTTCGGTGCGTTCCAGAGCTCGCCAAGCTCGTTCAAGCAGGCTATCTCGCCAGCACCTCATCCAGTTTAGGGAAGAGAGACTAACCTCTGTTTTCTTCCATTCATCAAATCCCTTCACGAGCGGGGGAGTCGTTGAGTTTTGGAGATTAATCGCAATGTAATCACTTAATTGAGAAATTAAGTAATCTCTGAGACGAGTATGTTCGGTTTTTCGGTACCCGTTATTCACGAGGTCCTGAATCAGGTCTTTGAGTATCTGATCAGTCCTTTCATTGCATTGAAAGCCAGTATCCAAAAATCGACGCAATGAGCAGATGTAACGGAGCACAAAGCTTGCCGCGCTTTCCGCGGTATCCCATTGATACTCTGATCGATTTAACTGCACGACAAATTCTTGGCTCATGATGCTTTGCTACGGGTCTGAATCCTCTGGCGTTTTTCTATTACGCCGATTTGTACAATTCGCTAGAAGAGTATCAAGTGAATGAATTAGCAACGCGCTGATTCGAACACGACATTGACACAGATCAACAAATTCAGGTGCGCACGGCGGCCTGATTAAATCGTGTATCAGGATTTAGCTGTGATGATCAGTGTTCTTTCGACTCTCTCAATCGCTTCGCCATTTGGCGTCTGTAACTCAAAAGTGATTCGGTAAGTGTTCGGCTCCAGATCGTTTGTCAGGATTTGAATATTAAATGTTTCACTTTTGCCTCTACTGGGTAATCTCTTTGGTGAGATCTTAACTGGATAAGCGGGGCGAGTAATTTCATTGGATCCATCAAGGCTGAGTAGCGTTACAACCTGAGCAACGATCTTGTTTCTCGAATGAATGCGTTTCGGATCAAGAGAGGGGTTGTCCGCTTTGTTCTCAATCGCCAATGCAATCAAAGCCGCACTCTGTGTGGTGAATGACAACGCATCATCCGTTAAAAGCTTGATGCTGATCGGTTCCAGTGATTTAGTGGTGATACGCTTTAGTGCTGGTGGATTATTTGCTTGCTTGCCCGGCTGTTTGACGGGTTCGCTTGCAACTCGCTGCGTGGTTTTGTTCCACGCGTAGTAGGAAATCAACAAGGACAAGCTGATCAGTATCCCCACGGAAATTTTTGAGAAGATTGGTTTCTTTTTTCGAATATTCTTGGTGGGGGTAAGTTCTTTTTCTTTGGGACTCACCTCTTCCTTGCTTGTTTCGACCCGCGTGTCCGTAATTATTTGCATTGGAGCGTTGCGCTCTAACTCGCAACGTTCTTTAGTTTCATGGATGTAGGTCCTGAGTGCTGACGCTGAGTTAGGTCGGTTTCGCGGTTCTTTTTCCAGAAGCTGATGAATCAAATCACATAATGGCTTGGGTAGATCAGAATTGGCATCATGCAATGATACGGGGGTCCGGCAAATGTTCGCGATCAGTTGCTCAGGAATTGTTTTCAATAAAAAAGGGGGTCGGCCCGAGCAGATTTGATAAAGGACAACTCCTAAGCTGTACAAATCACTCCGGTCATCGAGAGATTCACCTCGAGACTGTTCTGGTGATAGGTACGCAGGGCTGCCTAGAACTGATCCTCGATGTGAAAATCTGTCTACATCTCCTCCGGCTATCGCTAAACCAAAATCAAGAATTTTCGCGCGTCCTGATGATGATTCGATCCATATGTTTGCAGGTTTGATATCGCGGTGAATAATCCCACGTTGATGTGCCGCCTGCAGACCCGCTGTGACTTCATCAGCAATCCGAAATATTTCTTCGACGGAAAATTGATGCTTCTCTTTAATCAGTTTGTTCAGCGGTTTCCCTTCGAGCATTTCCATTGCGAGGAAAGGGGTGCCCTCGTGAATACCCACTTCGAAGATGGTAGCTACGTTGTCGTGATGTACCGCGGCCATCGAGCGAGCTTCTTCAACAAAGCGTTTTCGCCCAACTGGGGAATTTGCCCACTTTTTTTGCATTGTCTTTAGGGCAACATCTCTCTTCAGTCGACTGTCTTCCGCTCGAAAAACCGCACCCATGCCCCCCTCTCCGATCAGCGCAAGCACGTTGTAAGGGCCAATTCGTCCCAATTCGCCCTCTTTTTGGGGCGGTTCAAGAAAGTCGAACGAGGTTGGCTTAGAGGGCATTTTGACTACTTAGCCGAGAATGAAGATATTACGTGAAATATAGCGTTTATTTGCCAATTGGGTCACAAGCTAGGATTAGAAACTGGAAAAGATTATGTAGTTTGAGGGGGTTCCATCGACGCCATGTACAGGGCATCTTTGTTGTGGCTCCTCTCTCGTAATTCCCTGCCTTTTCCGGAAAGCTAAAGATGTCAAATAAACGAGTCCCCATTCGCGACTTAACAGATGGGGCGCCAATTGATCAGGCATTTCGGGTTGCGGATAAACAACTTCGAGTAAATCGACAGGGTGGAAAGTACATCTTGCTTCGGCTCGAGGACCGGACCGGAATCATTGCCGCCATGATTTGGAACGCTGACGAGCGTCTATTTGATTCATTTGATCATTCAGATTTTATTTTCTGTCGGGGTCGGACACAGATTCACAACGGAACGTTACAGATTATTGCTACTTCAGTGGAACGGATGGATTCAAGTGAAGTGGATTTAGCCGATTATGAAAGATTCGATCACGAAAAATCACAGAAACTACTTGAACGACTTGATGCTTTATTAAAGAGCATTGATGATTTGGCGATTCGAAAGATTGGCGAAGCATTCTTAGCGGACTCGAGATTCGTCGAGTCACTGCAGCGAGCACCTGCTGCGATCAGCAATCACCATGCCTATCCCGGTGGATTGTTACAGCATACCGTCGACTTGATGGAACTCGTAACGATTGTGGCTCCTCGGTACCCAAAGCTGAATAGGGATCTGTTGCTCTTCGGCGCATTTCTTCATGACCTCGGAAAAATTGAAGAGATGGCTGATAGTGGAGAGGCTAGTTATAGTGATCGTGGCCAATTGGTTGGTCACATTGTGATTGGTGTGCAATTATTGGGTGAAAAAATTGCTCAAGTGAAACAGGCCAATGATGGTTTAATCTCCGATGAATTGACGTACCACCTCGAGCACCTAATCGTCAGCCACCATGGTTTGATGGAATACGGTAGCCCTCGTTTACCGGTCACTCTGGAAGCTTTGGTGTTGCATCACCTTGATAATCTGGATGCAAAAATTGCTTCCTATGTGAACATCATAGAAAGCGATGTTTCTGCTCGAGGTAATTGGACAAATTATCATCCTGGTATCGGAAGGAAGCTTTGGCGGAGCTGAAAATCAAGTAGTCGATGATGCAGATGTTGTTATGACTCTGAGAGTTATTGTTTATGAGTATGAATAAGAGAGCTGTAGTATTACTTTCTGGTGGATTGGATAGCGCTACGTGTTTAGCGATTGCAAAAAGCGAAGGCTATGAATTGCACGCTATCAGTTTTCAGTATGGTCAACGACACCTTTACGAACTGGAACGGGCGAAGAAGCTGTCTGCGTTTTTTGAAGTGACAACGCATCAGGTGGTCGATATCAATCTCGGTCAGTTTGGTGGCTCCGCATTGACTGATCCAGATCTCGAGGTGCCAAAAAGTGATCGCGTTGAGGAAATTGGAGACAAGATTCCTATTACCTATGTACCCGCACGCAACACGGTCTTCCTGTCCCTGGCTTTGGCTTTTGCGGAGACAGTCTCGGCACGCGACCTCTTTATTGGCGTAAATGCGTTGGACTACAGCGGCTACCCAGATTGTCGGATCGAATACATCCAAGCATTTGAGACGATGGCAAATCTAGCCACCAAAGCAGGAGTTGAGGGTGAGGAACCAATTCGAATCCATACTCCACTGGTGGATTTAACCAAGGCTCAGATCATCCAAAGAGGCTTGGAGCTCGGGGTTGACTACAGTATGACGATGTCTTGTTATGATCCCGGTTCTGGAGGAGTGCCATGCCAGCATTGCGATGCTTGCTTGCTTCGACAGAAAGGGTTCGGTGAGAATGGTTTGGTCGATCCATCGATTGTTTCTTGAACGACGCACTTTCTAAATCAACGTCAGACGAAGAATTGATAGTCACCCACCGAATCAAACGCCGAGATGAAGTGGCGGACTTTTGTTGGTTTTCGTGTGCGACCGGGCCAGTAAATTGCAATGACATCAAACCTAGATTTAACATCAAGTAAGCCATTGCGTTTTAGATATCGTAGAGCTAGTCGACTCAACTGACGTTGTTTTTCCCTGTCAACACGATCAGCTGGGTGTCCCGGTTTCTTGCTTCGAAGAGTTTTTACTTCCACGAAGACGATTGC
The DNA here is from genome assembly GCA_964225475.1 of Candidatus Nitrosopumilus sp. Lineage (GTDB taxonomy): Bacteria > Planctomycetota > Planctomycetia > Pirellulales > Pirellulaceae > Rubripirellula. Next base: position 9,185 of record CAXQOB010000133.1, on the reverse strand, counting down.
TTTTGCCAACCTATCAAAAGCAATGATGTCGATCTCTCCGCCCGTGTCGCGTTCATTTTGGGCAATTAGCTGATATCCTTTCCTGCGAAGATAGCGAGCAGCATACCGCTCTCCCTGCTGACCTAGGTTGTATTTAGCGGTGGTCTTTTTGTTGAAGATAAACTTGGCTGTTCGTTTAAAAATAGGTGAGTAGAAAGCTATTTATTGTGATTTGGATGTTAGTAACGTAAGTTGACCATAGCACGTGCGTACACAAGGTGAACAAAAAAAGCCAACTCAGATTGTTCTGAGTTGGCTTCATCGTATGCATATGCATTAGTGTAGGCAAAAAATTACCATCACTCTCATCGTTCGATTTTAGGATCGACGTCGTTCTTTCAAGCGAACTGCTTTTCCAACGCGTTCTCGTAGGAAGTAGAGCTTCGCACGACGAACCACGGCACTGCGTTTGACTTCTACTTTTTCGATGCGTGGGCTGTGAAGAGGGAATTTCCTTTCAACTCCCTCCCCGGCAACGATCCGACGAACGGCGAACATTTCTCGGCTACCGCTTCCACTGCGAGCGATGACAACACCGCTGAACACCTGGATTCTTTCTTTGTTACCTTCAAGAATCTTTAGATGGACATCAACGGTATCACCAATATCAAATTTTGGAGGGTTTTCTTTTAAGTAAGATTTTTCAACAAGGTTCAAAATTGCCTGAGACATTTTATTTACTCAATCAATGGTTAGATATTTATTTACTGGAGATCGTTATCGTTGGAACTGTTATGACGCAGCAAATCACTGCGTCGCTGCCGAGTCTTCTCAAGGCTCTGCTCTTCTCGCCATTTGGCAATTGCTGCATGGTCGCCTTCAAGTAAAACTGACGGAACGTGATACCCTCGAAACTCCCTCGGTCTTGTGTACTGTGGAAATTCAAGTTGCCGATTACCTTGGCTAAATGAATCGTCAATGTTGCTCTGTTTATCTCCAAGCATTCCTGGAATCAGTCTGGCGACGGTTTCAATAATTACCATCGCAGCAGTTTCACCTCCATTGAGAATGAAATCGCCGATACTGACTTCTTCTGGTTCAAGGATGTCAATCACACGTTGGTCAAATCCTTCGTAACGACCACAGATGAGCGATATTCTTTCGCTTGTAGCAAAATCTTCCGCCATTCTCTGGTCAAACTGCTTTCCCTGTGGGGTAAGCAGGATTTTTCGCATCGGCCGTGGGTCCATTTGTTCCACGCTTTCAATGCAACTTACGGTTGGTTCAACCTGAATCAACATCCCCGGACCACCACCGAACGGTTTGTCATCAACCGGCCGATGCACGCTTGGGGGTGCCCAATCCCGAAGATTGTGACGATGAATCTCGATTAAGTTCCTCTTAATCGCCTTCTCAATCAAACCTTCTGAAACATAGGCATCAAAGAGGTTTGGGAACAAAGTGACAACTTCAAATCTCATCTTCGGCTAACTCACAGGATTTGCTGAAAATTGTCTTGATGGATTCGTTTGCCAATCAGCGTCAAAACTGGTGGGTTGCTCGGTGGAGCTCTCCAATTCTTTGGCTACTGCTTGGTTCCGTTTACCTCGTTAACTCACTCGCTTGCAGCTTCTTCCTGAGGAGCAGCAGCTTCTTCAGTAGCAGTTTCCTCTGCGCTACTTTCCTCTGCGGCGGATTCCTCAGCTTTTGGTTCTTCTTTCTTCTTTGCTGGTTCAGGCGGAGCTGGGGTGTACTCTTTACGCTTGCCAAGCCGCTCAAGGGCAGCATCGCGAGCATCAAGGTGGGTCCCATTGGTGCCATACTTTTTGATCAGCACACCTACTTTATCACTGGGTTGTGCCCCAACGCTGAGCCAGTAATCGACTCGATCGCTTTTCAGAGAAACTCGTGCGTCCGTCTCGGGGCACATAGGATCGTAGGTTCCTAATTCTTCGATGACGCGGCCATCCCTCGGGCTGCGTTGGTCCATCGCGCAAACGCGATAGAAAGGTCGATGGGTTCTACCCATCTTTTTCAAACGAATTCGAACTGCCATAGGTTGTTGTCTCCAAAAATATGGGGTGCAACTTCAGTTAGACTGCCTGGGATTCCGGGTTGGCAACCTCAGAACGCCGGGTCGGTGCTAGGACGTCTAGCACTACAATGATTTGTTGATTGATACTTTGTATACGAATCTGTTAGTTATATTACTTACCGTTTCGTTTCATTCGTCGACGTAATTTTTCACGTTCTCGCTTTTGTTTCTTTCTTTCAGCCGAAGTGAGGCGTTTACCGGTGCCCTTCTTGACTTTCATCCCGCGCATCGAAGGATCCGACATCGCACCGCTTGCCTGAAGTTGCTGCATCATCTTCATGCGGTCTCCGACTCCTTGCCCTGCCATCCCCTGCATCAAGGGTTTCATCACTTGGAACTGCTTGATGAGTTGGCTGACAACAGGAGTTTGAACCCCGGCACCTTTTGCAATTCGATTTCTGCGGTGAGCATCAATGAGTTTTGGGTTTTTTCGCTCCGCCATCGTCATGCTGTTGATGGCGCCGATGGTTTGTCGGATGCCACCTGCAGCCTCATCGCTTTCTAGCACGTCCTTGAACTGATTCATTCCAGGCATCAGGCCAACCATCTTGCCCATCAGACCGGGCTTGGCGACCTTTTCCATCATCTTTTTGAAATCGTCCAGCGTGAAGTCACCCGAGGCCATTTTGGCTTCAAGTTCTTCTCGTTCTTTTTCGTCGACGATCCGATGGGCTTCTCGTGCCGCAGCAACGATATCACCCATCTGAAGAATTCGACCTGCCATTCCCTCAGGTCGGAATGGTTCAAGTGCATCAAAATGTTCTCCGGTACCAATGAACTTAATCGGCACCCCGGTGACATGTTTAACCGACAAGAGCGCACCACCTCGAGCGTCTCCGTCGAGCTTGGTCATGATGACACCATCTAGCTCCAACGCTTCATTGAAGGCGCCGGCGCTATTTACGGCATCCTGACCGGTCATTCCATCAACAACCAGATAAACCTGATCAGGTCCAACCCTTTTATCGATTCGCTGCAGCTCAGCCATCAGTTCTTCGTCGATGGCAAGACGGCCGGCGGTGTCTAAAATTACAACCCTTGCACCCTCTTCCTCAGCCTTCGCTACGCCTGCTTGGCAGACTTTAACGGGGTTTGTGTTGCCGGGGTCGCTGTAGACAGGCACACCAAGCTGCTTGCCAATGACGTGCAATTGGTCAATCGCAGCAGGTCGCTGTAAGTCAGCTGCGACGAGCATTGGTTTGATGTCTTCTTCAAGTAGAAGCTGCGAGAGTTTTCCGCATGTTGTGGTTTTGCCGCTACCCTGCAAACCACAAAGCATGATGACCGTGGGGCCATCTTTCTTCAGGTGCAGTGAAGGGTCCACCGGGCCTAAGATTGAGGTCAGCTCGCTGTGGACGATATTGATTAATTCTTCGTTGGGCCGAAGACTCAATAAAACTCTTTTGCCCAATGCCTTCTCAGAGACATGGGCCATGAAGTCTTCGACAACGGCATAGCTGACATCCGCCTCAAGCATCGCTCGACGCACAATGTCGAGCCCTTCGCGCATATTCCCTTCGGTTAGCTTTCCTTTGCCGGATAAGCTTTTGAATGCGGACTGCAGACCTTCTGAAAGGGATTCGAACACGATTGCTGATTGAGTTTTTCTAACGGATTTGGTCTGCACGCGGATGAGTCCGAGTGCAGTTGACGGTGTACAGATCGACAGTGCTCGCGTTTCGGCAGCGAGACCGCGGAAGACCGTCCTTGAAGCGGGTCGCGTAGTCTACGCTCGCTAACCACGCTTTGTAAATGCAATCGGGGGGAAAACGACCGGAATCACGGTACAAGATGCTCGTTTTATCGGAGGATTGAGAGCACGGCATCATGCAGTTTACCATTGGTGCCGATACCGTTACCCCCTCGTGGAGTGGTTTTTCCGTCCCAGTCAGTGAAACTCCCCCCAGCTTCTCTCAAAATGGGAATCATGGCAGCAACATCCCAAGCATTGCAAATGGCGTCCACCATGATGTCCGCACGCCCAGTCGCCACCATCAAGTAGCCGTATCCATCACCCCAACTACGGCTTACCCAGCAGGAATCCTCGAGTTCCTGCAATGCCTTACCCGCACCGGCTTGCCTGAATAGATCGGTTTGGCTGGTCACAAAAACCGCCTGCTTGATCTCGTTTTTATCCGACACGTTTGCTTTGCCCCACGGTTTGTGATCCGACCGTCTGTACCAGCATCCGAATCCATTCGCAGCAAAAACCATTTCTCCGGTGGCAGGGAGGTAGATTGCACCGGCAATGGGTTCTCCATCTTTTTCCAGCGCTAGAAGTGAGGAATACAGCGGGACACCACAAATAAACGATTTGGTTCCATCGATTGGGTCAATGATCCAACGGTATGCAGAATCACCGCTCTGCTCTGAAAACTCCTCACCTTGAATGGTGTCGTTAACGAATTGATCATGCAAAAGTTGCCGAGCTAGTTCTTCAGCCTCTCGGTCCGCAATTGTCACTGGCGAGTCATCTGATTTGGCTTCGACATTCACATCCTCTCTGCAAAAGTAGGTGAGTGTGTGATGTCCTGCTGCCATGCAGGTCTCAATGAGAGCAACAAGTCGACCTTCATGTGATGCCCCGATGGACAAAGGGTCATCCGCTTCATTGTTTCGAGAGTCCGAAGGATTCATGATCTGGCAAAAAATTGGATAGGATAAAAAAACCGTGCACAAAATGAGTGAGCATCGACCCAGAGGCAAAAAAGTTCGTGGGCAACCCTCTTCTTCAGGATTCTTGCTTCTGCTGGTTTTCAAGAACCAGCGACTGGTAAAAAAGCATCAATGCTCCAACAACGAGCAATGCGTCCGCGATGTTGAAATTTGGCCAAGGGTCAAAGAAGGGAACACCTTCGATACGAAAAAGGATCCAATCACGAACGCCGCTCTTCCATTCAATCGGTAGGTATTCATTCCACCAGAAGCCAAGGCGATCGTAAAGATTTCCAAGAATTCCGCCTGTAATTAGCCCAAGTGTGATCGTCGTCCATTTGGACAGGAATCCCTGGAATCGGAACATCCAAAGCAGAATTCCAAGTAGAGCGAAGATTGAAAACGCGGCAAAGACTAGGCCTTTTCCTGCCCCCATTCCAAAGACTGCCCCCGGATTTACCGCAGTTTGAATCCCAAGTGTCCCCTCAATGACCCACACAGGATCCGATTGTCCTGGTAAGCCCAGCCTTTCAAAAACGATTTGCTTGGACACCAGATCAGCGCTCGTTCCGAGCACAGTGAGAGTCAAGAATATCCCGCTCCGCCAGGCAAATACCTCACTCGTTCCACTCGGTTTACCAGCACAATGCGACTGTGGATCGCTGCTTTGGTCACCTTCGGGACCTCGAGATTTAGATTGGATCGATCTATTCATGAAAAAGAGTTTTGGGCTAATTTGAATCGTTGAGCCAATGGGACTAACACTAAGATTAGATGATCCGTCGAGAAAAAACTTTGCCTACAGGCGGAATAGTCGCACTAATTGGACAACGACGGCAAGATTCACCTTTACCAAAAAAACCAATCTCGCGACAAATCGAAATACTCTGTCTATTTTGAACTAAGACATAAGTGAAACAGTTCGACTGAAGCATATTATTTCGCATTTATCTATACAGAGTGTGATTCTCATCGAGACATGGTCCATACGAGAATTTTTTTTGCCATCATCAGATTAATTGGTCGTCCACATTATTGAATCCTAACCCTGCGTTTCGCGTGCTGAGACTCAATTTCACGAACGTTCAATCGATAAGCCTTCACTCCAGCATTTCGTAAATAGAGCCTGATTGGTTTCTCCATGCTTCAGACTGCCACTCAACATAACGCTAACCAGACCGATTTGGCGATTCAGCGCTGTATCAACCCAAAATGCAACGCATCGTACGAGGCTCGGAGTATTCGCACGTCTTGTGATCGCTGCGGAGATCTCCTCGATATCGAATATGATTGGGAAAGAACGGCGGTACCATCGTCCTTGCAAGAATTCGAGGAAGCTTGGAGCCAGCGGACGAATCCTGTGCGTTTTAGCGGGGTATGGCGGTTTCATGAGCTGCTGCCCTTTGTACCTCAGGATCAGGTGATCACCGTTGGTGAGGGTCAGACCCTTTTGCAACAAGCCAATCATGTTGCGAAGTATGTCGGAATGAATCCTAATCAGTTGTTCCTCCAGTATGAAGGCATGAACCCTTCTGGGAGCTTTAAAGATAATGGAATGTGTGCTGCCGTAACTCATGCCAATATGATGGGTGCAAAACGAGCAGCCTGCGCCAGCACTGGAAACACAAGCGCATCGTTGGCTTTGTACTGCAGCGCAACCCAGCTAATGCGAGCAATCATTTTTGTGGGGAGCGGCAAGATTGCTTATGGGAAGCTAAGTCAAGCACTTGATTACGGCGCATTGACGGTTCAGATTGCTGGTGATTTTGACGATGCGATGATTCGAGTTCGACAAGTAGCAGAAGAGTTAGGGATTTATCTCGTTAATAGTGTGAATCCTTTCCGTCTCGAAGGGCAGAAAACAATTATGCTTCGTGTGTTGGAAGCATTGAATTGGGAGGTGCCTGATTGGATCGTTGTGCCGGGTGGTAACCTTGGTAATAGCAGCTCCTTTGGAAAGGCATTCATGGAATTAAAGAAACTCGGCCTGATTGATCGGATGCCTCGATTGGCTGTGATCAATGCAGGAGGTGCTGATACTCTTTACGAGTTGTATGAGCGTCGAGGTGTGCGTTGGAATGGTGGTTCAGTGCAAATGGATCCGATCATTGAATACAATCATTTAATGGATCAGGAGGGGAAAAAAGCAGACACGATTGCAAGCGCGATTGAGATCAATCGCCCTGTCAACTTAAAGAAGTGTTTGCGCGCCCTGGAGTGGTTGAATGGTGTGGTCCGGCAAGTCAGTGATCAGGAAATTCTTGATGCCAAGGCGAAAGTCGGTGCGGGTGGATTTGGTTGTGAACCAGCTTCCGCTGCGAGCGTCGCAGGGGCCAAGTTGTTGAGGCGCGAAGGAGTGATCGCACCCAGTGATCGAGTGGTGTGTGTATTAACGGGTCATGAGTTAAAGGATCCGACAGCAACGGTTGCTTACCACACCACTGATCAGGAGTTGTTTAACCAGACTCTTGGTAGTCGTGGTGTAAGAAAGGCGAGTCATGCTAACCGAGCTGTGGCGGTGCCGAATGAGTTGGATGACATTATCAAGGCAATTCAGTTGTATGCCTGACCACTCTCACTGCAGTCAGGTTTTCTAACCCGATCTACCGGTCTTTTGCTTGGATAACGCGATTCAGGCCCTCCGATTTGAAAGTGCGTTACGAGGACGCGGTCGCCCAAGCTCCTCCAGTGGCTGAAGTATCCTGATGACTCTCTTATTAAGTCAGGGTTCGCCTGAGCTATCAAATCGAATAGATTGGTTGAGGTGAAAGGAGCCAATATAGCTCTTGGATTTACTCGTTTGTTTATTTGTGCGTGATTTTTGAGATTGATGTTATGTCGCAATCGATTCATTTGGCAGTGCACGGGGCAGCTGGACGCATGGGCCGTCGAGTTGTTGCTTTGGCGTGTGATAGCAATGACTTCACTCTCGGTGCAGCAATTGAAGGGGCTGCCAACCCTTTATTGGGCCAGGATGCCGGCTTAGTTGCCGGTTGTGGCGAGACAAACGTTCAACTATCAGATCAATGGCCTGATGATGCTCAGGTTGTGATCGATTTTTCCTTACCGAGTGCGGTTGATGCATGTGTTCAGCAGTGTGTCGCCAGAAAACTTCCACTGGTTATTGCAACAACCGGACTTTCTTCGGAGCAAAAAAAGAAATTACGCGTTTCCGCCGAAACAATCCCAATGGTTTGGGCACCTAGTATGTCACTCGCTGTCAATTTAGTGATGCAGCTCTCCCAGCAAACCGCAAGAGCATTAAAGGATGTGGAAGGCGGGTTGGATATTGAGATCTTGGAGCGACATCACCGGCACAAGGTTGATGCGCCGAGCGGAACCGCTTTAAAATTTGGCGATCTCATAGCCAACGAATTAGGTGAAGGGATTAAGCATGTTCATGGTAGAGAGGGTGAGACGGGCGTGAGGGAGCGAAATGAAATAGGCTACCACGCGATTCGCGTCAGTGATAATCCAGGGGAGCATACGATCGTTTTTGGAATGATGGGTGAACGAGTCGAGCTCTCTGTGGCTGCTAGTAATCGTGACTGCTACGCTTCCGGCGCTCTCGCTGCGGCGAAATGGTTAATGGGAAAGGAAGTAGGTATGTACAATATGTTTGATGTGCTTGGGCTTTCTTAAATCGACATGAAAACAGCTAGTTGAAATCTGGCTCGGTGACTGACGCCATTGACGTTGGTTGCGGATGTGTACATGTAATTTGCGTTTTTCAATTCAGTAATCCACACCAAGTCATCAGGCACTGATATTAAATGGCGAATTCTCTTCATAGTCGTGGATTTCTTTCATTAATCGCAACTCAGTTCTTTGGCGCAATGAATGACAATGTGCTGAAGGGTGTGCTGACCTTCATGGTGATCGACGGAGCTTGGGCTGGTCGATTGGGTGGGGGTGGACAAGGAATCGTTGGTGTTTGTTTTACGGTTCCATTCATCATTTTATCTGCCTTTGCAGGCCAATTGGCTGATCGCTATTCCAAGCGATTTGTCACCCTTTGGGTGAAGGCTTTGGAAATTCCCATAGCAGCATTGGCTGGCTATGGTTTTTACATCGGAAATCTCTGGGTCACACTCGCCGCTTTGGTCGCTCTTACCTGTCAAAGTAGTTTTTTTGGGCCCGCGAAATATGGAATGATTCCAGAGTTAGTGGGGGCTGACCAATTAAGTCGCGCCAATGGAATGATCAACATGTTGACCAATGCGGCCGTCATTTTCGGTACGCTCGTCGCTGGCTTGGTTAGTGATCGATATAGTCCTCAGGCAGCCGAACCGGGAGTTCATTGGCTACCTGCGATGACCTTGCTTGTAATCGCTATTTTCGGTTTTCTAGCCTCCTGTTTTCTGTCTGACTTGCCAGTTGGAAACAAATCAGTGAAATATCAGCTCAATCCCTTCGCGGCCTACGTGATAACCATTCGGGAAATGGCAAAGACACC
>CAXQOB010000132.1:0-9484 GCA_964225475.1 Candidatus Nitrosopumilus sp. | reverse complement strand
CATTGAGTCGCTAATGACGCTTACTTTGATTGACGAAATAACAGAAACACAAGGCAGTAGTAACCGAGAATGCCTAGGTCAGGGTTTGGCGAACATACTTTGTGGATTCTTCGGCGGTATGGGAGGCTGTGCGATGATTGGACAGTCACTGATTAATGTGGAATCAGGAGGCAGAGGTCGAATCTCCGGTATTTTTGCATCATGCAGTTTGCTGACTTTTGTGCTCTTCTTTTCGCACTGGATTGAGATGATCCCCATGGCTGCATTAGTCGGAGTCATGTTTATGGTCGTAATCGGCACTTTTGAATGGGCCTCCCTCAAGCTTTACCGACAAGTACCAAGGACCGACTTTATCGTCATGCTTACCGTGACGATCTACACGGCCGTGATGCATGACCCGGCTTCGGCGGTGGTTATCGGAGTCATCGTTTCATCGTTGGCATTCGCATTCAAACACGCCAAAAATGTGAATGCGGAGATTCGTCACAACGAACATGGAGCGAAAATCTATCAACTCCATGGACCTCTTTTCTTTGCATCAACCACGCAATTCAAAGAAATCTTTGATACTCACAACGACCCCGAATGCGTGATCATCGATTTTTACTTCACGAAGGTTTATGACCATTCCGGAATGGAGGCAATCCAGTCGATTGCGCAAAAATATCAACAACTTGGCAAAACCCTTCACCTCACTCACCTAAGCCAAGACTGCCAATCAATGCTACGAAATGCGGAAGGGCTAATCTCAATCCAACTGATTGACGAGCCGCAATATCACGTATCGACGGATCGCTTTGTTCCCTTGGAAACCACATCGCCCAAGGCTCCTTAGCACATCTTTCCGGTAAAGATAGAAAAACGCAGAGTGGCTCGTGTAGACCCAAAGTGGTATGAATCCGTTTAGATCCGGTTTTTCAAAATTCAAGATCTACAACCACTTCAAGGCTGCGGCCATCTAACCCGCGCCGCGTAGGGAAGGTAGCGATCGGATTCACTTCCCTTGTACCAACCCACGATCAAAGCGTCACCGTCACTGTCTCTGGTATTCGTGCCGTACGCCAGTACAGATTCACGCCCCAATATTTGCTTGGCGGATTCAGATAAGGGGACGACATCGCCCCGCCATTGGTCGAGATCATAAACAACCCACTCAAATGCTTGCTCCCGCCTGGCAAGACCGCATACCGTTGACTCACCATCTGGTGCATAAAGCACCGATGCGTAGCTCTGACCATCGGGATGAAACCATCCGAGACGTTCAAGCGATGAGGGGGCATTATCGCTGGGTTTGAGGCGATACAATGCACCCTTTGAGGTTGTGAAAACACAGTCACCATTCTTCAAAAAGGCAAATCCAACAATACCGTGGGAGGAGAAGTCGGAAGTCGCGCCGTAGTCCTCTAATTGATGTGAACCGACTTCTCGCATTTCATGATCGAATTCTATCAAGTGAACCACGTAGTCCCCGACATTTCTCTGGACGACACGTGGCACGTAAACATGCTCGTTCAAATCCACGATCAAGTTACGGGAAACATGGCCCCCTGGAGAACCCACTTTTACTTTCTTCACTCCGAAGCTCTGGGTATCAAATTGGTAAAGCGAATGCTCGTAATAACCGAGCGCGTAGACATATCGGCCCGTGCACCCGGTAGCGATGATTCCCTCAGGCAAAGCAAGTAAATGCTCCCATGACTGGGGCTTCGTTTCTTCCCCACGGTCATCAACTCGAAGACGCCATAGATTGGAACCATAGAACGGTAACCGCGTTCCATCCTCCGTTTCCCCATACTCGTCCATGGAGGCAAAATAAATGTAACCATCTTGAGCCTGAACTGGCTTCGAGTGAATCTTCATTTGCATGGTAGAGCGATGCGCTAATCCTAGACGCTGCAGGTTTCCGACCGCATCACCCAAGGCTGCCGAATCAATGCGTTTTGGTCTAACTAGACACAGAGCCGCAGAGTCCTCCCACTCTCCCCTGGCTGAAACCCCGAAATAAAGGTTGCCAAAATCATCTCGGCCTGTTGCACCCCAAATCGCATATTTATGGGGAATGTCAGGAATTTCAATTTCGATAAAATCTGGAGCAAACCTCCACCGAGTCGATGGCGAGTCAAATCGAGTACCCAGCCGATGCGGCACACTTCGAACGGTTGGAGCTGGGGAACGGTTTTCAAAATCTCTTGCGATGTCCTCATCACCCAGAAGCAATCCGACACCCAAAGGATCAGTTTGCACCTTAACCGACGAAACTGTATCGCTTGATGCGCTCGAGAACGTTGCATCCGTGTCATTCAAGCAACCCACCGTGACGAGAACGAAGATGGGGATCAATCCAAGTAATCCCTGATTAACGACGCTATGAATCATCGTGATGATCTCTCGATTTTTTGTTATGTCCCGCAGCTAGCAACGCCCAACCCATGCTCCCACCCTCCATGATCCTGACTGCTATGATTCATCCATCGAGTTTACTCGCCATTAAAGGCAAGGTGTGGGAGGCAAATCATTGCAGGTGAACCGAATCACTCGAGCGTCCGTACAAAAGCGCCGGATGCTCAGTCGTATGCAGCCGAGTTGTAGTTTATTTTCAGCTGCGATAACGCTAGGCTGAATCGTTCAAGATCGGTACTCTCGCCTCCCAGGCTTGCGAATTGTAGCGATTTTCATGAAATTTAGCTCATCATCGACCTAAACTGATCATTGGTCATGGTTAAGAACAAAAGATAGATCTCTGTTTAGCCCCAACAAAACTTAGCGCACACTCACACCCTCAAGTTTAGTCATGAATAAACATCAAGCGATGATCAATCGACGAACCGCGTTCCAATCCACGGTGGCGCTAGGTTCAACCCTCTTCGCATCGCGAGGTGCGTTCGCAGAATTGATCAAGACTCCGTCTCAGACCGAAGGTCCGTTTTATCCAAATCAACTACCCCTTGATACAGACAATGACTTGTTGGTGATCAATGATTCAATCACACCTGCGGTTGGTGAAATTACTCACCTCGGCGGTATTGTTCGTGACCAGAGCGGGAATCCAATTCGAAATGCTTTTGTTGAAATTTGGCAGGTTGATAACAACGCGGTTTACCTGCATACAGGAGATAAAACCAACCGAGCGAATCAAGATAAAAACTTCCAAGGGTACGGACGATTCTTGACCGACGGCCAAGGTCGATATTACTTCCGAACCATTAAACCTGTGCCCTATCCAGGCAGAACGCCCCATATCCATTTTGGTGTAAGCAAAGCAGGGAAACGCGTTCTTACGACACAGCTCTACATCAAAGGGCATTCGAATAACGGGAAGGATGGACTCCTCAATCGCCTCAGCAAGGAACAGCAGAAAATGCTTTTGGGGAATTTCCAACCAATCAAAGATTCAAAGATCGGGGAATTGATGGTTAACTTTGACATCACGTTGGGAATGACCCCTGATGATGATCTACGCAAGGATCTCAAAGGTGTCGCAAAACCTGTCTGGAAATCTCGTTCCAGCTGAATCACTTCTTCGGTGAGACACGATCGAGAATACGCGAACACACTTGCTACAACAAACCGTCTTTGGTTGGTTGCCGTTTGCGTTGGCCGATCTGAGAGTCGCAGACATAACCAGCCGGTCACATCAGCAGGAAAAACATTTTGCCATGCGTACCAACGCAGAGCGATGAGATTTGCATGGAGTAATGAGGCAGTATTACCGTGGCAACACTCGTTTATTTCTCTGCAACGCTTGAATCTGAAAAGACACTTCAATCGATTCCAAAAAGCAATGACCCGCTGAAGATGATCTTGCACGAAATCCGCGGGATCGCACGTTAGCCAGCGCAGTTGGGGCAATCCGCACAACCGTACCGCTTTCCTTTGAAACTCACCTTCAAATCAAATCGGGAACCCGCCAGAGTGGTATATTTTGTCGGCGGCGATCTCTGCAGCCCTCCATTTCTACCCCGTGCTGCACTTGAAACGGCGCGGCTATCAACCATTGATTCCTTCTGCAATAAGTCGAAGAGAGATTCGTGAAACGTTGGTACAGACTCCTATTTACGGCGACATTTGTGCTGATCGGATGCGACCGTACTGAGCGGAATTTGAACCCAACCGAAACGCAAACGGCGACGGTTCCCGAAGAAACGGCCCCCGAGCTAACGGCCCCCGAGCTAACGGCCCCTGAGGAAATCGTTCAACAGACAATTACCTTTGGTGTCGTGCCACAATTCGGGACCAAACACTTTGCGGATGTCTGGGAACCGTTGATTAAACGGCTACAAATCGACACAAGTATATCGATTAGATTAATCCCAAGCTCTTCAATCCCAACGTTTGAAGCGGACTTCGCTGAGGGCAGGTTTGATTTCGCTTATATGAATCCTTATCACTACCTGTGCGCGAAACGTGATCAAGGGTACAAGCCATTGATTCGTGACCAATCAAAGCAACTCAAAGGTATTCTTGTCGTCCGCGCTGACTCCGAAATTCAAAGCGTGAAAGATCTAGAAGGTAAAACCATTGCCTTCCCAGCGCCTAATGCGCTCGGTGCATCCCTCTACATGCGGGCGTTACTATCGCGAGATCATCAGATTGAATTCACACCGCGCTATGTCAATAGCCATGACTCCGTCTACCTGAACGTCACCACACAGAGCTCGGTAGCAGGTGGAGGAGTAAAGAGAACGCTCGTGAGTCAATCCACTAAAATCCAATCTCAACTCAGGATCATCTATGAGACACCGGGCGTTGCTCCTCATCCGATTGCATATCACCCTCGAGTTTCAGATGAAATCGTTCAAAGAATTCTTCAAGCGTGGATTGCGCTGAACGACACCTATGATGGACAGGAGCTATTGAAACAAGTTCCTATGGTCGATCCCGGGAGAGCTTTCAACGAGGATTACCTACCGCTTGAAAAATTAGCACTGGAGGATTTCTACGTCACTCCGGTTCAAGAAGAGGAAGATAAATAAGATGCCTCTTCCAAACTTCACCCACAAACTGTCGTTTCGAATCCAGCTTATTCTTGCAGTTTTTGTAATCGCAATGGGTTCTTTCCATCTGCTTTACTGGCAACCAAAGATGGAAAACAAATTGCGTGAATCGATTTCGAACAATATGGATCGGAACCTTGAAACGATTGCTAACGCCGCCGCGCCTCGTTCATACGAAGGAGACCTGCAGGCAGTTGAAGATCTCCTCGAACTGTTCACCGAACAATACAATCAACGCAGTGTCATCAGGCCTGATCCGACCTCGGGAAAACTAGTCTATTCAGACTCAGGTGATGTGAGGGTCATCTATCTGGAGTACGTCGACGTAGACGGTAATCCGAGTTACTCATTTGGCATTAAAGACACAGGACCAGATGAACCAGACGACAATCTATTAAGATACCGGAAGAGAATTGAGTTCGGCGAAACCAACCTTGGTGAAATCCAAGCTTGGTTTGATATCAGTGGAGCGATCAAACGAGAGCATCAATGGCTTCTTTGGTACGAGGAACTCCAACTCGCATTTGCATTCTGCCTAGCGATCGTCACAGCATGGGTGTTAGACCGAAATGTCCGTCGCCCCCTGACCCTGCTTGCACGAGCCTCTCAATCACTTTCGAGAGGTGACCATGATGCAGAATTACCCCAACCATCCAAGGATGAGGTCGGAATCTTATCAACAGGCTTTGATCAGATGCGAAAAGAGCTGTATCACCGGCTTGATGAATTGGAGCGAGCACGCCAGCAAGCAGAATCTGCCAATCAAGCGAAAAGTCAATTCATCGCGAACATGAGTCATGAAATTCGCACCCCGATGAATTCGATCATTGGAATGAGTGACCTTCTATCGCAAACCCAGCTCAATCAGACTCAAAAAGCTTACCTATCCGTTTTTACAGAATCAGCCAAATCACTATTGGCGATCATCAATGAAATTCTCGATTTTTCAAAAATTGAAGTCGGAAAGCTGACGCTTGATGAAACCCATTTCGACCTCTATGAGGTCATCGGCGACACACTCAAGTCGCTTAGTTTTTCACCTAAATCAGAAAACCTCGAATTGTACTATCGGATCAGTCCAGAGGTACCATCGAGCCTAGTTGGTGATGAAACACGACTTAAACAAGTCCTGATTAACCTTGTTGGAAATGCGATTAAATTCACGGAAACGGGTGACGTTTGGATCGAAGTGCGTTCCGAATCGGTAACAGAAAGATCCGTGGACCTTCACTTCAAGGTATGTGACACAGGACCCGGAATTGCTGATGAGCAACAACGAATCATCTTTGAGCCGTTTGAGCAAGCAGACAGCTCAAACACTCGCATGCACGGAGGCACGGGTCTCGGACTCGCTGTGAGTGCAGGAATCATTAATGCAGCTGATGGGAAGATATGGGTCGAGAGCGAACTTAACTCGGGAACCAAATTTCACTTTGAATGGACATTCAACTTGGAGGAAAGCTCCTCACTCCTTAGTGCGACACCGGCAACCGTAGCGTTTGATCGCGTGATTGTGGTGGATCAACATGAGACTCATCGAAATGTCATTCTAGAAATCTTCAAACACTGGGAAATTGAAAGCGTTGGATACAGCAGTCTTGAGAGCGCGTTCCCCTCAGACAATACTCCTCAGGAATCATCCACAAACACACTTATCCTTATTGACACTGCACGCTTGGCAGAACCAAAAGAGAAAACGGCATTTGACCGTCTTCGCTCCCTGTCGCAACCATCGCTAAAAATCGTCGGCTTGCTTTCCGACCCAAACAAAAAGAACCTGTTACACAACCTGCCGGAACTCGATCAAGTATTGATTAAGCCGATGAAGGTTTCTGAACTTCGCCGAACACTCGAAAATAAAACGACGCTCCAAGGCCATCGCACTGGCGATGGAACTTCCGAAACAAGTGGCTCAAAAAATCAAGACGTGGAAATCGTCAACAACGACACCGAAAGGCTGGAGGTTCTTGTTGCGGATGATGTCGCATCTAATCGTCTACTCGTGACACACATCCTAAAAAAACTTGGGCATCATGTTTCCATAGCAGTTGACGGATCGGACGCCGTACGTCGGTGGCAAGAAGAAAAACCCGATGTCATTCTGATGGACATTCAAATGCCCATCATGGATGGACTTGAAGCGACCAAGAAGATCCGTGAACTAGAAGAATCGGACGGAAGCCACGTAATCATTATCGCAGCAACGGCTGGTGCAATGATCGCAGACCGTGCGAAGTGTGTTGAGGCCGGGATGGATGATTACATCTCTAAACCGATACGGATGGACGACTTCCACCAAGTCTTGCAACGCACAACTCGGTGAACCTGTATCAAGCACCACGAGTGCTGATGAGCCGATGGGCAACGTCCCGAACGATTCACCTAGTGCCCAGCCCTCTTTCGTCATGCGTTGAGCACCATCCGGAAATCTCCCTTTTCCAAGGAAATTAGGATCTGTCGCGTTGGGGCTGCGAGTCAACAGAACCCCCAGCGCAAACCACCCAAAGCACAGATAGTCTCGCAGACAACCGCTGGATCCTAAGCAGCAATAACGAATGTCATCATACGACATTCATACATCGAAGATAGATTCAGTAAACGAAAACCCCCATGGATAAACAAGACAGACTCGTCCTGCCTCGACACAAAAGAAAAGGCCGCAATAAAAATTACGGCCTTGCAGGAATCTTAAAACACAATTTGGAAATTACATCACTACAGGATGTATCCTCGCTCCTCATGCTCTGAGAGATCCAAACCACGGTGCTCAGAATCTCCGTCAACCCGAAGCGACATAACCGCTCTCATGACCAACAAGATGATGATGGTTGCTACCACTGAATAGATAGCAGTAATCGTCGCCGCTAGAAATTGTGTCCAGACCGCTGAGCCGATTGAGTAACCACTTTCCCGTAATCCACCCCAGTACGGCGCGGCAAAAATACCGCACAGCACCGTCCCTAAGTACCCGCCGACACCGTGCACACCAAATACATCAAGGGAATCATCATAAGCAAAGAACTGCTTGATTTTTGTGGCGAAAATAAAGCAGATTACCGCAGAAGCAGAACCGATTGCCAATGCTCCAACAGGCCCAACATAACCCGAAGCTGGCGTGATCGCGGCGAGACCCGCGATCGCTCCGGTTGCTGCTCCAAGAACACTCGGCTTGCCAAGCTTGACCCATTCAATCCCCATCCAAACCAGTGTGGCGACCGAAGCAGAGAGGTGTGTAACCAGTACAGCCATCGCGGCACCACCATTTGCTCCCAATGCACTTCCGCCATTAAACCCAAACCATCCGACCCAAAGCATCGCTGTGCCGGTTACAGTCATCGTCATATTATGCGGTGGATCGAGACTCTTGGGATAACCTGCCCTGGGCCCGACCATGATGCAGGCAACCAGTGCGCCTAGACCAGCGGTAACGTGAACCACTATCCCGCCTGCAAAATCCATTACTCCCCAATCAGCAAACAAACCACCGTCGCCAGCCCATGTCATGTGACAGATTGGAATGTACACAATCAATAACCAGAGGCTTTAAAAAACCAAAACGGCACTAAACTTCATTCGCTCAACAAACGCACCTACCATCAAGGCAGGAGTAATGACAGCGAAGGTCATCTGAAAAGCCGCATGCAAAATCGTCGGGATCGTTCCCGTCAAGGCGTTGGGAGTAACACCCTTTAGAAAGGCCATTGACCACCCGCCAATAAACGCACCGCGGCCTACCTCTCCCTTTTCCATTCCGCTGGTGTCAAAAGCCAAGCTATATCCACAAACGACCCAGACCAAGGAAAGCAACGCCGTCAAAATGAGACATTGCATCAAGACCGAAAGGACATTCTTTGTCCTCACCAAACCACCATAGAACAAAGCCAGTGCCGGAATGGTCATGAACAGAACCAACGCCGTCGATGCCAGAATCCACGCTGTGTCCCCCGTGTCGAGACCGGGCTCCACCTCCTGGGCATGAAGGGTTGAGTTTGAGAAACAAAATAACAAAAACAAAATTGGTAAAATTCCGCGACACGCGGTTCGACTGAAGAGCATCCGCCTACTCCCTGTTAAATCGAGTTGCCTGTAAGTCATCGCATACCTTAGCGGATGCGAGGCGATTGCCGTATCCCCCCCGCCCTAAGTAATTCTCCTCTTGCAAACGCAAAGTCGCGAAACGCACCGGAAGAAAAATTGGACACGAGCAACTTGGGCAATCAACAACGACTAAATCCACTCAATTAGCAAGTAAGTTGCACCACGTTGGAACGTGATTTTTTTGGACAGAACTCTACTGAATCGGCCATGGCAAAAAGGACTTAAATATTTAGATGAAAGCCGCAATGCTGGTTTGAAGGAATCATGACCTGAATAAGGAAGACGGAATTCACATATCAATCATTAGAAAATGCCGAACGGCTTCGTTGATCCGCACAAGCATCAAACCGTTGTTCAATCCATTCGCTCAAACATCTTCTTTTTTGGAACCG
>CAXQOB010000131.1:0-19586 GCA_964225475.1 Candidatus Nitrosopumilus sp. | reverse complement strand
ATTGCAGCTTTGTTTCCGATGTCGGTCTGTCCGAGGCCTCCGCTGGTCAGCCCACCGAGTCGGTTAGTTGGCTCAATGAGAACAACTGAGCGACCCATTGCTTTTGCCTGGATGGCTGCGGTGACTCCAGCCGACGTTCCGCCGTAAATGACGATGTCATATTTTTCGGTTTCACTCCGGACAGGCCTTTGAATCAAGGTAATGATCAAAATCATCAAAATATGACGTGTTCGCATCTCTGTCGCTTTTTCAATGAGTTACGCTGATAACCGCTGATAGCAATAATCTGGCAGGTTTGGAGCATGATTTCGAGAGCCTTCAAGAGGTTTTTCTCTGGGAACTTCTCTCTTCATCAAGTCTTCTCGTCGCGTAGTAGTTCGGTGATCTCCGAACCGCTGGTCAAAGTTGTTCTCGTGACTTGTAACTCGCCGTAATAAATTCAGTGTTCTTCAGTGCGGTCTTGCTGTTAGGGTACACGTTGAAGTTTTAATGGTTTGAACGGGGTGCTTGCAGAGTGAGTTGATGTCAGCGATTTCGGTCGAGCGATTAGTCACATTCAGTAAGAGAATACTCATGCAGGTTGAGTCGATGAAAGTTTTTGAGAGTGAATTAAGGTATGAGGGCAATGGGTGGATTCAGAGGCCAATCGTATTTTCTAACTCTCGAGTGCAACCGTTTAAAGCAGTCTTGGCGACGCTAGTCTTGGCTCTATTGGGTCAGAGTGGTGCTGATGGTTTATCGAGACAACTACGAGCATCAGACCTGCCTAACTTCCTTGTTGTTCTCGCTGACGATTGCACTTATCGGGACTTGCATTGCTATGGGGGTCAAGCAAAGACACCTCATCTCGATCAGCTGGCAACTGAAGGGATGCGAATGACGAGATGTTTTCAAACAGCGCCAATGTGCTCCCCGACTCGACACAATCTTTACACCGGACAGTATCCAGTGAAGACCGGCGCCTATCCAAATCATACACAGACGTTTGATCACATTAAGAACGTCAACCACTTTCTTCGACCGCATGGCTACCGCTTGGCTCTCTCCGGTAAAGTTCACGTGGGGCCGCGAAGGCTTTTTCCGTTCGAGTACAGTAGCAAGGGTAACAATCCTGATATGACTGCTGTGGATCAGTTGATGTCAGAAGCAAAAGAGTCAGACACACCATTCTGTTTGTTTGCTTGCAGTAATGAGCCTCATAGCCCTTGGAATAAAGGCGATGCGAGTCAATACCCGCCTGAGGACATCGTTCTGCCTGAGTACCTTCCCGACACTTCCGCGATACGCAGTGGCTTCAGTCGCTACCTCGCTGAAATCACCTATTTTGACAATCAAGTTGGTCAATTGCTCGCACTGCTTGAAAAGCATGAGCTAGTGAGCGAAACCGTTGTCATCGTTCTTTCTGAACAAGGCAACTCCATGCCGTTTGCGAAATGGACTTGCTATGACAGTGGTTTGCAGTCAGCGATGTTGGTTCGTTGGCCTGGTAGCGTTGAGGCGGGCTCCGTGAGTGACGCGATGGTCGAATACGTCGATGTGTTGCCGACAATGCTGGAGATCGCAGGGATTGAAGACAGGAAAGAGTTGCTTGATGGCAAGAGTTTCCTCGAAATCTTGAAGGGTCATGCAAAGGAGCATAAGTCATTCGTTTATGGAGCGATGACCACGCGCGGAATCATAAATGGAAACGATTGCTACCCGATTCGCTCAGTTCGGTCAGAAACTCACAAGCTGATCTTGAACCTGCAGCATGATCAATTATTTACCAATGCATGTGTGAAGAGTGCAGAATTTCGATCGATGGTCGAGGCAGCAGACGGCGGCGATGTCGCAGCGGCATTCGCTGTGCAGCGATATCAAAAACGTCCCGCAGTTGAATTTTATGATTTGAGAGTTGACCCGCTTGAGATGCATAACATTGCGACAGAACCCTCCAGTGCAGCCATCATGGCGGGCCTGCAGGATCAACTATCGAAATGGATGAGGTCACAGGGCGATCTTGGTGTGGAGACAGAGATGCGATCTAACGATCATAAAGTTAAAACGGCCAAGAACTCGGGTGGTAAGAAATCAAAGCGATCCTCATCGGATCAATGAATCCGCTCGGTGATTACGATCATTCCAGAATGCGGCCCCTTTTTAGCTGGATGGCTCAGAATGTGGCGTTCAAGCCCTTTTGTGGTTCTTTTCAGATACACCCACAGAGGGTCGTTAAAAAAACTCTTGTTTATTGTGTCCTCTCTGATGGACTGGCGATCTCGATTCGCCACAATGTAGCGGACGTCGGGACTGTTGTGGCGGTCGTCCGGTTCGGTGGCTCATTGCAGTAGCGTCTCCGCAAAGGTTTGTGTTTTGCATGAGAGGTTGGATCACTCCTGTTCCAAAAAGGCTTTGACGGAGTGGAAAATCACTGTCCAAATTGCCTACCGGCGGGAGTCAGGTATTGGACCAGGCCAAGAATGCCATCCGGCGTGATGTCCGCAAGCCGGTAGAGAGTGCGGTGACGTTTTGGATAACTCTGAAAGAAAGTAAGTGAGAATTAGCTAATGAGCAAAACAGTCAATGTTGCCATGGTCGGGCTGGGGTTTGGTGCTGAATTCATTCCGATTTATCAATCACATCCCAATACCAATGTTGTTGCGATCTGTCGAAGAAATGAAGACGAGATGAACAAGGTTGGAGATCAATTCGGGATTGAGGGTCGTTACACCAAATTTGAAGATGTATTGGCTGACGCAAACGTTGATTTTGTTCATATCAACAGTCCCATTGCTGATCACGCTTGGATGTCCTTGCGGGCATTGGATGCTGGTAAGCACGTCATGTGTACAGTCCCGATGGCAACAACGGTCGAGGAATGCCGGCAGATTGTCGAAAAAGTAAAAGAGACGGGACTCAAATACATGATGGCTGAAACGGTCGTTTACAGTCGCGAGTTTTTATTCATCAAGGAGATGTACGAACGCGGCGAGTTGGGAAAAATTCAGCATCTAGCAGCATCACATCCCCAGGACATGGATGGATGGCCCGACTATTGGCAAAAAATGATACCCATGCACTATGCGACTCATGTGGTCAGTCCTTGCCTGGGTTTAGTGAAGGGGCTTGCTGAGTATGTGAGCTGCTTTGGCAGCGGTGCGGTACGCGAAGAGATTGCTGAGAAATCTGGTAACCCGTTCGCGGTGCAGAGTTGTCACATCAAAGTCAAGGATTCAGATATCACGGCTCATATCTGGCGCTTCCTCTATGACGTTGCAAGGCAATATCGAGAGAGCTTCGATGTGTATGGAACGAAAAAGAGTTTTGAATGGACCTTGGTCGAAAATGAGCCACACGTCATACACACTGCAAAAAAACCGGAGCCAGAGATACCAGAGACGGTTGAAGTTCCCGACTTTGCGCATCTGTTACCTGAGGAAATTCGTAAATACACCCTGCCTCAGGAGATCCATGACGCAGAGCACCTCTCTTTTATTCAGGGTGGGGGCCATGGCGGTTCGCATCCTCATATGGTTCATGAGTTTGCCAGCGCATTGATTGAAGACCGTGATCCTTGGCCCAACGCGGTCACTAGCGCGAATTGGACTTGCGTCGGTATTTGTGCTCACGAATCTGCAATGAAGGGTGGAGAGAAGGTCACTCTGCCTGATTTCACTCTCGAGTGAGGAATGCTGCGTTATTGTTTTTTCATCAAATAACCCCTTGTTTTGGATGATTGGGATGTTGCAAAAAGGTTTGTGGTGTGCCTGTAAGATCGCGCTCGGTCTGTCCGTTGGTTTGATCGTTGTAGGGTCTGGTTTTTCGCGAGCCTGCCGGGGTGATGATCCACTGAGATTGGTTTTTCTTGGTGATAATGGACATCATCAACCGGCTCAGCGGGCTGCGGAACTTCTCCCGGGTCTCCAAGAGAGAGGGGTGGAGGTGCGCTACAGTGACGACGTGAACGCTGTCCTGACGCCAGAGAAGTTGGGACAACTGGATGGTTTGATCGTCTATGCCAATATTGACCAGCTCGGTGATCAGCAGGCTACTGCCTTGCTTGAGTTTGTGGAAAAGGGAGGAGGCTTTATTCCACTGCATTGCGCGTCGTATTGTTTCCGGAATCAGCCAGAGATTGTCGCGTTGATTGGAGCGCAGTTTCAACGCCACGGCGTTGGCGTGTTCTCCGTGCAGCCCAGTAAATCAGCGTCGCAGCATCCTTTGATGCAAGGCTACAGTAGTTTTGAGAGTTGGGACGAGACCTACGTTCACACGCTGCACAATGATAAAAACCGGACGGTGCTAGAGTATCGTCAAGAGGGCGACAATTTAGAGCCTTGGACGTGGGTTCGGACGCATGGCAAAGGTCGAGTGTTTTACACGGCTTGGGGGCATGATGCACGTACATTTCAAAATGATGGTTTTCATAATTTAGTTGAACGTGGCATTCGTTGGGCATGCGGTGATGACCCTTCTGTTGTGCCAGATTTTGAAGGGGTAAAACCTGAGCCGCTTGCCGATCTGGCAATGACAGAACTGTCAAAGGATGTTACTCCGTTTGATTACATCGATGTCGGTCCCAAGATTCCGAACTATGTCGACAGCGCACAATGGGGTAAGCAGGAAAAACCTCGCAACCTGATGCAGAAGCCATTGTCTCCAGAGGAATCGATCAAGCATTATTCGGTCCCAGAAGGTTTTCGATTGGAGCTTTTTGTTTCTGAGCCAGATTTGGGCGGTAAGCCCATCTGCATGGACTGGGATGAACGCGGTCGGTTGTGGGTAGCCGAGACCTATGACTACCCGAATGAAATGCAGCGTGAGGGTGAAGGAAGGGATCGTATTCGAATTTGTGAGGATACCAACGGAGACGGGAAGGCAGACAAGTTTACTGTGTTCGCTGAAAAACTGAGTATTCCAACCAGCTTTGCTTTTTCCCATGGAGGTTTGATTGTTCACCAAGCACCGCACACATTGTTTTTAAAAGACACTGACGGAGACGATGTCGCTGATCTAAGAAAAATCTTATTCACCGGTTGGAGCACGGGCGACACGCATGCGGGCCCAAGCAATTTGAATTACGGTCATGACAATTGGTTTTATGGCATGGTTGGCTATGCTGGTTTTGACGGGGAGATTGCAGGTGAGAAGCGATCATTTCGAACGGGCTTTTATCGTTTTCTTGTTCAGCAGGTGGGTGGTGAAGTTTCGGTCACCGATTTTGAGTTTTTGCGGAACACAAACAATAACTCATGGGGAGTTGGTTTGAGCGAAGAGGGGTTATTGTTTGGTTCAACAGCAAATCGAAACCCCAGTGAGTTCATGCCGGTCGCGAATCGTTACTATGAAAAGGTGCGCGGATGGACCTCGAGCGTTCTTAATGGTATCGCGGATACTCATCGGTTCGCTGCGATCACGGATAAGGTTCGGCAGGTGGACCATCATGGTGGTTACACGGCGGCAGCAGGGCATGCTCTCTATACAGCGCGTCGATATCCTCAGGCGTACTGGAATCGCACTGCATTTGTCGCGGGCCCCACGGGGCACCTTGTTGGGACCTTCGCTTTGTCGCGTGATGGTGCGGGGTTTCGATCAACCAGCCCCGCAAATCTGATCGCCAGTGATGATGAGTGGGCGGCTCCCATCATGGCAGAGGTTGGACCGGACGGTAATGTTTGGGTGCTGGATTGGTACAACTACATTGTGCAGCACAACCCAACACCAGTCGGTTTCAAGAATGGACGAGGCAATGCGTACGTTACCGACCTGCGTGACAAGAAGTACGGTCGCATCTACCGAGTTGTCTATGGGGATGATCGAGATCCGATATCACTTGAACGAGCAACCGCCAAGCAGTTGGTTGAGACGCTCAAGCATCCGAACATGCTTTGGCGTCGGCATGCTCAGCGTTTGCTAATTGAGCGAAATGATGAGAGCGTCGCCGAGGCACTTGTTGCTCTCGTGATGAATCAAGAAGTTGATGAAATCGGCTTGAATGTCGGTGCAATTCACGCATTGCGAACTTTGCATTGGCTGGGGCAATTGAAGGGAAATGCTGGACTTGCTCTACTTCATCAATCCTTGAAGCATCCTTCGCCGGGAGTCGTACGTACGGCCGTTGAGGTGCTGCCACGAAGTCAGTCGGGGCGTGAGTTATTGTTGGTTGCTAACACGATCGGCTCGAAAGACGCGCAAGTTCGATTAGCCACCTTACTTGCCTTGTCAGACATGCCGCGTTCTAACGATTGTGCAAAACTTGCCCTCGCCAGTCTTCAATCGTCCAAGAATCGATCTGATCGATGGTTGGTGGATGCTGCAACTTCCGTTGCAGCAAAAAACAGCGGGGATTTTTTGGTGCTTGTTAGCGGTCTTGAAGTCAGCGGTGAAGCGGTGTTCAACGCCATCGCTGTTGTCTCGGAACACATGGCTAGGTCGGCTGACCGAGATGCAATCTCGACGGTTTTGCCGGTGCTTGCAGGGGCAACTCCTGAGATTAGATCCGCCGTTATTGCTGGTTGGACTCGTGGTTGGCCTAAAGATACTCCTGCAAATCTCACGCGAGAGGCTGACGACCAGTTGTTGGGTGTATTTGAAACTCTCGATGCCGGTGGCAAGGGGCAGTTGATTCGACTTGCTGCAGCTTTTGGTAGCGCGAAGTTGGCAGAGAATGCCAAGATGATCTCGGCTTCACTCATGAAAATTGCGTCAGACGAAGAAATGGAAGGGCAAGCACGAGTTGATGCGGCGACCGAATTGATTGGTTTAATGTCCGTCGATGGTGCTGTTGTTGATAAGTTGCTCGATAGCATTTCGGGTAGGACTGATCAGAATACTGCGGTGGGTTTAGTGACGGCATTGCAACAGAGTCGGGCAACTTCAGTTGGCGTATCGATTATTGACTCGGTGCCAAGGATGACACCGGTTACAAGGAAGGCAGCGATTCGAGTTATGCTGGCTCGACCTGAAAGTACGCAAGCCTTATTAGTTGCCTTGGATGACGGTGATTTGGACCGTACGGATCTTGCATTGGATCAGCAACAAGCTCTCCTGGCTCATCCACGCAAGGAGATTCGGGAACAAGCAAAGAGGGTGTTTGCCGGATCCGGTGGAGTACCGAGTCCGGATCGCGTTGCTGTTCTCAATTCGCTCATGAGAGTGACGAAGCAAAAAGGCGATGTCATAAGAGGTAAGCAGGTTTACGTCAAGAATTGTGCGAATTGTCACATGCACCGCGGTGAAGGGAATCAGGTAGGTCCAGATCTGACGGGGATGGCGGTTCATCCGAAGGAAGAATTATTGACCCATATTTTGGATCCGAGTCGAAGCGTTGAGGGTAATTATCGTAGTTATTCAGTGCTGACCACTGATGGTCTGGTCATTAATGGGTTGCTCGCATCGGAGACACAAACAGCCATTGAGATTTTTGACGCTCAAGGCAAGAAGCTTATCGTTTTGCGAGAAGAAATTGATCAGTTGGTCGCATCAAAGAAATCAGTGATGCCAGAGGGGTTTGAGAAGCAGATTGACGAACAAGGGTTTGCAGATCTATTGGATTTCCTAACGGACCGAGGTGCCTATCTCCCTTTACCATTGGACAAGTCAGCAACCGCGATTAGCACCAAAGGCCTGTTTCACGAGGGAGACAATGGCCCTGATCGAATTATTTTTGAGGATTGGTCACCCAAGATGGTGGCCGGGGTCCCCTTCAACCTGATTGATCCACAGGGGAAGAGCGTTCCGAACATTGTTTTATTAAATGGTCCCCGTGGGACGGTTCCACCTTCAATGCCAAAGTCGGTCAAGGTGCCATGCAACACACCGCTCAAATCGCTGCACCTTTTGAGTGGAGTGAGTGGTTGGGGGTTTCCGGCACACGGTGATAAATCGGTTTCAATGATTGTGCGATTGCATCTTGAGGATGGCTCAACGGAGGATCATCCACTGTTGAATGGTGTTCACTTTGCTGATTACATTCGCAGGGTGGACGTAAAGGGTTCAGAGTTCGCTATGAATCTGCGCGGACAGCAGATGCGATATCTGCAAGTCAAGCTCCAGACGGATCAATTGGTTGAGTCAATTGAACTTGTCAAAGGGGATGACCCGACTGCACCGATTGTGGTCGCGATCACTGCTGAGCCGCTTTCCAATGGGGCAGCACACTAACTGAATTCGTGTGATTGCGGAACTTACTTGAAATCACTTGCATTGAATATCAATTGGGTGCGGAGAATCGATCACCATGGGCGAACGATCGTCTGGCCATCGGAGACAATTATCAAACGCAAGTCGGGAGCCTCTAAACGCTTACGATCCAAGGCAAAGTTACCGTTGGAACTTCGAGCAGGCACCGCCATACTTGGATCGACCAAAGCCACGTTCGGGTGTTCAGGGCGATGAGTCAAATGTCGAGGGAATACCTAGCGTCACTGCGGAAGATGCTAAAGATGCAATGAATTCATCACACGCGAGCTGGGATTTTCTCGGCCTGCCGACGATGTCCCCCTTCGGGATCGCTGCCGGGCCACTGCTCAACGGTGCATGGTGTCTTCACTACGCTGAACTTGGGTTTGATGTGGTGACCTACAAGACGGTGCGGAGCGTTGCTAGGGAATGCTACGAGATGCCTAACTTAGTTCCTGTGGCCTGCTCGAAGATGACTGGCAATGAAAGCTCCGTAAGCATCTCCGAGGAAATGTTGGGCACATGGGCTGTCTCGTTCGGTATGCCCTCGAGCTCACCAGAAGAGTGGCGACGGGATGTTGAGTCGACTCGTAATGCGTTGGACGATCGAAAGTGTTTAGCCGTGTCGGTTGTTGGTACGCAACAAGATGGTTGGGGTCTCCAAGAATTGGCATCTGATTATGCTCAATGTGCAAAATGGGCTGTGCAGAGTGGCGCAGATGTCATTGAAGCAAACTTTTCTTGCCCGAATGTTTCGACCTGTGATGGCCAGCTTTATCAGGATGCAAACATGTCACGTTTGGTTGCATCTGTCATTCGTGAAGCGGTGGGAAATGTGCCACTGGTAATTAAGATTGGATTTGTCCCCGATCCGAATCAGGTGCAAGAATTGGTTGCAAACCTCGAGGGCTTGGTTGACGGATTATCAATGACCAATAGCTTGGCATCTCGAGTTGTTACTCAACAAGGGGAAAAGCTTTTCTTGGGTGAACAACGCGGGATTTGTGGTGAGGCAATTCGTGACCCTTCCCTTCAGCAAGTTAGCACGTTTCAACGAGTCATTGAGCGGGTGGGCAGTCAGATAAAGCTTGTTGGTGTTGGCGGCATTTCAGCCCCGGAGCACGTGCAAGCTTATCTAGATGCAGGTGCATCCTTTTGCCATCTTGCTACCGCAATTATGACGGATCCCGAGATCGGTTTACGGCTGGCTCAAGTTGAGTACAGAAGAACGAAGTGAATCGCTTCTTTCATGCTCCAGGACACTTGCGGTCTCTGGATGCCTTAGCCTGTTATTGTCAACAGGTTCACGGCGAGACGAGGAGGCTAATGCGTTACCCTGCTCTATCCACGAGGATCGAGCAGACCGGATCAGTTCGTATTGCTCTGATCGTCCTCCCAAGGTGCTGGAGTTAATCGTAGTTCGTCAGCTAAGACGTTGATTGTGTGCTGATCAAGATCTCCGTCGTGGAGAATGATTCGGTAACGCAGTTCGAGTGGTTTCTTACGTTCGAGTAAAATACTTTCCCTGCCGGGGTAAACTGCATTTTGCATACTTGATTTCTTGCGAAGGATCCAAGGAGCTGTGTTGTCTTCAATACCTGGGTTGTCGGGGTGATTGATGATCGCAAGGCCAGAGGAAGGAGTAGAGATGTCGACCCATGTGCCAGCTTGAATCGCTTTAATGGTTGGCTCGATAGGTTTCCCCAACGATGAGAACTGTTCCTGTCCATTGAGTTTGAGTCTGACAGAGAAACCTCCATATCCTTTCGCGTTTTCACTGCCACCGATCTTAATGCCGTCTTGGGTTGCACGGAGAGAGATCGAGACATCGAGCAAACGGATACCTTTCTTCGTCGGATAAACCTTGATCCAGTTTTTTTCAAGCACGATTGGGAACATCTGTTCTGATTTCGAAACAGGATTATTTTCCCCTGATTTCGATTGGGCATGGTGCGACGTTTCCCAGAGCAGTTCGTTCGCAATCGTAATCGTCCCATTTTCCCGAAAGACATGGGTCGATTGTGGGGTCCATTGAAAATGATTGCACACCCATGCGTCACCTAGTTGTTCACTGTGTAACCATGCTTGATGCCAAGCCCAGAAGATTCCTCGATGATGAGGGTGATCCTCAGGGAAATCTTCAGTAACGACTTCGCCCTTAAGGTTGACTAACGGGTGAATATAATTGGAGCGATGCCATTTGTCGTTCTGGCTCTTCTCGCCCACTTGATAAGTAAGGATAAGCTTCTGATGATCGTAGACAGAGACATTTTCTACAGTTGACGAAAAAGTAAGCGTCGATACTTCCGCGTTGGCCGTATTGAGACCAAAGAGCAAAAGTAAGTGTTTGAGGGCGATTACGATTCGTTGGGGCTTTGGTCGTATTGGCATTTCAGTCGGGTGGTCACGAGAGATTGAAGGAAAGTATTTGGTGACATCAAAGCCTGAGTTTCAAGCGACCGGATAGGTTGTTGGTGAATAAGGGTTTGAATCTGGTCTGTTAGACAACAGTTACTGATTTAGAGAATCGGATCGTAGAGCTTGATGCTCGACAGGGCTCTCTACTCTTGACGCCGGTCTCCTCGCGATATTGTGATAGTTATCGCTAATGCCAGCAACAAGTCAGTGGATTTGACCTTGCTGATTACCTCAAGCGGCGAGCGGTTATTAGAACTCTCGCGTTTCCGTCTTGTCTCTGAGAGTGGACGGGAATTGCCGCTCCATCAATGAGCGAGATTTTACCCGTTAAAACGCGGGTCTTGCGATGGGTTCCAGAGCGTACTGCTTGAAGGTGATGGCGTACTGATGGATCTTCCTAAAGCAGCTCATTGTCGAGCTGCGGGTCAACGACCGACATGAGGACGACCGTTAGGAAGTGGTTTTAAGAATGTCTCAGTGATATCTCACGGCACGTCATCAGCGGAACTCCATGTCTCCCAATGACGCGCCTCAAACCTAAGCGACCGGCTATTTATCACCCACTTTGCTGACGACTTTGTCAATCAGGCCATACTCGCATGCCTCATCCGCTGACATGAAGCGGTCGCGGTCTGTATCTTCCTCAATTTTCTCGAGAGAATGTCCGGTATGTTCAATCATCAGTTCGTTCATGCGCTGCTTGATGCGACGCAGTTCCTCGACATGAATTTCCACTTCTCTCGCGGTCCCTTGCATTCCGGCGAGAGGCTGGTGGATCATAATACGTGCGTTGGGAAGGGCAAAGCGTTTTCCCTTCGCGCCTGCAGTTAGCAGTGCAGCGCCCATGGAGGCTGCTTGACCAACACAATAGGTTGCGACATCACACGAAACAAATTGCATGGTGTCGTAGATGGCCATTCCGGCTGTGATGCTTCCGCCGGGGCTATTAATGTACAGGTGGATATCCGCTTTCGGATCATCCGACTGCAGGAACAACATTTGTGCGACGAGTGCGTTCGCTATTTGGTCATCAACTTGTTGTCCCAGGAAGATGATTCGATCCTTGAGGAGACGACTGTAGATGTCATAGACACGTTCTTCGCGACCGCTCTTTTCGACGACATAGGGGATCAGTGGCATGTTCGTAGATTCTCTAAATGGGATTAATTGTTAGGTAGTTACGATGATGGTTTCGTCAGTCACGTATTGGGGTGACTGAGAATCATGCGTCATCTTCATCGTCCGCAGGTGGTTTTGAAAGGATGTCGTCAACCAGTCCATATTCTTTTGCTTCTTCGGCGTTTAGGAAGAAGTCTCGATCTGTATCTTGGGCAATCTGGTCAACCGATTTCCCTGTGTGTTTGCTGATGATTTCATTCAGAACATCGCGATAACGGAACATCTCAGCGGCTTGGATTTCAATATCGCTGACCTGACCGCCGACGCCGCCCATTGGCTGGTGCATCATGACGCGGCTGTGTGGCAGGCATGTTCGCTTACCTTTGGAACCGCCTACCAAAAGAACAGCTGCTCCGCTGCATGCTTCTCCAACGCAGTAGGTTGCTACTGGGCAGGATAGGATCTGCATGGTGTCGTAGATGGCGAGTGTTGCTGTAACACTTCCACCCGGCGAGTTAATGTAAAAGTGGATGTCTTTGCGTCGATTTTCGCTCTGAAGGTAAAGTAATTTCATCACCACATCGTTGGCATTACCGTAATGAATCTCACCCTGCAGGAAGACAATACGATTTTCGAGCAGCAGGTCACCAAGGGTCAATTGCCGTTGACGTTGGTAGGATTGGTAGGCGTGGCTATTGAGAATCTCGTTGGCCGGATGGTCGTTAGAGATTGGAAAATTCATGCGGTGTCTTTCGATCGTTTCGGGGTTGAAGGGGATCGTGTGTGTGGGTTGGATTTTTGTACTAGGTGTAGCTAAAGGACTGTCAGATCGACTGGAACAAAACACGGAAAATTAATGCAGTCAGTCCTTTTTTCGTCATTGTTCGAAGATGCTGCCATGGGAAAATGAACCGTTAACGCGTCCAATCAGCAGCGTTTTCAACTTTGCCGGACCCTCGCAGGCCGATTCATTTGACTTGCCATCTTGCTGACTGACTAGTGTTCGCAATTACCCAGTTTCTGACAAGGCCGGAAACGCCTGATCGACCTATCAGGAACACCTCTTTTTCCTATCTTCTCGCAGAAACTGGTCGCTGAGCATCAGCATGAACGCGAAATGTTGGTGATTGTGTCTGTTTTGACCATCAGATGAATGGATTCGTTTTGAATTGGTTGACAGGGAGGCTTACAGCGACAGGGTTTTCCGAACAAACTCAATACCGCGTGTTCTGCCTCATTTCATCAGTCGGTGGCGGAACTGCTGGATCTAGGTTGTTTGAGTAATGCTAGTTGTCGTTTTTCGTCGCGAGGCGTTTTTTGAGAGCGCGTCGATCTTGGCTGGAGATAGCAGTGCGGGGGGGGAATTTTGTTTTGTTTCCCGCTATAATTGGCCGTTACAAGAGATTCCTTACTGTTTTGGGCAAGAATCGAGTGTTGGGTCTGTTGGGTTTTTGAGTTTGGGTGCGGCGGAGATTAAGTCACAATGCGTAAAGCAGATCAGATTCTAGATAGCACCTTTCTTGAGGTGCGAGCCAAGTTGCTTGAGGTTGCTGCTACGTTGGATCGTATTGACAGAGCTGAGAAGGACGAGGCGGGTCTCGCCGAGCCTTCAGCGAATCGTCGCCGTCAATTGGATCAGGCCATTCAAATCCTCTTGAGCGGAGGGGATGATCGAGCTGAGCGGTTGCAGCGTCTCTTTTCTCGTGAGTACGAAGAAAGCTGGCGGAATGATTTTGGTATTTAAGTCTCTCAAGGCAGTTTGGCGGATTTTCACCTTCAACTCTCAGTCGTGCTTCTGCATTTAAAAATCTATTTTGATGGTGACTGTGCGAAACACCAGTCATCGTAATGGCTTCATTCACGGATCAACGGAATCTATGGACTATATCGATCCCCACATTCACATGGTATCTCGAACCACCGACGACTACGCAACCTTGGCGCGTATGGGTTGCGTTGCAATGAGTGAACCGGCTTTCTGGGCAGGGTTTGATCGTGGAAGCGTCGATGGTTTTCGTGATTACTTTCACCAGTTAACCGATGTTGAGCCAAAACGTGCAGCACAGTACGGCATTCAGCATTTCACTTGGCTGTGTATTAACGCAAAAGAAGCTGAGAATGTTGCGTTATCACGAGATGTGATCGCGATGATTCCCGAGTTCATTGACAAGCCGAACGTTCTGGGGATTGGCGAAATCGGTTTGAACAAGAACACGAAGAATGAAGCAACCGTTTTTCTTGAGCATCTTGAATTAGCGATTAAGTACCAGCAGCAAATCCTGATTCACACGCCCCACCTCGAAGACAAGTATCAGGGGACAAGGATGATTCTCGATATGCTCTGCGATGATAAGCGTATCGATCCCACCCGAGTGTTGGTTGATCATGTGGAGGAACACACAGTCTCAGAGGTTTTGGATCGCGGCTTTTGGGCTGGAATGACTCTCTATCCTGTTACGAAGTGCACACCTGAGCGCGCCGCAGATATGATCGAGCAGGTTGGTGGTGAACGATTGCTCGTAAACTCTGCCGGAGATTGGGGGCCAAGCAAACCCACCGCCGTTCCCGATCTGATTTTCGAGATGCGACGCCGTGGGCATAGTGAATCTCTCATTCGGAAAGTTGTTTACGACAACCCCATTGAGTTCTTCTCTCAGAGTCAGAATTTTACATTCAAGCATCGCGTTTGAGACGGACTCTGAGGTTAATCTTTATCGTGTCATCGCTGAGTGAATGGACAGGCGATAATTTCAGGGTCATTCAGAGAGTTCAGTCCTCCGCAAATGCTGGCGGTTGGGTTTTGTGCTATTTTGACCCAAGTCACGAGAGTAGCCGGTTTGTGGCCTGTCGGGATCGGTCCTTTATTTCGTCGAAATGTGCTATGGCCGGCGTCTATGCATCGTATTCTGACACGTAAATCGCCTTGACCTGCGTGTAATCATGAAAGGTTTCTTCGCAGTTCACTCCAGCGCCAGGACCCCCAGAGATTCCCTGGCCGCCATAGGGCAATCCGTATGCGATCTGGTTGTGGCAATTAACCTGACAGGTGCCATCGCGAAACTGTTTGGCGAGCGCGACACCTCGGTCTAAATCCTGAGTCCAAACACTCGCACCGAGTCCGTAGGGTGAGCGATTTGCAAGTTCAAGTGCTTGCTCAGCATTGCTGACGGGGCATATGGTTGCGAATGCATGAAAGACTTCCGACGGATTGCAATCCACATCAGGCGTTGTTTGGAATAAAGCTGGTTTGAGGTAGTAGCCACTTTTTCCATCCACGTCGGCAAGGCCACCGTGAAGAAGCGGTTGTCCACCACGCGCGACCGTCTGTTTTTGAGCAGTTAAAATCCGCTCCTGTTGCGTTGAATTGATTACGGCACCCAATTCCGTTCCTTCTTCAGCTTGGTATCCAATCTTGAGTGAGGCAAAAAAATCACGTTGAGCATCAATGAAATCATCTGCAATCTTTTGGTCAACGAATACTCGATGAATGGTGCAGCAGGTTTGACCGAAATGTTGATTGGTATACCGGCCAATTTTTCTTGCGACCGCAAGCGGATCTGCATCATCGAGAACAATGGCCGAACCATTTCCGCCCATTTCGCGTTTCATTCGGGTGCCGTGTCGATCGCAGGTGCGCAGGATGTGCTGCCCCACGCCCGGTGATCCGGTGAAGGAGATGTAGCGAACTCCCGGGTGCTCGGCAATGAATTGACCAGTTAGCTCACCTCGTCCTGGCAGCACGTTAATCACTCCGGGAGGAAACCCTGCCTCTTCTGCTAGTTGCCCCATGTACAGAGCTGATAGCGGAGTATCCTCCGCTGGTTTGATCAGCACGCAGTTCCCTGCAAGCAGTGCAGGAAAGATAAACCAAGATGTAAGCACAATAGGATAATTCCACGGGATGATGCCGGCAACGACGCCCCAAGGTTCTCGATAGCTGTATCCCTGAACACCCTCTGCAACCTCGAGAGGACTGCTGTCTCCCAGTGGAATTCTCTTCGCTACTTCACAGAAGTATTCTGCGCACGCACGAATTTGTGCAAAATCCCCCTCCGCTAACTCTGAGACTTTTCCGCCATCAAAGATTTCGCAGGCAAGGAGTACATCACGGTCTCTTTCACAAAGTTCAACAAACTTCATGATGATTGCAATTTTATCGTCAACGGAATGGTGTCTCCATCCCGTTTGACCCTGGTCATACGCCGATTGAGCTGAACGAACGGCGTGATCCACTTCGGCAGCGCCCATTTCACAGACCGAGGCAAGAACGTCGTGACTACCCGGATCGATGGTTTCAAAGGTAGCGTTCATCGTGCCCGTGACATGCTGCCCATTGATAATCCCACCGAGTGGTTTTCCGGAATTCAAGCAAAAGTCTTTGAACTTTTGTGGGCATTCAAATTGTTTCGCAGTCAATGATCGGATTTCTGAATTGGCGGCTGACATGGTGATCCGGCGAGCGAGTTTGGTGGAGGAACGGGGGAATACAATTATGTCTGTTCAACGATACCGACAGAATAACCGATTCGCTTTCGCTTTTGGGGCCGGGGAGAAACCGCTTTGGGTTTCACTACGGCGGAGTAATAAGAGGTGGATTTTGGTTGGATTAAAAGTCCGAAACGCCGGATGAGTGGCGTTTCCATCGGTTCTTGTCGCTGACACCGATTTTTTGCGTTTGAATTCAGTTTTTTCCGCGGATTAAGCAAATTCTGTTTGGTCCCAAGCTGTGAATCGCTAAACTTTTAATCATCAGCCCGAGGTGGAATCACGGCTCCAAGACCCACTTTTTTCAAAAATCCACTGTGCTTCCTGCTTGCTGCTGCTGCGATGAGTGAGACAAAGTTAGGTTTCCGAATGGAAATCGTGGAGTTTGAAACGGATCTCAACTGCACTGAAGCGATGAAGCCACTGCGCGATCAACGACCGAGTAGACGACTTCGGAAGATTGTCTCTTTCCAGACCTCGCTCTATCCAAACATCTTGATGTTGCTGCATCGGGTAGAGGTCACGGTGCGAACACATCCTCCAAAACAATGGGGGGACATTCATGGCTGATCGTCTACCCCCGTTCCAACAAGCGATTCGCCCGTTAGAAGTTGAGGTGAATGATCTGTTTGAACGTCTTGTTGCCAAGACGCCAAAACAGCGAATTCAGGAATTGGAGCGTGTCATAGTTGACGCTCTTGCTGCTTCGCTCCGAATCGATGCATCCAAGATTAAAACGGATGAATCTTTGGTCAGTCTTGGCTTGGATTCATTGATTGGCATGATTTTGCGATCGAAGCTTGAGTCGGCGCTTCAGACTGAATTACCAACCTTTGGGTTAAGCCACGAACCGACAGTTAATGGTTTGGCTCGAGCTGCCGCGGATTCGTTTGAAAGCCAGTCGAAAGATGCCTCAGTTGTCGGATCCGTCGTTGAGGCGGATCTTCCAGTTGGTCGACGCGTGAGGCGACGACGGTCAGGAGTGGTTGCTTTGGGAGGCGCCCACGGAACTCAGGCCCCAATGTTTTGTCTGCATCCTGTTGGGGGAGATCTTCGCTGTTACGACAAGCTTGCACGACACATGACATCTCGTCCGGTTTATGGATTAAGGTCGAGGGGGTTAGATGCGTATTCGGATCCCCATGATTCGATGGAGGAATTGATTGAGGATTACGCTGATGAGGTTCAGAGGACTTCAGGCAGCGGATCGGTATGTCTACTCGGTTGGTCGACCGGGGGGATCTTTGCTCGCGAATTGGCAATTCGTTTGGAGGGGATGGGTCGAGACATCGAGTCCTTGATCATGATCGATACGCCTCTGCCTTCTGTGTTTGAGGATGTCGATCTGGAAGACAACTCGAAGTTTCTTTCCGATCTTGTGACGTTCACCAATTACTTCGCAGGAACATCAATGCAAATTGATCCTCGAAGTTTTGATGGATTGCCTGAGGATGAAGCATTACATCGAGTACTCGAGCTCGGTATTGGAAACGGTGTGCTGCCATCTCACGCCACCAGCAGTTTTCTTATTCGTCTGATCTCAGTCTGCAAGCAGCATGTTAGGATTCTTCGGGAATCCTCGCCAAGCCTTTCACCCACGCGAGCTATTTTGATTCGGCCCGCTGATGCAAGCGTGCTCTCCAAAGCCGCTGGAAAGGACTTGCCGCATGATCTCGGTTGGGGGCAATACTCGGATGCGACTTTGCATTCTGTTTCAGGTCACCACTTTACGATGATGACGTCTGAACACGCAGCTGAGGTTGCTGGCAAAATTGAGCAACTCATTAGTCAGCCCTGAGCTGATCGAAGAGCAAGAACGAATGCCGGCGAAGATTGCGAATAACACTCGTTTTTGCTGACCGAGGCCCGCGTTTTATCTATTTTTTTATCGCCTGTTGGTCACGAAGTGCAACATTGGCTTGCTTTCGGAATCCCCTTAGCTCCAGACTTCCATCAGGAAAAAGATTCGCCACACTGTATCCGTTTTGCGCGGCACCACTCCCCTCCACCATCGCTACACAGGTGCAGTACGGAATACCGGAAATCCACTTGAGATCGTTCTGGTGGCTATGTCCTTGAAAAACCGCGGTGATCTTCCCGTTGCTTTCCAGGATCTTGCGGGCGTCAGGGGCGTTCTTAACCCCGTGGTTATTCCCCACATCGAGCCGTTGATGAGCAAAAACGACCGTTGGCTTCTCGGTTGCTTTAAGATCTTCGCTGAGCCAGTCAAGCTCGTGCTCTGGCAGGTTTGCGTCAGTCCATTCAAAGTTTTTTCTTTGGTAGGGTGTCCCATCACCTTTAAAACAGGAATCCAAGACCACAAAGTGAAAATTGCCTTCGTCGAAAGAGTAGTAAGATTTCTCTTGTCCGATCTCACCGAGAAATTCTTCTTTGGTGAGTGTGTCGACGCAGTGATTTCCCAAGACGTAATGACGCTTTTCGCAGATTGGTTCAAATCGACGGTTGATGGTTCGTAGATACTTCTGCTCAGTTTCTACTGACGCAGCAGCATCTATGAAATCTCCTAGCTCAATGACGAAGTTTGGTTGTTCTTTCTGTATCGCATCGCTCGCTTCCTCAAGCTTCAATAGCGTTTCTCGATAGTGACGAGATCCTCTCGGTGATTTGTCTGCATAGTGGAGGTCTGTCATCAGGCCGAAAGAAACCGAAGCGGTTCGTCCACTCTCTGAGGCGTGACTGTGTGGTGTGCCACTTCCCGAAATGAAAAGGGTGCTACCAATTAAAAACGTTCTTCGTTGCATCTTGTCAGCTCTTAATTGTCAAACAGGTTCTTTGCGGTTGCTCGGTGAATGCAGATGACGCGTTTTCTGCTTTGCCATTGCGATTTTTGATTCACTGATTTAACCGCGTCCGCCTTCACAGCAGGTTTCGCAGATTCGATGGCACTGTTCGCATTGTAGCTTTGCGCGAATATCAATGAGGTTTCCTCCGCACACAGGACACGATGGCAATGTTCGAGAATTACCCCTTCTTCCACCATTGAGAGTGAGACATGATTGCGGTTGGTTCAGTGCTTGAGTCTCGGTTGTCTCTGGGATGATTGCGGGCGGTTGGTTTGGATTATCGTCCTTGATACTCATTGAATCGTGACCTTGTTTTTTGTTTTTAGGCAATTATTCGTTTATCGATGATAGGTCGCTGGGAATCATGATGCGTTATCACCCGATTGTTTGAAGTGTTAACAGTTCAGTTGCCCGGATTTTCTTCCACTAGGATGATATGTACTGCCGCGTCGGTCAAGTTAAGCCCTCCCTGGGCCACTTCTGGGCACTGGCCACTTCTGGGCACTGGCCACTTCTGGGCACTGGCCACTTCTGGGCACTGGCCACTTCTGGGCACTGGCCACTTCTGGGCCCTGGCCACTTCTGGGCACTGGCCACTTC
>CAXQOB010000130.1:0-13340 GCA_964225475.1 Candidatus Nitrosopumilus sp. | reverse complement strand
ACGTCGGTTATTGTAGTCAAAATTTCTCGTCACTAACCTGACAGAGTGCCTGATCCGAATGCTGCAAGCCTGATTCATTGGCTGTATTTCATTCACGCATGAGATTATGACGGATCAATCTTGGATGCGCTGAATGTAGCGTCACTTATCCTCGTTGCGAATCTCGGTCGACATCGGATAGCGCAAGTCGAACCTGCTTGAGGGACCCTCTTTAAATTGGTCAAGTGTGGGATTGTAGGTATAGATACTGATCTTGTTTACTGAAGGGGCAAAAACCATGTAGCGGAGCCAAGATTCTCCACCGTTATGTAGGTGTTGGTAGTCACTGAGGATTTGATGAACCTGATTGCCATGGTCTCCTTCGTCGGTTCGGAGGGCTTCTCCAGCATGATGGCCACAGAGAACCATGAAGATGTTCTTGTGTTTCCTCACAAACTTTTGCCAGATTTCTTCACCGGTGTTCCCGATCGCTTTCATACCGCCGGTGTTCCGTGATTTTCGGGCGTTCATGTAAGCATGCGTGAGAACAATTACACGGTGGTCAGGGTGTTTTATAACCACCTTGTTTGCCCAATCCAGCACTTCGTCCCGAGGTTTGCATTCAAGCGCAACGATCAGGAACTTCATGCCAGCTGCTTCGAAGTGGTACCAAGAATTGTCGTGTCTAGTTGGATTGAAAGTACCACCGAACTCTCGTGTTTGTGAATATTTCTCGCGGGGGAAGTACGTGTTGAAATGAGTTTCGCGATTGACGCCAATGTTACCTCCATACTGATTGTCGGCTTTCTCAAATCCCATATCATGGTTCCCCAAACACATGCAGTAGGGAACCTTTCCGTCCAAGATACACATTGCCTTCTTTGCAATTGCCCACTCTTCAGGGGCGTCCGCTTGCACGATGTCTCCCTCGTGAACAAGAAAAGCAATATTGAGTCGCTCCCGATTGTCACGTGCCCACTCAGTCTGCGCAAAGAAGTATCGCCTTAGATCACCGTTGCCCCACTTGGCGGACAGCTTGAGCCGAGTGTCGCAGTAGAATTGGGTGTCTGGCAAAACCGCAATGGTGAACGGTTTTGCGTTCGGATATGCATGGTTTGCTGATTTCTGTGTCTGCTCAGCCGAAACGGTTGTCTCATCTCCAAGCGAAAGTGTTGACACACTCAGTAGAAAAAGTGTGATCAGACATGCAACGATCGGCCGTTGGTAATTCATCGCGTTTTGTACTCGTTTATTCTTGCTGACCGAGATTTCGGCTTTATTTGGTGTTCGTTTAGCGGCTTGAAGGTCACACGCTCTGGTTTGAGTCGTCGATCCTTGGTTTCGCCTAATGTAGATGGATTGATTCCTCGGACGGAGTATAGCGTTTCCGCGCTCAACGACATGGAGGTTCCGGTGTAGGTAGATAGCCTGTGGATGATTTCTTTTACAGAATCTCGAGGAAAGCAGGAAAAACCACGAAAGTTAAAAGTCGGAGACTGCTCTCCAGCCGAACAACTTTTCACAGGTGCCACTATCAATTCGTGTTGCCCGATGGAGGAGCGAACTAGGTGTTCATGATTTGTCGATAATAGCGGTCAAAGGCAATCAGCATCGGTTCCATATTTGAGTACGGTCCGGGTGTGTAGGATGGCGACTGAATGCCTCGTTGTGTCAATTCGCAAACCACCCAGTCTTGGCGATTGACTTCATCCCATTGCTCAATCGCTCGTTGAAGATCCTGATTTTGAGTCGCTCGATCTGACAAGAAATGGCAGTGGATCTTGGTGTTTTTATTATCAATCGGATGCACCTCGTGGGCCATTACGTAGTCTGGATGGGAGCTCAAGAACATTGTTGGAAACAAGGTGTAGTAATAGACCAGCCGTTGTTGCTCGCTACTTAAATCGGGTAGTGTTTTACCAACCCGTTTCCCGTCAGTGCTGATTGTTTCTGCTCCGGCCGATAATTCCATTGGCCCACCAAGAAACAAACCTTCCTCAAGATCGTTGCTCGTTCCCCGGTATGGCGTAAGGCGATTCAAAGATGGATGAACTGTTGGACAGTGGTAGCACTCGCTGTAATTCTGGAAGAGTATCTTCCAGTTCGCTTGCACCTGATACTCTAGAGTTGCCTTGAGTTCCAATTGATCCATGCTCCAAGGCTTCATGCGATCAATGATCTCAGCGTATTCTTCCTCAAAATTTGGCTGACTCTCAGCGGGGTTGAGCATCACAAATCCGCACCAATCGTGACACGCAATTCGTTTAAGGCCAAACTTCTCTAGGTCGAAAGCATCCACATCGTTCATGTTCGGTGCGCCGATGAGCTGGCCGTCAGCGTTGTATGTCCAACCGTGATAGGGACAGGTCACACAAGAATTCTTCAGAGATCCACTTTGCGCGGAGAGGAGTGTGGTTCCTCGATGTCGGCAAACGTTATGAAATGCCTGGAGCGATCCACTTTTCTGTTGCACGATCAGAATATCGAAGTCGCCGACTTGGACCGTGCAAAAAAGGTCCTGATCTGATTCGTTGAAGAGCTTTTCTATTCTTCCTGCACAGGTCCAAGTGCGTGAGAAGATTCTCTCTGTTTCCCTTCTCCAGTTGATGTCACTCACAAAGTAATCGCGTTCCAAACCAAATATCACCCGGGCACCTCTTACTTGTGAATCGTTCGAAAGAACGAGGGGCAAACCTGCATCCTGTGGCGATTTCTAACTTAAGCCGCGCCGGAAAAAATGTCGACGCATATTCTTTGGGCGTGTCACCGGATCCAGGGATACTTCCGGCGCTCGCAATGGAGTCTCCCTGTTTCTGGCGACCACAAAGCCGACAGGTACTCTGTGGTTCATCAGCTTCTCCTCACCGCTCTGGCATCTCAGCGCCTGTTCGCCGTTGCTCACTTATTGGTTGTCCCTCGATTAGCTTTGGTTCGGGGGGAGTTCAACCCAAACTGTAGGGTGTCAGTTTAAGCGAACGTATAAGCAAGATTGAAAAGACCGAGACATTTCTTAAGAACTCTTTTCATACATTTCCCTGCAAACGCCAATTGCATGCTCGATGGAATGCGTTTCCATGACTAAGCTTGGGAACACTCTTTCGATTATGTGCTTTCAGTGAGATTTTCTATGCGTCCTTGGAATTTGTTTCCGTCACTTCTGATGTTTACCCTTTTATCTGTGCCCGTGGTTGCTCAGGAAAAGCCGGCCGAAGGAGCACAAGTTACCGATGGAGGGGGAGTCAAGGAAGCCAAAGGAGCATCAGCCAAAACGGCCAATGCCAAGCCAGCTGAAAAGAAAAGCGAGCCGAAACCAAAAGCCGCACCCAAAGCAGAAACGGCCCAGCCTGAAGTAGGTGTTCGCCAGATTAAGATCAGCGGCGACTATGTTGACTTGGTTCAGCCGGTGGGGCTTGATCCTCTATCGTTGCTTGGAAGTAGTCCTGGTGCCAAGCGATCGTTTTTCAAGCTGACAAGCTTTCTAGACAGGTTCTCGCAAGATGAGGATTTCGACCATTTAGTCGTTGATTTGTCCTCTGGGTTCTCGATGAATTCGGCGCAACTCGATGAGCTGTCGCGTCACTTTAAAAAGGTAAGAGATAGCGGTAAGAAAACACACGCTTGGCTCGAATCGGCCAGTCGTGAGGCTCTCGAAATTGCGTCCATGTGTGATACGGTTTACATGGCTGATTTTGGCGAGGTCGATCTTCCCTCTGTTTCGATGCAATCCATGTTTTATCGAGACGCATTAGATTTGGTCGGAGTCAAAGCATCAGTTGTGCGTGCGGGTGATTTCAAGGGGGCAGTTGAGCCATATTTGAATTCACGCATGAGTGACCATTTGCGTCAACATTACTTAGACATGCTTACAACCATCAATGATGCGGCAGTTGATCGCATTGCAAAGGGCCGTGGGTTGAAGCCAGCTGATGTGCGGGCTCTTCAATCACGGCGGATGTGGCTCGCCAAGGAAGCATTGTCCAAGGGGCTCGTTGACAAGCTGGCGCCCTATGGAGGAATGCGAAAAGTAATTAGTGATAACATTGGTGAGAATC
Source organism: Candidatus Nitrosopumilus sp. (assembly GCA_964225475.1). Taxonomy (GTDB): domain Bacteria; phylum Planctomycetota; class Planctomycetia; order Pirellulales; family Pirellulaceae; genus Rubripirellula. The sequence goes on along the minus strand of CAXQOB010000130.1, from coordinate 9,309 downwards.
TCAACTGGGTGACCCCGAAGAAAGCAGCGAAGAAAGAGGTTTCTCTCTTTCAGTTGATGGGTGAACTCATGGCTGGGAATCAGTCCACTGGAGCTGTCCAAGACAACACGGTTGTTGTTTTGCACCTGAGTGGCTCAATCGTGGATGAGGGAAGTGCTGGTGGGATTGTGGCAGGTACCACCGTGGAACGGATTCAAAAGCTAATCGATGAAGACCGAGTCAAAGGGGTCGTTGTTCGAATTAACTCGCCAGGAGGAAGCGCGACCGCCAGCGAGGCGATCCGCCAGGCCTTGAAGAAGCTTGCGGAAAAGAAGCCAACCATCATCTCCATGGGGGACGTTGCTGCATCGGGCGGTTATTGGATCAGCTGCATTGGCACACCGATCTACGCTGAGCGAGGTACCGTCACCGGGTCGATCGGTGTTTTTGCAATGAAGCTCAGTGGGGGATCTCTCATGAGACGCATCGGTTTGCATACGGAAAATATTCAGCTTGATGAATCTGCGAGTCTCTTTTCGCTTGATCGGGGGTTCACTGATGATGAGATGGGGGCGATGCAGAAGTCCATTGATTCGGTTTACGGTCGGTTCCTCAAACTTGTTAGTGGAGATCGCAAGATCCCGATGGAAAAGCTTCGCACACTGGCGGGGGGACGAGTTTGGTCCGGTAGTCAAGCCATTCGCAGAGGGCTTGTCGATCAGATCGGTGGAGTCGACGACTGCATTACGTATATCGCAAAAAAGGCAGAACTTGGGGATGAATACAAGGTTGCCCACCGCCCGATGACAGAGTCGGGGCTTGATCTGAGCGGTTTGCTTGGGGGCGAGGATAACGACATCATCTCGATCGGCGGTCTTGGCGAAAAACTGCTTCAGGCTGATTCCACCACACTGAAGCTCCTTCGATCCCAAGGTCTCAATACTGACACTTTGCGGTTACTGATCAATGATTCTCTGGAGACACGGCAGAAGCCGACGACTTGGTTGATGGCACCGTCAAGTCTTACAATCCGCTGACGAATGGTTTGACCATTCTTTGCGATCTTTAAAGTCAGTCGTCAGCAAAGTGTGTCCAAAAATGTCTTTGGTCGAATTCACTTCATGACAACCGAGTGGACCTGTTGACCCTTTTCGCGAGACAGCGATGTGATATCCAGCGCAGATAACGCTGGCGTGTGGCTTCGCGTGTCGGAATCGAATGTCAGGTCAATTACCTATGATTGGTAATTGCCTATTCGTGCTGGATGCCGCCGTTCGATCTTGCTCGGTGGCGTACCTGCTATCTTGTTTTTTAAGCCTGCTGCTTATCTTTGGGTGAAATGTTCTGAAGAAATGATCATCAGGATTATGTCACGCAATCGAAAGTTTGTATCAGCAGCTTGCTTGTAGAGGGAATCAAGATTACCGCGATCCCGAAAAGTGAGTTGCCTCGCCATCGCATAGGACAGGATGTCTTCAAGGAACGTACGAGAAAACTTGTCTCTATCCTCAAGAAGGATCTTCTTTAGTCCTTCTGGTCCCTTGAATGCCCGGCCGTCGCTGTGAACGGTTCTTGCATCCACAAGCAACCGTTCAGGATCTTTATTGTTTTCGTCGTCCGTGGCGGTGTAGTTATCTGTGTTTGAGTACGCGTCTCGCCAACGTCCGATGACATCAAAGTTCTCTAAGGAGATTCCGAAGGGATCCATCTTTCGGTGGCAGCTATTGCAGCTAGTGTTCTCACGATGGGCATCGATTGTTTCTTTAATTGTTTCCGTCTTGGTTGGCGGACTCAGTGCGCCGATTTCAAGACCCTCCGGCGTCTCAAGGTGGTCACCATAAAAGCTTTTCAGTACCCAAGCACCTCGGTAGAACGGATTCGTATATTGTCCGTTATTGGTGGTCATCAGCATGAAACCGGCCTGCGAAAGTAGACCTCCTCGATATGGATACTTACCGTCCAGTGTTACTTTTGAGAATTCTGAGGTGATTTGTTTGGGACGATAATCAGTGGGTGAAATCTTCGTTGCACCGGGCCTTTCGCTTGGTTTAGCGACCGTCAGTCCGTCAATCCGATAGATGTAGTTGAGTTCCGGAGTGATCATCACAAAATCAGAGTCGATAAAATTGAGGAGGCTGAGGTTGCTCGTAAGAACTTCCTTGAAGAACTCTACGGGTTCCTCCTTGATCTGATCGCGAACGAGATCAAATTCATCGACGGTAAAGATGCTTAAGTCTGGTTCAATAACCTCCAGCTTTTTCAGATCGAGCCATTGATGAACATAGTCTTTGGCAAATCGCTCTGCCCTCGGATCTTGAAGCATCCGCAGCGTTTGCTCGCAACGAATCAGCGGATCCTTGAGCTTTCCCTGACTTGCTAAATCGAATAGTACGTCGTCCGGCAGCGAGTTCCATAAGAAATACGACATCCGTGCGGCGATCGCGTGATCATCCAGCGAATTATTCACACCTTCCTGTTTGAAAAGGAAATTTGCAGAGCAAAGCATTCCTCGAATTCCCGCCTGCAAGCCCGAGTAGATGCCTCGCCCTCGTGCGAATTCTTTTTTTGCATGGCTAAAAACTTGTTGCATTTCGGTATCGGGAACGGGCCGCCGAAAGAGTTTCTCAGCAAGCCGTTTCAGGATCTCGCGACATGATTCTTCGTTTGAGGAAGCATCGATGTCTTTGCAATACTCTTCGTAGAAAAATGTGCTCGGTGGCCATTCCTCGTATACCGGACCGGTAACGGTAGCTTTGTCAATGCAGTACATCCGTTCGAGGCCGCTCCCTTTGACGGAATTGCATCTCAGTACGATCGTATCATCGGACGAGAGCTCCGTTGTGAAACCGACACGAGGATCGAATTCCTTCCAGTCAGCATTCTTGTTAATCACCGTCACGATGCTTTGCCCTACCCCCGTGTTCTTTCGCAGGAAGTAGCTCATGGAATGTTCAGCGAGTGAGACATCGTTAACGCCACCCTCGGTGACATTTATAACAGCGGGTAATCTCTCTGCGTCACGGCTGCCGCGAACATATTCTGCGGTGATGTAGAATCCATGTGGCACAATCCGATAAGTTCCGGGTTTTGGGATGGACGGATTGATTTTTATTTGAATGGAGGGAGATGCAAAAACCAGAGGACGCGACGCTTGATCGAGTGAGGGTGCAAATCCATCCGTATTGTCTTTGTGACTGAGCGAATCAATATCGGTATTTTTAGTTGAGTAGATAACGACTTTCGGATCTGGTTTGTCGCCAACGACGTTCGCGGCAATTCGATTCGCGGCGGCGAAATACGCTTCCATATCAACCACGGATAGGTGGAGATTGTCCGCGTTGTTGTTGAACCCCGCATCGATGTTGTCGAGTGGAAGCCGGTCCATCAGGGAAAAATTGGTGCCGAAAACATCGTTGACGGTATTTTGGTACTCCGTACGACTCAATCGCTTCAGCATCCCTGGCTGTTGCTTTTCCCCGAGGGTCTGCAGTCGTTCACCTAACCGCGTTTGAGTTGCTTCCATCAAGCTAGTGCTGGGGCGTTTTGTTGCGTCTTCAGGGGGCATTTCACCGTTTTCAATAACGGTGTAGATATCCTCCAGAAGGCTTGCATTCTCCCAACGCTCTAAGTCAAGTTGGTCCAAACGGAGTCCTGCTTCTTGTGAATCCTGTCCGTGGCAGGCAATGCAAAAGTCGTTTAGGAAACGTTGTATTTGCTGTCGAGACTCAGCGCAGCATCGAGTTGCACCGGTGAAAGCAAACATTATTAGCAAAACGCACGCTCGAAAGATCTGAGAGTTCCACATGGTTCTAAAGTTGGATGATGCTCTTGCTGTTGCCGAAGTGGTCACGCTCGATGCCAAACTTCTTGAGGATTGATAAGTAAATATCGCATGTCGTTTCGCCTTTTCGAATCACATGCCCACCGTGGTTTTTGAATTGTCCACCTGCGAGGAATACTGGAATGGCGTTCCCGTTATGAGGACCCATGCTCTGGCTCACGCTATTGTTGCCTGTTGCGACCGTAACGGTTTCATCCATCAGCGTTCGCCCGGAATCAGTCTCCGTGTTGGCCAGTTTGCCGTAGAAGTTTGAAAGCAATGAAAAGAAAGAGGAATCGTACTTAGTTAGACTGTTTCTCGCCTCTTCCGATTTTGGAACATTGTGCGTTGTAATGTGATGATCGTGGTCGAGTCCGACCATGTAGTAGTTGACCACTCGTGTGATATCAAATTTGAAAGCCTTAAAGATCATGTCGAAAGCAATGCCTCGCTGAATCTGTCTCGGGTTTTCCAAGAAACGTTTCTTGTCGATGTCTGTGGCGAGAAAGTTGTTTTGAAATTGTGGCGCAACCGGGAACTCAACATCCTGCTGTGGTTTACTGAGCCACTCAATTGACTTGTTGAGCTCTTGCTCTGATTCACGAAGAGCAGCAAAGTATTCTTCGAGTCGTTGACGGTCTTTGCCCGATACCTTCGCCATGAGAGACTTTGCTTCTTCCAGCGAACCATCAAGAACGCTCTTCTTGTGAGCCAAGAGTTGCTCTTGTGTCTTCTTGTCAGTCTTTGCAAAGAGCGTTTCAAAGAGGACTCGTGTTGATTGAATCGGCGTTACTGGCAACCTGTTTCGCCAAGAGGCAACGATATGGTGATGGGCATGGCCGATGAAGGTCACAACATTGCGGACTCGGGTTTGATGACCAATGTGATCCGCAACGATCTGGTCCAATGAATCTGGGTTGGTGGTCGTGTTGCCGACGAAACACTTGTGGTCACGGACATGATCACCGCCGAACTTCATTTTTGAATACAGAGTGAAATGATTTCTGTGTTTTTTAAGGGGTTCCATGTGGTCGCTAAATGCATAGTCGGCACCACCGGTTTCTGGGAGCACGTCGGTGAAAAATCCGTACCCCATGCTGATGCAGAAGAGTCGTTTGACTCCAGTTTGCTCTGCAGTTGAGCGATTCTGTCCAAAACTCTCCAGCGATGGCAGGAACAGCACACCACCAGCTGACTTTAGAATCTCGCGACGTTTCATCGGGTTCGACCTTTTCATGAGGTTGTAAAAGAGGTGTTGTGCCGATCAATCAAGAAGCCAACGTACCCTGTTTTATACAGTTTAGTCGATCGCACGCTCAATGTCTGTCTGAATGCATTTAGGCCGATCGAACCAGTGGCAGCATTTGCGAGATTCGTTCCGCATTTCCTGTCGTCGAAGAATACCGAATAAATTAAGAATGGCTTGATCTGCGGTTTCGCGATTATTCTGGAAAAGGCTCAGAAAAACCCGTTTTGCAGCTTGCTATCCAAGCTGTGGCGTTCGATTTGAGCGATGCTCAACGACACAGCCAATTCGATGGCATTTGCTCACAGGTTTTTGTCCTACAGATTTTGATCGATTTGACCTTTTTCTGAAGTCAAGTTGTTGCCGCCTATCATTCTCAGATTACATTCAAGCTACCGGTACTTGTGGCAAAGCGTTCAGCCTCCACACCCATTCTCTGTAACAGCGTCACAAATAGATTGGAAAGAGGGGTGTTGTTGTTGGGGTCATGAGCAACATATCGGCCATGCTTGTATCCACCACCAGCAAGAATGATCGGAAGGTTTTTCGGGTCATGGGCATTAGCGTTGCCCAGATTACTACCAAAGAGCACCGCCGTGTGGTCCAGCAAGCGACTGCCACGTTCAGTATTTTGACCGAGTTTGGTGAGTAAATCGGAGAAGGTTGAAAGGATTTGAGATTCGATAATCTTCAGTTCAGCAATTCTGCTCGGATCTTGACCGTGATGCGATAGTGGGTGGTGCTCGCGTCGAACACCATCGATATTGGGCACCGCCGAGTGGTCTTGAATCATCAAGCTGACCACCCTTGATGAATCTGTCTTTAGTATCAAGGGGATCAAGTTCATCAACTCACGGATTTTTCCGATCAATTCGGATGAATCCGTGATGTCAGTTGGGATCTCCGCTTCCACCGTCGGTTTGGGGCGATCCAGCCATTGGCCGGATGAGGCTAGTTCCTGTTCGGCTGTTCGGATCGCATCGAAGTACTCGTTCAGTTGCTTACGATCCGCGCCACTGACTCGACGATTGAGTTTCTTCGTCTGATCTCCGAGTGTATCGAGGATGCTCCGGCCTTCAGCTAGTTGCTGTTTTTGGCTCAATCTCTCCTCGGGGCTTCCCGCTAAGAATAGCTTGGAGAAGATTTTGGATGGTCGATAATCGGCTGGCAGCATCACGCCATTCATGTCGTACGACTGACTTTCTCTTGTGTTACTGCCGAGAGTGATCGAGCGAAATCTTGTCGCTTGGCTTAGGTGCATGGCGGCGACTTGGTCAACCGAAATGCTGTTCTTGAAGCCGCCGAGCCCGGGATTGATTGCCGCGGTTAGGAACGTCATCTCGGTGTCGTGTGGTTCCTTCCCCGTTTGATCTGGATGCGACAAGCCTGAATACAGAGTAAAGTCCTCACGGTGTTCTTTCAGTAGTTCTAGGTACTCTGTCGATTCGTAATCGGTGCCTGTTGTCTTCGGGAAAAGGGCCTCTGGAAGTAACCCTAGCGCACTACTAATGAGTACCATGCGTTTTGGCGGATCTTTTGGCTCGAACCCAAACGTAGGATTCATCACGTCCAGCAGCGGCAATGATAAAGCGACTCCGGATGCTCGCAGCGCGGTGCGTCGTGAGATGGGTCTGTGCATGTCATTGTTCCTGTAGCAATCTATTGAGGCTGGCGTACTGGGTTACTGCGAGCGGAACATGCGGCAGTGAACGACATGGTGTATCGCGGTTCGAAGTCCAGATTCACCATGCTCGGTTTGGTCAAGGATTCGCTCAACTTCTTGTCGGTCGGCGAATTGTATTTCGCCGCCCGTGGCGTAGGTGATTAATATTGAGATCAGGTTTCTTGCAACTTGTTGCTTTGAATTCATGAGGTGATTCTTGAAATCACGAATACCACGGAATTCGAAGCCATCTGCGGTCCGTCCTGTGTAGTCGACCTGTTGGCCGAGGTCGTAATCCTTATGCAGGAATCGTAGACCCGGGACCGCAGTGCGTTCAACACCTTTGCTAACTCGGTATCGCTCTCGATAGTTGCCAATGGGATCAAAACACTCTAACGCAAAACCTGGGGGGTCTATTTTTTGGTGACAAGCACTGCAAGATTCCACTGCTTGATGCTTCTTTAAGGTTTCACGAATGGTCGTTGCACCTCGCGTGTCGGGCTCGATGGAACCAACGCCGGGCGGGGGAGGCGCTGGAGGGAGCCCGAGCAGATTGGTCAATACAAAACTACCGCGTTTGACTGGGGTTGTGACCGATCCGTTGGCTGTAACCTTTGCAATGCTGGCGTGTGTCAGAAGACCTCCGCGTACGCTGTCTTCACCTAGCATCACCTTTCGCATCTCTTCACCTTTGACATTCGCAATACCGTAGTGCTCGGCGAGCTTCCGATTCAAAAACGTAAAGTCTGAGTGAATCAGATTCGAGATGGCGAGATCTTCGTCAATAAGGTGTCGGAAGAAATGACGTGTCTCAGCCAGCATCGCGCGGCGTAGAACATCATCATATTCTGGATAAAGGTAAGTGTCGGGTGTCGTGTCATCAATCGAGTCTAGATTGAGCCATTGATCCAAAAAGTCGTTAACGAACCGGTCACTGCGTTTGTCGGCAAGCATGCGGCTAACCTGAGCATCCAGTATCTTGCTGTCGGTTAGTTTTCCGCTGTTCGCCAATTGGCGAAGTTCGTCATCAGGGGGACTGCGCCAGAGGAAGTAGGACAAACGACTGGCGAGTGCGTGCTCTGTCAGTCTTGTTGCCTCGGGGACGGTTTCGTTGGTGAGGAATAAAATCTCGGGCGATACCAGAATCGTTTTCAAGGCAACACGAGCACTCGCAATGAAGCCATGTTTCGCTTTCAGGCTTGGGATCGCGAGTTTTGTCAATTCTTCAATTTCTTGCTCACTTACTGGTCGTCGAAAGGCTTTGGGGGCAAGGGAAGCAACAGCATCACGGATGTGTTCGTAGTGAGTTCGGGTGGTTACAGGTCTGTAATGACGGCCATTTGCTGAAGGTGCCCAGCTGACACCGGGGAAAAGATCTCTAGTGCGTTGTGGAGGCCAAGTCGACTCAAGGGGGCCTTCCACGATCACTTGACGCACCCGAACTCCCTCGCCCTTGAACTGGTTGGCCGGTTGTGAGTTGTAAATGATTCCTCCATCAGGTGCCGGTTCAAGTTCATCGGCGCTCACATAGAAGTAGTCGTCGGGTCGGAGGTATTTGATCGTTGAGACCGTGCGGAATTGTTCGTCAACATCCCACGCCGCAAACAGCTCGCTATCACCAAGGATATCATTTTGACGCTTCAGGCTCATGGTGACCGAGGACCTTGGCTGATAAGCCGATCCGGTAACACTAATTCGGTACTTCCCCGCTATCGGGATACGAAGGCCATTGGCGTCTGATCGTAGATTGTAGTTTTCACCCCGGAACATGATTAGATCATCTTTGTCTCGGAAGACCGTGCCGCCGCCTCGGCGGACTGATCGCTCGATCCACATTTGCATGTATTTAGAATTGCGGTAATCCAGCTCACGTCGCATGTTGGGTTTAGGGCCAAGTTGAATCGCTTCGTCGAGGGCGATGTCAGCTGCTTTAAGGATTCCTTTTACATGAACACTCGACATTTCTTGCCTCGCGGCTACGACATCGAATGAATCGGACTTAGTCTCTGGAGGAAGGTATCGAGCGATTTCACCATTGATTCCCAGTAGGTCATGCAGAGTATGCTCATATTCCATGCGACTTAATCTTCTTGATCGAACCCTGCCGTTTTTCTGTTGCTCTTGGTAGTTAACCTCAATCAGTTTACCGTTGAGGAATCTCAGAGCATCAGCTTGAGTTTGAGAGTCGGGACGAGGCTCTGATGCGGGGGGCATTTCTCCGCTGGAGATGCGGTCAACGATCTTGATCCAAGAGTTAAACGTTCGGGGGTTCTGGAAATTACGGTCGATCGAGGTGAGGTCGAGTCCGGTTTCCGTATTATCATCGTGACAATTGATGCAGGAATTCTGGAGAAGGGTATTCAATGCTGAAGGTGCTTCGGCTACCACCTGCCTGGTGGTTAACAGGGAGAGCAGTAAAGTCATGACCGCCACCTGTTGCCAATCACTGGCGGTTTGCAGATGACTGAAATACGCGTATCCCTTGTTTGTCACTGATCGGTTTGCAATGCATTTATCAGAAAACATCAGTCTGTGGTTTCCTGAAAAGCATACAAAGTCGAGTGGGTACGGACATAGATGACACCGTCGACAATTGCTGGC
>CAXQOB010000129.1:0-38947 GCA_964225475.1 Candidatus Nitrosopumilus sp. | reverse complement strand
CACCACTGCCGTCAACTTGAGCGCCGCCTTGGCGTTGGCCGGCAAGCGAACCCTACTGCTAGATATGGACCCGCAGTGCAATGCAACCACATCGATGGGTCTCGCTCCATCGGAGAGACATGCTCTGATCAACGATGCACCGATATTCTCGTCAATCCAATACCTCGAGGAGACCAATCTTTCAATCGTTCCGGGAAGTCGCAGCTTTCAAGACGTTGATCGCCTTGCAAGCAGCAGTGCCAGGGAGAGCAATCAGGTAACAAAGCACTTAGACGATGCGTTTCGATCGTTTGATTTTGTTTTAATTGATTGCCCTCCGAGCGTTGGAAACTTAACCCAGACAGCCTTAGGAGCGAGCACGGAGGTGCTCATTCCAATCCAGTGTGAGTATTTTGCAATGGAGGGCCTTACTCAGCTAATACAAACCATCAAGAAAGTCATTGTCGCAACAGACGGCCGTTTATCGTTCGGGGGAATCCTGCTAACGATGTATGACCCGCACCTCGAACTAACCAAGGAAGTGGACGAGGAGGTCAGAGACTTTTTCGGAGAGATTGTATTTGAAAATGTCGTGCCAAGGGACGTCGCCCTCAGCGAGGCCCCAAGCCATGGCAAAACCGTTTTTCAGTATGCACCGCGTTCACGTGGTGCATATGCTTACACCCAGCTGTGCATGGAGGTGCTTCAGCGTGACTAATTCAACCGCCAACAAAGAACGACGATTGGGAAAAGGGCTCGCTGCCTTGCTAGGAACCCCATTGGACGAGCACGGCAATCCAATCAATGAACCAGGGGTTAGTTCAGGGATCGAAACCCTGGAACTGCCAGTACACGAAATTGAAAATAACCCGTTTCAACCAAGGCGGGAGTTCAATCATGATGAAATTGCATCGCTCGCCGAAAGCCTTCGCAATCACCAACAACTCCAACCCATTTTGGTACGAATTGTCGACGGCCGGTACCAACTAATCAGTGGTGAGCGACGCCTTCGCGCAACCATGCACGCGGGTCTACAAACCATTCGTGCTGAAGTTCGCGAGGCCGATGACAGGTTGGTTGCCGAGCTCGCGATCATCGAGAATCTTCAGCGGAAAGATCTCAACCCGATTGAAAAGGCGATGTCCTTCAAGCGGTACATTGAAGAGCACCAATGTAAACAGGATGACCTCGCTCGAAGACTTAGCATCGACCGAAGCACCATTGCCAACTTGATGCGATTACTCGAGCTACCTCAAGCGATTCTCGACTCACTCGTAGCCGGTGAATTAAGCGCCGGGCACGCTCGTGCCCTATTACCGATTGGTGACGAAGTGATCCAAGTGAGAACCTCACAAAAGATCATGGATGATCGATGGAGCGTTCGTGCAACCGAGAGCTATGTTTCAGAGTTACTCAAGAAAGAAGAGGATGACGAGACGGGACGACCGATCACCAACGCGACTCGCCAGCGACGCAAACAGGTGTCTCCACAGATCGATGCCATGCAGCAGGAAATGCGGATGATCTTTGGAACCAAGGTGGAAATCAAAAGCTCCGCACGCGGACGCGGCAAAATCACCATCCATTTTACCGATGCAGATGAGTTTGAGCGTCTACGTGAACTGCTGTCCGACAAAGCGAGACCGGCATTGAAGATCGCCGGTTAGTAGCTTTGCGAATCCCTCCAGTAACACTGCGATCTAAAATCAAATCAAAGGCGGCCGTAAACGGTCGCCTTTTTTATTTTATCGCACTTTTTTAGGTCGCCGCAATGTTTCATGGCGTGTTCCACACTGCGTTGCAGTTTCTGAATCTGTGGTGTTTCACGCCATACTTGGCTAGTGCTGGCCAACGAGTTCAGCAATACAGGTCCGCGGAAGCAGAATCATTGCTGCGTCGCTCTTGCAGTGCACCCCCAATGGATAGAGCCTCTCTGCAACACGTACCCGCTGCTCCTTAGAAAGCTCGCTTAAAACCTGACAATGCCACCTGCTTTCCAGCGAGAGGCGTCTTTTAGGCAAACTGTGCACACTTCGAATGCAATTGGGATTAAAATTGCGGAATCGTCAAACCGCAAAATCCCCGAACCGGGGTTTCGTTCAAGAGGTTCCCATGTCTGCCAATCGACTTTTTGCACTCTCTTTGTTGATCTTCTGCCATCTGTGGGTGCTTGAGTTTTCCCCGGTCTCGACGGCCCGTTCACAAGAAGCGACCTCAGCACAAGCACCGGCAACCGTTCCCGATGTGAGTGAGTCCCAAGCGACCACGGAGGTTGAGACCACCAGAACTGATAATCAGACGAAGGAGGACGGTCGATCGGACACTGAGACCGACGCAGCAGCAGGGGAGGCGGCGGCCCCCAACGCGACCGCTGCACCGGATAATGGCACACAAGATCCTGAATCGGGCGGCCTAGACGAGCCAAACGATCCGGATACCTCCAACACCCAGAGTCAAACGTCTGAGGGAGTAGCCCAACGGAACGTATCCGTGGGACTACTGATTGTCGGAATTGTCGCTGTCCTTGGGATGATCATCATCCTGCGTCTCAATGCATTCCTTGCCCTCATTATTGCTGCGTTGATCGTCAGTCTCGGCGTTGGCTGGCTGATCACCGGCGACGATGCCGGGAGCCGCATGAATGCGGTGGTGCAGAGTTTTGGATCCTCCGCGGGTAGTATTGGGATCGTCATCGCGATGGCGGCGATTATTGGCAAGTGCATGCTGGATAGCGGCGCTGCCGACCGGATCGTTCGGAATTCGGTTTCTTTCACTGGAGAGAAGAAGGCGTCCGTCGGGCTGATGATTAGTGGGTTCATTCTCGCCATCCCCGTTTTCTTTGATACCGTTTTTTATCTCCTTGTCCCATTAGCTCGAAGTCTCTACCGAAGAACGAACCGGAATTACCTGCGATACCTCATGGCAATCGCGACCGGCGGCGCCATTACGCATACACTGGTGCCCCCAACACCGGGCCCCCTTTTGGTCGGCTCCATTTTGGGAGTCGACATTGGGATGATGATGTGGGTAGGAACCCTGGTAGCCATTCCATCAGCGATTGTTGGCCTGATCTATTCCGTGATTACCGACAAGTTGATGCCAATTGAAATGCGACCTCTTGGTGCGGGAGAGGATAAACATGCCGCGTTACCCGAGGACCAATTACCAACATTTTGGGTCGCATTGCTCCCTGTTATCTTACCCGTCGTGATGATCGGCTTAGGAACGCTGGCGGGGACATTTGCCGATCGCGAGGATCGTGCAAAACTCGAGATAGCGGACGTTACGGATTTTTCAGCCCTCGCAACCGAACTATCTGAGAACACCTTCGGGACTGATAGCGATGAGACAGGTATCAGAAAGACTCCCGCGGACCGTGTGATTGCCAGCAGTAGGCTCAAGGCTGAGAATCGCGAGCGTCTGTTAACCGTTGCGGTGAGCGATCAGGAAAAGGCGGACGTTGTTTCTATCCTCAATGATGTTCTACTCGATCCTAACCTCTACGACGAAAGTGCCTTTATTGGTGTGCCATTATCGGTCACATCAAAAGAGAAGCTTGGTGCCAATCAACTACGAATGAAACCGGTTGATCGACGCCGTATGAACCGCTCCTTACTGGAAGACGCATATCCAGAATTGATTGAAAAACATCAATGGAAATCAAACCGTCGAATCCTTGCGGACCGACTTTCTTTATGGGGCAACCCTAATTTTGCTTTGATGCTGGCTGCGATTTGCGCGATGCTCACACTCAAGTCTGTTCGCAAACTATCGTGGAGGAGCCTCGGTGAGGACGTGGAGGATTCTTTGATGAGCGGAGGTGTCATTATCTTGATCACTGCAGCAGGCGGTGCATTCGGGGCAATGCTACAACAAACGAATATCAGCGACACCATTCGAGATTATTTCGCAGGATCCTCAGCGACTGGCACCTCACTGCTTTTATTGGCATGGGGAATTGCTGCCGTGCTGAAAGTCGCACAAGGTAGCAGCACGGTTGCGATGATCATCGGAGCTGGAATGATGTCTGCAATCATCGGTGAGGCGAAACCCGAGTTCCATATGGTTTACGTAGCCACCGCGGTTGGTACCGGATCACTGATGGGTAGCTGGATGAACGACAGCGGGTTTTGGGTATTCACGAAAATGGGCGGTTTGACCGAGGGAGAATCACTCAAGAGTTGGACGCCGCTGTTAATTATCCTTTCACTCGTCGGACTGGGCGTGACGATTTTACTGAGCCAAAGCTATCCAATGCAGGCTTCCGTCTAGTATCCAAATAAGTGTTGCATAGAGCTGGGATACTGAATGAAACCCGGAGCCCCCAAGATGAATCGGGCAGCTAATCGCGGCTGCTTGCTCGCTTTGATTTCCGCATCGACAACGAGTTTGATGCTCTTCGTCAATGGCTCGTTTGTCTGGGCGATCCTATCTGTTTTATCTTCGCAAGGTTACGCGTGGGCGGTCAGACCTGAGATCTCTCAATTCCTGCTTCTTGCGATTCCCGTTGGACTCACCCTGATTCAGTGGAAACTCATTGACTACGTGCGACGGGCCTTCTTTGAACATTCGCACTAACGTGATTGCCACTCCCGTCAGTCACCAGAACTCTGGGAGTTGAAGGAATCACAAGAACGATCAAATGATCATCATTGCGTCGCCGTAGCTAAAGAATCGATATTCATTCTCAACGGCAGTGCGATACGCGTTGAGAATCGGCTCTCGACCGGCAAGAGCACTCACCAGGACAAGCAGTGAGCTCTTGGGCAAGTGAAAATTAGTGATTAAAGAATCCACGACAGCGAATTGGTAGGGTGGCCGGATAAACAGATCCGTCATCCCCTGCCAAGCTTGAAGTTGGCCAGCATTGGCAGCAGCAGCGCTCTCCAGCACTCTGACGCTGGTCGTTCCCACCGCAATACAACGTCCTCCACCTTGACGTCTCTCGTTAATCAACTCCACGGTACTTTCATCGATCTGCCCCCACTCCTGATGCATTTCGTGCTGATCCAAATGCTCAACCTGAATCGGGCGAAACGTCCCGATTCCGACGTGAAGGGTCACTTCCGCCACAGCAACCCCCATCGCTTGGATATCACCCATCAGCTTCTCCGTAAAATGCAAACCCGCTGTGGGTGCCGCAACGCTGCCCCGTTCCTTTGCAAAAACCGTCTGGTAGCGTTCAATATCGGAATCAACCATTTGACCATCACGGATGTAGGGAGGCAGCGGAATCCTGCCGTACCTTTCCAACCAATCCGCAGGCGTATCGAGTTCTGAATCTCGGTCTGATTCCAGTGGCACATAACCGTCAGGGAGCTGCGGTTGGACGAGTAGGTTTCCACCCTCTGTTCTCGCAATCACTAACAATTCCATACCGTCACGAGCATGACGATCCTGGACCGTGATGATTTCACCCTCCTGCAATTTACCGCGAGTTTTTGTCAGAACCTCCCAAATCCCCGTTCCCTCATCCGCTTGCAGAAAGAGGCCCTGCCAACGGCCGCCGGTTTGCTTCCGATAACCGACCAGCTTGGCAGGCATCACTCGCGTGTTGTTAATCACAAGCACATCACTCGGCCGAAGAAGTTCACCCAAGTCTCGAACGTGGTGGTGATCTAGCTCACCGCTGGAACGATCAAGCCGTAACAAGCGTGAATCACTTCGTGAGTTAACAGGTTCCTGCGCGATCAGCTCTCGGGGCAAATCGTAGTCGTATTGATTTATTTCATTCATCGCAACAGTTTAACCCGCAACAAGCAATTCGAGAACGACGCACGAATACTGAAATCTAGAGGATTGAGTAATGCAAATATCAACCGCCAAACGCTTATCTTGCTGAGTAACAAAACCTCGGAGCCGCTAGCCGGAATTCATCAACAAGAGAAACGGGAATGAGTCACGAAACCGATCAAGGTACTCGGACCCCACACTCTCCCTCCAGCATCCGCACGAATGGAAGAAGGAGTTCCCTCTGGTACGGAACCCCAAAAGTGGCCTCAAGCGAACCGCTGATTCACGAGATGCGGCATTAATAGAGGATGGAGAATCCTTTCTCTTGATCTTGCATGGATTGTGCTGAAAGTTCCACGGCCGTGACGTGATCAATCCTAAAATCAAATGCTCGCTCAATGGCAGACCTGAAGGCATCGAGTTCAGCGCGACTTCCCTGCACTTCGACCTTCACCCTCCCATCCTGCTCGTTACGAACAAAACCACGGACATCGTAGCGTTCGGAAATCGCCTTAACACTCACGCGAAAGCCGACCCCTTGTACGTCACCTTCAAAATACCAACGCTGTCGAATCATCACCCACGCGTGTCCTTGGCTTGGATTTCAACCACGGTTACCAACATCACTTGTCGGGATGTCGGCAGAGTTCTCTTTTAATCTTGCAAGCTGCTCGTCTGCGGAAACCTCCTTGGATTCAATACGCTCCACAATGACAAGACACATATCGTCGAAGGGATCTGCTTCCCCCACATGCTCCTTGACTGACTCAACCACTTGACCGATGACCGCCTCATAATCTCCTCCGCCCTGAATGATTTGGCGGATACGATCAATTCCAAATTCTTGATCGTTAACATCCATCGCCTCGTTAACACCGTCGGTGTACATCACTGCCAAATCACCGGCTCGCATGGGGAAAGAGACAGCCTCGTAGTCCATTCCCTCAGAAATTGCTATAGGCAGGCCCGATTCTTCTTCCCCTGGCTCTCGAACCGCGCGAGAAACACCGTCGCGGACCAAGGGCGGCATGTGTCCCGCGTTAACGATGGTTACTAAATCACTGGCAGGATCAAGAACCATCACCAAGAAAGTTACAAAACGATCGACCTCCAAGGCGCTCATTCGATCGTTGAGGCGTTCGATAGCGACGGCCAAATCAGATTCACTGGCGAGACAGAAGCGGGTTTCCGCAGATAGCTTTGCCATGAACATCGCTGCTGCGACACCATGCCCCACGACATCCGCAACCACAACCGCCACTCTTCCATCAGACAGATCAATGTAGTCATAGTAGTCACCCCCAATATGATGAGCTGCCTGGTAGTAACTTGAGACCCTGAACCCGGGAGCGTTCGGTGGTGAGTCAGGGAGAAATGCCTGCTGCACACCGGTGGCCAACTGCAGATCCTGCTCCACCTCCTTTTGCTTCAAAGCTTGCTCTTGCATTCGGGCGTTATTGATCACGATACCTGAGTAAGCCGCGACTCCCGCAAGCAAATCAGTATCATCCTCACGGAACTGACCTCTTCCTTGTGTTGAGTCAATCTGCAAGACCCCAAATGCTTGGTTGTCTGAATCGAGGAGCGGGGCGCAGATCATCGAGCGAATCGAGAAGTCGGCGATCGATTGGCTACTATCGAAGCGGCTGTCATCCGAGGCGTCCATCGACAGGATCGCCTCACCACTTTCCATGACCCGTCGAACGATGGTTTTACTGATTCGAATAGTTTCTGTTTCATCGTGTTTACCGCGAGTCTTCACCCAACGCGGTATCAGATTATCATTCTCGTCTTGCATCACGATGAATCCGCGGTCTGCAGCCGGGAAAAGACGAAATAGACTGGTAAGGATCTTAGGCAGAACATCATCGACTGCCATCGCGCCACCGAGACTGCTGATAATTTGCTGCATCGCCTCCAGTTTTGCCTCAGGAGTAGCAGTCATCGCAAACCCGTCAACGGAATTACGAATTTCCACCATGGGCGAACTGCCCGAAAATGGCTGCGAAGATGGCTCTTGGTCCTCAACCATCATGATGCCGAAATTAGCACCCTCAAACGTCATCTCACTCCCGGCGAAACCTTCCTTCGACTCCGCCACGTAAGAAAACTCAACCTCGCTGATCCGAACACGATCTCCATCTTTTAGAACCGTTGGTGTCGAGACCAACTGCCCGTTCAGATAAGTTCCATTACGACTCCCCGAATCGCTTAACTCAAACCGATCTGATTCGCCCTGAACCTTCGCATGAAAACGACTTACTGCTCCAGCTTCAACTACGATCGTGCACTCGGGATGGCGTCCAATTGTCGTCTCGCCAGGCTTCAGCTCAAAGGTAGAAGAGGCGTTTGATGCACCGGAGATTATTTTTAAATGGGGCATGGGAAAGTTACTCGTATATTCAAAACATTGACTCATCCTGAGGACGCATTGTAGAGTCTAAAATCCACAATGGGTGTACTCCTTTTTCTGTAACGGTTCAGGAATCGCTAAGTTACTCACCATTCTCTGAGATAATCACAAACTATACGTCCTTACAATCCATACAAAGGGCCTGCAAGCTCCCTAACTATTCCGAGAATTGCTGAAGAATTTCCAAGAAAAACGATTGGATGAAAACCCATCCTGCCGCCAATAAAACTGTCACTGTAAAATCATTCCCTGCTGTAAATGAACAATCTCCTTCAACCGCCCGCACACCCACCAACCGAGGAGATGTTCGAGAAAATCATCTCATGCGGCGAGGTTCGCATCGAAAGGATTGTTTCATTTGGACACAAATCTCCCGATGATTTCTGGTATGACCAACACGAAAATGAATGGGTCGTCGTTTTGGAAGGTGACGCCACAATTGAGTTCGATGATGGCGAGCAGACTCGTTTATCGCGCGGCGAGCACTGCTTCATTACCGCCAGAAGAAAACATCGCGTGATATCCACCTGCGAGAATTCCGCGACGATTTGGCTCGCTGTCTTCTTTCCTGCGGGGAACAACTCAGTGGACACAGAAAGCAACCCGGTGGAGACCGAATCCACCTAAGGTTGCAGGGCCATTCTCGTGAATGTCATTCGATTCAAACCTCACCAAACGACACACGGGGGTGAAGTGCAGCGGAATCGCCCGCGAATCAAGCCGCGATGGCCCGGTTAAACTCCCATCACACTCAAGTAGACGTTCACCGACCGGACCAGCCATCGTTGCAGCGATGCATTTACTCGTCTGACTTGGTCAGATCTTTGAATTGACTTTTTTCGTCCAAACGATCGAAATAATCAACAATGATCTCATTGCCACCATTGCCAATCATCATGCTTTCAAAACGATTGGTGGTTTGCTTGAATTGTTCCTGAAGCTCCGTCATCTCTGGCTGAAATTGATCGGCTTGAATCAGGTAAACGTTATTCCCTGGTTGATCAACTGCAACAGATATGGTTCCGGGCTCGTTCGTGAACACCGCCTTCATGAATTCTTTCCCAGCAGCTTCAATACCGGGAACGGCACTGATTGAGACCCCCTGAAAATTGAATGATTGCATCCAGGTGAAGGGACCGAGACCTTCTCTCAATGCGTCTAATTTATCCTCGGCAATGATTTCCCTTAATTCAGTCGACTCGGACCCTTTGGCTTTGTCAGCCAACGACTGAGCGAACTTAACGGCCAAATTGCGGGCTTCCTTAATGCGAATCGCCATCACGACCTCATCCCGGACTTCAGAAAGCTCTGGCGTTTTGGCTTTCGTCTCTTCCGTTTTCCAAGCGAGGTAACGTCGCATGGTTCTAGGATCTGTCGTATCCGTTGGGGAGAAAAGCGGCAGTGTTGGTTCGGTTGATTGAGCACTGGAAGAGCCATAGGCCAATTGAACGAAGCTAGAAGACTGCCCCATCATCTGACCGGTCCCCATGGCGACCGACTGGGAAATCGGCTCGTCAGAAATAGAAACCACATCGTTGTCGTCAAGCAATTCGTGCTGTATGCCGAACTCTTCTGCGATCTTTGCGAGATCTGGACGCGCGGGAGCTTTTACTCCGGTGTTACCCTGAATACTCAGGCTATTCTGATACATGTTGTTCTGACCGAAGTATCGTCTCATCTGGTTCTTGATATCCTCCAGAACGGCGAACATTCGCTCCTGAGCGGCGCTGCGAACCATGTCGGCTGCGACTTGATCACGTACCGTTTCAAACGTCTCTACTGCTTGCTCATCGGCAGTGGTTTGCTCTGTTGCTCCATCGGCCTCCGCTGCGGACTCCCCATCAACTGCCGGCTCGTCCGGCGTGTCGGAATCGGACGAGTCCGCTTCGGTGGATGGATCGTCCTCACCGTTGTCGCCTGCTCCCGCAGTTTCCGCTTCGGCTTGCTTTGAATCATTCACCTGCGTGTCAACCACTGCCTCTTGCGAGAGTGAGACGAGGCGGACGGCGTTCTCATTGGAATGGGTGTTTGCGGATGACGGCTTGCTCGATGACTGATCCTCAACCGCAGGTGCGGTGGACTCGCTGGGTTGGTCCACTGCAGGCGGTTCCGCTGTTTGCTCGGCCCCGTCCACGTCGGTAGAAGGCTCATCCCCAGTTACCGCTTCGCCGTTCTCGTTGTTACCTGCAGGTGTGTCCGACTCTGTTGCCGACGCGTCGGGGGCGTCTGCTGCATCTTCTGCTGCGGGCTCCCCATCGTCGCCGGCCTCTGCCTCAGGTGTTTCCGAGGCTTCATCCGGAGACGAATCCGAACCGTTCTCGGGAGGAGTTATCTCTGGCAAGCTCGCTTCTGGGACGCTCGGGACCAAGAAGTCACCCCCCTTGATTCGTCGCTCGTACTCGGCTCGTATTTCCTCTTCCGTAAGTTTTGCGACGTCTTGATCAATGAACGTTTGTAAGTCAGCAGAGACATACTCGATTTTCGCGGTGTACCGTTGATGGAAACCGGGGTCAGGAGAGAGTTCGTTCGGGTCCCGGTCTTTTCCCTCATCGTAAACCTTCTGAATTTCACTCTCGGCGGGTTTTGCGTCGGTTTCAGGAAGGAAGTCATCGACCCGAATTCCGTAGGCGGACACGATCGCACTCTGCTTCAGCTTGAGAAAATTCTCCCAGGTCTGCTGTGGTGTCATGAGCGGCATGGCCATGGGCGGTTGACCATCAATAATGCCGGCTAGACCGCGTTCCTCATAGAGTTTGGCGAGCAGATGCGTTCGCAGTTGTTCATACAGATGCTGTCGCCCCATGCGGTTCTTCGTCGCCCGCGCTAACATACCGACGATATCTCGGTCGTTGATTTTTCCATCGGTGAACCGATCGAGCCAAACCTGTAGCGAGGTGTCATCGAGTTCAAAACCGTCTTCTTGAGCGAGTGAGGCCAGCATCAGCGATCGAATGGACCCCATGAAACTAGGCTGCTCGCTAATCCCAACAGAGATTACTCGCTGGTTCTGATCGTCAAAATTAAAACCCGATACAGACGGAGCTCCACCCCGCGCAATCGTTTCCTCAGCCAGTTCCACGAGAAAACGGACCGTTGATTGATGATTACGAGTGAAGTAGTCAACGCGTCCCCGGGACAGCTCCCGTCCGGAAAACGATGCAACCACAGTATTCCCGGACACACCCGCATTGTTACGCATGTACTGGTCCAGAACCGGTAGAGCAACAAACGCAAATACCGCCAAACCAGTGAGCAATACCATCATTGACTTCAGATTGCGTCGGAATAGCTCAAAAGGACTGAATGAACTATTTTTTGGCTTGTTGCTGGACTTGTTCTTGGGCTTGTTGCTGGACTTATTGCTGGTGCTGTTCATATTTCCTGATAACTTTTACGAAGTGTTTTGCAGAATTCTGAAAACGGACAAAAACGTTCAAAACGCCGAATATCCCACGAAATTCACTAGAAGACTTGTGAGCGATCGACGGTAAACGAACCTGTAAAATGCGCAATTCAGCACCGAACGAATCCAAAGAGACATCTTGACAACCGTGCCAAAGCAACCAAATCTCTGAGGAATCGAATCTTCGGAGCCACTCTCCGGAACCGCCGAAAAATCGAGCCACCAGCTCAATCACTTCGGTGTGTACGGGGTCTCAGCCGCTAATACTGGCAGAATCATACCCGTTTTCCGCGGAGACACCGAAACTTTGCCGGACCGAGTCAAACAGTGTAACGTGATCTGCGAAGTAGAAAGCGTATCGCCCGTTGAATTGGAGGGTCAAGGTGAGATTGCACTAGGAACGGCAACATCCGCCCAATTTCGCAGCCCAACACTGTGAGTTTTGCCAAATGAACGTTCCAATCGCAGCGGTGTTACCCGACGACCTATTTGACGTTAACTTACCCATTTCCCCATTTCGAATTCACTGAACCACGTTTCCTGATCGTAAATATGGTGTATTGACACCGTTCAAGATGATCGGGGACACCCTGAGAAATCATGCGAGTCACTAGGCAAGACGGCCAGCGCTACAACTTTACCCAATAAGAAGGTCATGCGATTGACCGTTTAACTGACTCTTTTCCGTGAGCTCCTGCAGCGGAAGGACCCCGAAATGGCCCCAACGACAACAATAAACCGTTAGGATGCTGCGAACTTCGGCCGATTCGTCGGAACATACCGAAACGCTGCATCATCATCCTCCCCTAGACCCCACACCTCCCAACTTGAATGGCAACGAGTAACGGAAAGCATCTGGTAATTGTCGAATCTCCCGCGAAGGCGAGAACGATTTCGAAGTTCCTTGGCTCCAACTATCAGGTGGAAGCCAGTATTGGACACGTTCGTGATCTTCCTGCGGGAAAGAAAGATGTTCCGGAGAAATTTAAGGGCGAGTCCTGGGCGTACCTGGGGGTCAATGTTGACGATGCGTTTGAACCGCTGTACATCGTCCCCACCGACAAAAAGAAACAGGTTAAAAAACTCAAAGATGCGCTCAAACAAGCTGACCATCTTTACCTCGCGACCGATGAAGACCGCGAGGGAGAGGCAATCAGCTGGCACCTGCAGGAACTCTTGAAGCCGAAGGTACCGGTCGACCGTTTGGTCTTTCATGAGATTACCAAAGAGGCGATTTCCAACGCGCTGTCCGCGACGAGAAGCATTGACAGCAGTCTGGTTCGAGCTCAGGAGACACGGAGGATTCTTGATCGCCTCTATGGATTCGATATGTCGAATCTGCTCTGGCGTAAAATCGGAAGTGGCACCAGCGCTGGAAGGGTCCAGAGTGTCGCGGTTCGTCTCATTGTTGAGAGAGAACGAGCTCGAATCGCGTTTGTCAATGCAACCTACTGGGATCTTGACGCGATTTTCTCCACCAAATCAGGTGAAAAGCTTGAGGCAACTCTTCAGTCGGTGGACGGCCGAAAAATCCCCAACGGAAAAGATTTCGATTCGACAACGGGAAAGTTGAAAAAGCCCGAACTTTTGCAGCTGAGTGCACAGGAGTCCACGGACCTTGCTACGAGACTCAAGTCGGCCGACTTCAGCGTCACCAAAGTCGAAGTGAAGCCCTTCACGGAACGCCCCAGGCCGCCGTTTACCACCAGCACCTTGCAACAAGAAGCCAACCGGAAACTCGGCTTCACTGCCCAGAGAACCATGAGCGCGGCGCAACGCCTCTACGAGAATGGTTACATCACCTACATGCGTACGGACAGCATGACGCTGAGTAAAGAAGCGATCAATGCATCGAGGGAATTGGTTCGAAGCGAATACGGCAGCCAATTCCTGCATCCAGACGTACGAGTCTACAAGGGCAAGGTCAAGAATGCGCAGGAAGCTCATGAAGCGATTCGGCCGGCTGGCACCCCATTTCGTCTGCCAGGTACGCTACGAGGAGAACTCGACTCAGACCAGTTCCAGCTCTTCGATTTGATTTGGAAACGGACGGTCGCCTGCCAAATGGCTGATGCTCGAAAACAGCGGGTCAGCATTGCCATCGAGGGAGGCGGGGCCAGCTTTACCGCAAGTGGAACCAGCATCGAATTCGAGGGTTTTCTTCGAGCCTACGTGGAGGGAACCGACGATCCGGCTGCCGAACTCGCTAACCGAGAGAAGATCCTACCAAGAGTCGATCAGGGCGACGCGATGTCGGCCGAGGCAATGGAACCGAAATCTCACACCACGCAGCCACCCGCTAGGTACACCGAGGCGACACTGACAAAAACCCTCGAGGAAAAAGGGATCGGCCGCCCGAGTACGTATGCTTCCATCATTGGCACCATTACCGATGAACGTCGAAATTACATCCTCAAAAAAGGCACGGCGTTGGTGCCGACCTGGAGAGCGTTCAGTGTTACTCGACTGATGGAGCAACACTTTTCGCCACTCGTTGACTATGAATTCACCGCCGAACTCGAAGACCTGCTTGATTCGATCAGTCGAGATGAAGTGAACCGCGAAGAGTACCTCAAAAAGTTCTACTTCGGTGATCAGTCCGATGACAAACACAACGTTGGCCTCCAATCTCGATTGACGGCAAAACTGGAAGAAATTGATCCCAAAGAAACAGCACGCTTCTCAATGGGAATGCCCGCAGAGGGACCGCATCGTGAAGAAGTTTTCGTTCGAGTAGGAAAGTATGGTCCCTACATCGAGCAGGGTGAACGCAAAGCGTCCATTCCTGATGGACTTCCACCGGACGAAATGAATCTAGCCAAAGCGATGGAACTGCTGGAGTCGAGTGAAGTGGAGGATGAACCGATTGGCGTTCATCCGCCCACTGAAAAACCGATCTACCTCAAGGTGGGACGATTCGGGCCTTACCTCCAGTTGGGCGAGGATGATGACGAAGAAAAAAGAAATCAGTCAATCCTCAAAGGCATGGCGTTGGAAGACGTTACGGTAGAGGTCGCATGCAAACTACTGGAGCTGCCGCGAACCATCGGGAACTTTCCCGATAACGATGAACCCATCCAAGCGTTCGATGGTCGCTACGGGCCTTACATCAAGTGCGATAAAGAAACGCGATCACTACCCACCGATCTTTCACCTCTTGATGTCACCCTTGAGCAGGCAATTGAACTGCTCAAACAGCCAAAAACTCGTGGCAGACGAGCCCCGAAGGAGCCCCTTCGTGTCTACGAAGACAAGTCACCGATAACTGAGAACGAGGTCAAAATTCTGGACGGGCGTTTTGGTCCCTATGTCACCGATGGCGAGACCAACGCTTCCCTTCGCAAGGGAATGGATCCTAAAGAGATGACTTTTGAAGCCGCACTGGATCTTCTCGCGGAACGAGCTGCGAAAGGTCCGGCGAAAAAGAAAAAGAAGAAAAAGAAGGCTGCGAAGAAGAAGGCTACGAAGAAGAAAGCAGCAAAAAAGAAACCGGCCAAGAAAAAAGCGACCAAAAAGAAGGGGTTAGCCCCCAAAGAAAACCCGTAGATCTAAATGCGTTGCTGGCGAGCCCGCGGGAGTTCTCCGGGCATCGCCACGGTTGAACCTCCCCGACGTTCTTCCGAACTTGCCAGATTTTTCGAGCGGATCTGTACTTGCCATCGAACCTTCGTTGATACAACATATCCTCCTCCGAGCACGGACAATCACCACGTTTTCAACCTCGATTTAACCGATACCGTTCACAGGAAACATTCATGCCATCAGGAATCGAAAGAGTTCGCGAAATCAAACGCCTCCGCACCCGACGAAAAAAGACCGCAAAGTTGATTGCTCGGGTGAAAGCAGGTTCCATCGAGAAAGCGGAAGCGATTCGAAAGCTTCGACGGCTTACCCCCGGTGCCGATGTAATCATCGAACGAGAAGGCTGGAAATAGCCGTAAGCCAGGGGATTTCGCCATTTGCGGTGCGAAATTGGTCGCGCCGCCTTCTTTCGTCTCCCCGTCGGCTCAGCGATAGCAGTCCAACGGAGACTGCCCAAAGTCGTGACTCATTTGCGGTCAGGACAGCAATTCCATCGGGGGCGCGTCTTCCGTCAGCTCCGGGGTAGCTGGCTCGGTGTCCAAAATCGACTGTGGCTATCGCTTTTCAACCCACGGCCACGAAGCACTCAAACGTCCGTAGTCAGCCGCCGATGGTTTTCCCAACAAACCATGGCTTCAAGGCTAAACCTTGGTCGTAAGGCCAAACGGGCGATTTGCACGGTGAACCCAATTAGTAGCCTGCGTTCGAACCGGTGCGGGTCACTCTGCGTAGAACACCACGGGAAACGGCCGTTTCTCTGCGGTAACGCAGTAAAAAAGGGCCTTGATCCCCAAAGATTGCTCGATCCTGTTACTCGCTTGCGAAATGTCCACAAAGTCCTTTGGCTACAGCAATGTCGTGAATCATGTCACGGTCAAACGAGGAAAGGGTCGGTTGGCAGGCCTCTGTGCAAAGGAACTGATCAGCGGTGCACCTCATCGATTAACTCCGGGTAATGTCGCTTTAAAATCCCTCACGACACCCATAGGCTTGTTCGGCTAAACTACGAAGCCTCGTAATGACATGCAGCCGGTTTTAGCGGCAACTCGAACAACACCCCGACCCATTTCAAAGCACCGATAAGACGATGCTCGATGACTCGCTGGCTCAAGGTAATATCGGCAAACCAAGACCCAGACGTGGTCAACGGCCAACGTCTTTGATGAAATAACTTATTCTGCACACGGAACGATTCCGACGATGAGCAACGAAGATACCAACGCCACCCCCGACGAGAGCTGCGACGCCTCCGATTCTCCCGGCCCAAGTCCCGACCTTGCGATACAGGACCCGTCGGAAGCGAATAAGAGTTCGACGAGCGAATCGCAACCACGAGCGATGATTGAGGCGGTTGGATTGAGCAAGTTCTATGGCCCCTTCGCGGCGGCTCGTGATGTATCGTTCTCGGTGGGTGAGGGTGAATTGGTTGCTTTCCTCGGTCCGAACGGAGCAGGAAAAAGCACGACCATGAAAATGCTAACCGGCTATATCGCTCCCAGCGAAGGCGAAGCAAAGATAGCGGGCTTCAACATGATGGATGATCGCATCCAAGGGAGCCGCCGCCTGGGTTACCTTCCCGAAAACGGTCCGTTTTATCCAGAGATGACTCCGCTGGCGATGCTCGATTTTTTTGCCGATGCTCGCGGTCTAAGCGAGGACATCAAGCAGGAACGAATCGAAGCGGTCATCGAAATCTGCGACCTATCCAGCGTCCTGTACAAGCCAGTCAGCAAACTATCAAAAGGTTTCAAACAACGTGTCGGAATGAGTCAGGCATTACTCCACGACCCGGACGTTTTAATTTTGGACGAACCCACTGCTGGCTTGGATCCAAATCAGATTCGGGGCGTACGTAAAACCATGCGTCGCTTGGGAGAAACCAAAACGATCTTGTTAAGCACGCACATCCTGCAAGAGGTCGAGGCGATGGCAAGCCGAGTGGTGATGATCTACGAGGGTCGCAAAGTCTACGACGGGGATGTGGACACACTCCGTGATATCGGCGACGGCGACCTGGATCAATCCTTCCACGCACTGACCGTTGAATCCTCGACTTGATCTTCGCGTCACGAAACAAACTTTTTCTTCCATCTGAACACCGTCTCAATAAAGAACCATGGCGTTAACCAAAGTTAGCATCGCTCTCTTCGTTCTCTTCGCATACGACGTTGCTCTGCTGATCGTTTTACTGGCGATTGTCACATTGCTCTCTCGCACCAAGCGAGCAGCCTATGCAGTGATGAAACGTAATTTCAAGGGCTACTTCAGTAATCCCACCGGTTACGTCTTCCTTTGTATTTTCGTATTCCTTACGTCCCTTGCAGCGTTTTGGCCGTACGAATTCTTCAACCAGAACCTTGCCACCCTCGATCAGCTGAACTATTGGTTTCCGCTCATCATGCTGGTGTTCATTCCGGCAATCACGATGAGTATCTGGGCCGAGGAAAAACGTCAGGGAACTGATGAACTATTACTCACCTTACCGGCAGATGACTTTGATATCGTCATTGGCAAATACATGTCCGCCGCCGCCATCTTCACCTCATCACTGCTTTTCAGCCAACTAAGTACCTTTGTCACCTTGGCCATCCTCAGCGAAGGGCAATTGGATATCGGTCTCATTTTCACAACCTACCTCGGCTACTGGTTTGTCGGCTTGGCCATGATTGCCATCGGGATGATCGCGTCCTTCCTAACGGGGAACCTGACCGTTGGCTTTATTTTAGGATCGCTCTTTAATGCTCCCTTGGCGTTCGCTTCGCTTGCGGATTCAGTCAGCCCCAATCAACAGGTTGCTGCTTGGATTGCATCAGCTGGGATCGCGAGACCGTTCGATGATTTCGGACGTGGAATCATCAGCACCTCCTCCGTTTTCTACTTCGTGTTGGTTTGTTGCGTGGCTCTCTATTCATGCATGGTCCTCATTGGGCGGCGCCATTGGACCGGGGGCAAGGACGGAAACACTATGGCATGGCACTACATTGCTCGAGTGATGGCTCTTACGGTCGTCACAGTTTCCTTCGTGGTAACTTTCCGCGCTTGGGATATCGCAAGAGTAGATACCACCGAAGGGAAGGTGAGCTCGCTTGCACCAGCCACCAAAAAACTGATTCGCGAACTGGATTCTGATCAACCGATCGTCATTGACGCGTTTGTCAGCACGGAGATACCTGAGATCTACGCTCGAACGCGATACAAACTCATCAACCTCCTAAAGGAATTCCGTAGCGAAGCGGCAAAAGGTGGTCGGCAACTCGAGGTCAATCTTTATCAGGACATTGAACTGTTCAGCGAGGACGCGGCACTCGCCGAGGAACGATTTGGCATCACTCCGGTTTCACGAACGGTTCGTGAAAAAGGTACACAGAAGCAGAAACAGTTTATTCTCGGCGCCGCTTTTCGTTCCGGGCTGGAAAAAGTAACGGTTCCTATTTTTGAATACGGCATTCCCGTCGAATACGAGCTTGTTCGTTCAATCAACACGGTTGCATCGGGAAAGAGAAAACGAATTGGTGTTGTGCAAACCGACGCGTTAATGATGGGTGGTTTTGTGATCAACCAGACCGGTAACCGTGTTGCCATTCAGCGTCACGTTTTGGTGGAAGAACTGGCAAGGCAATATGAAGTCGAGTCGGTTGACCTCTCTGGGCCAATCACGCCCGGAGCCTATGATGCACTATTGGCAGTTCAACCATCCTCCTTGGAACCTGCAAGATTCCAACGCTTGGTCGAAGCAGTTCAGGCGGGTATACCCGTTGCGATCTTTGAGGACCCAGTCCCACAAACCCCCTACATTCCAGGAACTGCCACTCCAAAAATGATGCCCGGGCCGCAGGGAGCCCCCAGCCCAAGCGGCGCATCCAAGGCGGATATCCGAGCTCTCTGGGACGTTCTTGACCTCGATGTTCCGGGGCGGGCGGCGATGCAAGGTATCTACGAACCTGATCTGGTGTTTCAGTTCTACAACCCGTACCCCACGCTTCAGGAAGAAGGGCTCAACCAGTTGGCCGTATTCATTGATGAAGACGCCCCGGGTGTTGACGAAGGAAAAGCATTGAATTCTGAGAGCATGATTACCTCGGGAATGAATGAGGTACTGACCCTCTACACCGGTGCCGTCGCAGGTAAAGAGGAAAGCACCCTGACGCACACCCCACTGTTAACGACCGGCGACCAAAGTGGCTTAATCTCGTTATCCACTCTGGTCAACGTTTCAAGTGGCAGATCACAACTCGCGCAAGAACTCAACACACAAACACCCTACCTCTCTGTCGCGGTAGCAATCGAGGGTCAAGCGACCCAAGCGTCTGGCACACAGCCGACGACGAACGCTGAAGAGGGCGAGAGCCCCACAACCACACCTGGCCCCTCAGGTACCGCACCTATCAAAGCCGTTTATGTTGCAGACACAGACCTGATGTTGCCAGAATTCTCCGCAATCCGAGCTGACCCTGACTCACTCACCGAAGTGAAGTATCAGTTTCAGAACGTCACGTTCATACTGAACTGTGTTGACTGGGTTGCAGGCGAAACCAACTTTATCGAGATCCGCAAACACCAACCAATCTTTACTAGCCTGACCATGATTGATGCCGTCAAGCAGGAAGCAGTCGCGGAAGTTCGCCGACAGAGCAATGCGTACCAACAAGAGTTTGAGATTGCTGATAGAGAGGCTCTTGAATCGCAAGATCGACGACTACAAAAACTCCGTGAAGAGATCGAGAAACTGCAGAAAGACAAGGTAGACGATCAGGCCGAACTGCAAGCGAAACAGCAAAAGTTTCAAACCCAGCAAGCTCTCGAGCAGAGAAAGCTCGAAGTTAAACGGACCACCATGGCAAGAAAACGCAACATGAAGGTCCGAGAAATTGAACGTGGTGCAGCCGAGCAAGTCACGAAGATACAGAATCAGGTCAAAGTTTCCGCAGTGGCAGTGCCATGCATCCCACCGCTGATTGTTGGGATTGTGGTATTTGCATCGCGAAGATTGCGAGAACGCGAAAGCATCAGCTCCAACCGACTCAAATAAGACAGATCATAGAGAGAATAACCGTGTCCGAAGGAACGAAAACAGTCAGTTTCTGGGGTGTTGCCCTCGTATCAGTCGTTGTGGCGTCCATTGCGGCGTGGCCGCGATCAGTCGTTGAACCACAAGCTAGCTTGGTGGGCCAACCGCTGTTCGAAGAATTCACCGACCCGTCCATCGCTGCCAGTTTGGAAATCATTACATTCGACGAAGATCAGGGTCGACCGGCAAAATTCGAGGTAGGAAAACAGCCAGGCAGTGAACTCTGGACCATCAAATCCCGCGGTGGGTACCCCGCTGATGCCTTTGATCAAATGCAAAAAGCGGCGACCGCACTAGTTGGCTTGAAGATTCTCGATGTCCAAACACGCAATGCAGGGGACCACGATGACCTTGGAGTTATTGAGCCAAACCTCGAAAAGCTACAAACCGGCGATGTCGGCATTGGGAGGCTAGTTTCGTTCAGGGATGCATCCAATAATCGCCTCGCTTCGATTGTGATTGGCGACCGAGTCAAAGACGACCCTACCAAGCGTTATGTTCGCATACCCGGGCAAGACCCTGTCTACGTGGTCACACTGGATGAGTCAGACCTGAATTCAAACTTCAGGAACTGGATCGAGGATGACCTTCTACGCTTGAGCAGCATTGAAATCAAGTCAATCAAAATCAACGATTACCTCTCGGCTCCAGGCAGCACTCGAATGACACGCACACGCAGTTACGCCGCGGTCATCGAGAAAACAGTAACCGACTGGCAAATAAAGAGCCTGTTGGACTACGACCCAAACGATGAATTCATTGAGCCTAACGCGGTGACCATCGGTGAAGATGATCAGCCAAATCGCTCAAAACTGGATCTCCTCGCTAACGCATTGGATGACTTGAAAATCGTAGACGTGGTGCGAAAACCTGAGGGCATGAAAATCGACGTGAACAATAACGTTGACCTAATTGCAGACAATAACGCACAAGCTTCGCTTGGCCAGCGAGGTTTTTATCCGCAGGAAAACACCAATGGAACGCTTGAGATTTACTCTGCCAACGGCGAGCTCCAAGTAACGCTCGAGGACGGAGTTCGCTACAACCTACGGTTTGGGAATATCGCCGGCATCAGCCCGAGTGAATCCGACAGTGCAGAGGTTGAAACAGGTGTTAACCGATACCTTCTCGTTACCACCGAAGTTGATGAGTCGCAGTTCCCTGTGCCCACCATGCGGCCGATTCCAAATTCGATCGAGGAGCTCAAGGAAAAACTAAGCAAAGAAGAAAACGCGAACGAACCGGAAGAGGTAACGACAGATGAGGAACTCTCTGATGAGGAATGGCAGGAGAGACTGGAAGCGGAACAGGAAATCATCACGAAAGAGAACCGGAGGATTATGGACGAGCGAAAAAACCAGATCTCCGAGGCCAAGACACGAGCGAATGAACTTAACCAACGCTTTGCCGATTGGTACTACGTGATTCCCGAAGAAACCTATTCAATCCTCAGGATCAAACGGGACCAAATCCTTGGTTCTGAGTCCTCCCCCATAACGCCTCCCGTCAACAATCTGCCTCCCGGTGCGGGCCTTCCACCGCTGCAGTTGCCGCAGTTCTAGCCAGTTCGCGTCCGATATCAACGCAAATCCGAGCCAACCCCGACCGGAAACCTCGTCACTTGAGCCCGGAAAATGGTCGGTTTGCAGTGGGAGGGCTGCCTGAGTGGACAACCCCCGTGAGGTCCACATGGTTGGCCAACCCGACCGAACGGGGACGGCTTTACGACCGCTTGTGATCAGGGGACTCGCCGATTTTTGACAACGAACATAGACTTAAATAGGACGAAATGCTCGCGAGGCACATCCGACGCCCGGTAAGGCAAGGAGACGCTGGGTGGTTACCCTTGCGTTTGCGGGCAATCAGCAGAGTCCAGCCCGCCGGTCAGGCCCGGAACCCATTCAAACTATCTGAAGAACAGCATGTCGAGCGAACAAGACATCTACGAAGAGCACGTACTGGATCATTACGAAGACCCTTATCATCGGGGTAACTTGGAGCGAGCGACGCATTCTCACGAAGCGGATAATCCTCTTTGCGGTGACGTGATCCAAGTTGACCTAAAGATCGAGGGTGACGAGAAAGTTACTGAGGCTTGGTTCAGCGGCGAGGGCTGCGTGATCAGCCAGGCTTCTGCATCGATGCTCATTGAAACAATTGAGGGAAAAACGACGGAGGAAATTCGTGAGTTCTCCGCGGAGCAGATGCTCGAGCTCTTCGGCCCCAAGCTTACACCGAATCGCCAAAAGTGCTGTCTTCTTCCATGGCGGGTCCTGCAAAGCGCAATCCACTCACCAGTTGACGAGATGCCGCCTGACGAGGACGACAGCCCCGATGTTCATTTTGGAGGCCCAAGCCTCAGCGAAGAAACCTAACCGCGATCGCTAGAATCAAACACCCAACGCCAACGCGACCATACCGAACCAAAGGCGCTGGGCTGCTCGCCGCAGAGCCTCAACGGCCAACGGATCAGGTAAACGTCGCCGAGCCGAATCAACAGCTGCTGAAGCACCCTCGAACAACACCTTCCCCCACCCCGCTCTCATCAACAACCTCCATCTTGAACCCACGATCAACTTGAACGAGCCAAAACCTTTTACCGAATCTGAGATCGAACAACTGCGGACGCGGTTTCCAATTCTCAACCGAATGACCGCAAGCGGGTCTCCGTTGATCTACTTGGACAATGCGGCCAGCACGCAACGCCCAGATTCGGTGATCAAGGCGATGTCAGATTGCTACCAGCGTTATTATGCGAATGTGCATCGTGGGATTCACACGCTTAGCGAGGAGTCGACTGAAGCCTACGAACAGTCCCGTCGTTCAATCGCAAAACTAATCAACGCGGCGAGTGAAATCGAAATTGTTTTCACATCAGGAGCGACTGCCTCGATTAATTTGGTGGCGCGAACATGGGGAGATCGCAACCTTTCGTGCGACGATGTGATCCTGACCACCATCGCTGAACATCACGCCAACATTGTCCCTTGGCATCAATTGGCTGAACGAACCGGGTGCAAAGTTGTCTTCCTACCGCTGAAAGAGGATTTCACCTTCGACGACGAGAACGTAAAAGAACACCTCGAGCGGCTTAGACCCAAACTGTTTGCTTTCACGGCGGTCAGCAACGTCCTTGGAACCAAAAGCCCAGTCGATAAATGGGTTAGGTGGGCCGCAGAACTCGGCACCACAACGCTCGTTGACGCATCCCAGGCCACGCCGCATGACACTGTAGACGTTCAAGCACTTAACACTGATTTCGTTGTATTCGGTGGACACAAAATGTGCGGTCCCACGGGAATCGGGGTTCTACACGGCAAGAAGGAACTCCTTGACAGCATGCCCCCATTCCTTGGTGGCGGTGGCATGATTAGCCGTGTGACAACCGAAGGCTTTGAAACGGCGGATCTTCCTGACAAATTTGAAGCAGGAACACCGCCAATTGCAGAAGCGATCGGAATCGGAGCGGCAGCCGAGTTTCTACAGCAAGTTGGGTTAGAGCGCATTTCGAAACATGAACAACAACTCTGCTCACGCGCTGACCTCGGCCTTCGAGAAATTGAGGGTGTGGAAGTCATCGGCCCGACGGCAAAGCACAAAGGCGGTATCGTCAGCTTTTGTATCGATGGAGTTCACTCGCACGATATCGCTCACGAATTGGATCAGAGCGGAATTGCTGTGCGAGCGGGACATCACTGCACGATGCCGTTGCATCGGCACTTGAAGAAAACAGCGACGACACGCGCTAGCTTCTACCTCTACAATCGCGAATCGGAGGTCGATCAATTTCTGGACGCAATTCGCGCCGTTCGTAAGAAATTCGCTCCAACTGGTCGACGTCGACGACGCCGAGAAGCCTGAGATCTTGTCACTCTCTGGCGGTCGCGAGTTCCAACGAATGGGAGTACCTCGCGGTGATCGCCTCAGGGGCACTGGGCACCGAACCAGAAATCCACCTAGCTTTTGCTAGAGGCCGCACCGGTCTTGGATCAGGAGGGTTGAGAAAATGCCCAAAAAAAGGCAATTCTGGGTAAAACCCCATCTTAAGGGGTGGGTAATTCAAGCAATTTCTTAAAGCGGGCTCGCCAGTTTCGTATTGCCGAAATTTGACAGATCGGGGTATACCATGCGTTAGCATCGGAAGCTGCAAATTTTCAAGAAAGGGCGTTCGGAAATGACTTTAGTCTTGGGTGAGCTCGCGGCCCTCATTGGGGGCACTCTGATTGGCGACTCGGAGCTAGAATGCCTTGGGGCGAATCCTCCAGAGGATGCGCAAGACGGCGAAATTACGATGCTCGATTCGGCAGCCCGCGCGACGCTGCTTCATCAGTGTAAAGCCTGTGCGGTAATCACCAGCGAGGAGATCCCCGAACTCCAGATCCCGCAATTGATTGTCGAGGACCCTCACGCAGCGTTCGCCGCGACGGTTATGCATTTTCGTCCACCGGTTCTCACGGCATCGGCAACCATTGGGGTAGCCGACACTGCACAGATAGCGGACTCTGCAGAGGTCCACCCCACTGCGACCATTGGTGACAATGTAGTCATTGGTGAGCGAACCAAAATCTATCCTGGCGTGGTAATCATGCCGGAGACAAAGATTGGCGACGATTGTGTGGTCTTCCCACATGTCACGATCTATGAATACACCCGAATCGAACACCGTGTGGTGATTCACGCTGGTTGCACCCTCGGTGCCAATGGCTTCGGCTACCGACAAGAGAATGGTCGCCATCTCCCTGCGGCTCAGCTAGGATACGTTCAGATTGAATCCGACGTTGAGATCGGCGCCGGCGCAACCATCGACCGTGGTAGCTACGGAGCGACCACAATCGGTGAAGGAACCAAAATTGATAACCAAGTGATGATTGCTCACAACTGCAAGATCGGCAGACACAACCTGATCTGCAGCCAAGTCGGAATTGCCGGAAGCAGTAAGACAGGAGATTACGTCGTTCTGGCCGGACAGGTTGGCCTGAAGGACCACATTACACTGGGGGATCACACCATTATCGGTGCCCAGGCAGGAGTGATGGACGACTGCAAAGGCAACGAGGTTTATCTGGGCTCGCCAGCAACACCACAAAGGGAGCAGATGCAAATCATGGCAGTAGAACGTCGGCTCCCCGAAATGCGGCGTGAAATGAAAATGCTGAAACGTGAAATCGAGCGACTTCGTGAAGCATTGCAAATCTCAACTCAAACACCAACCGCCGGCTCGGACAGCCAGAAAGTGGCATGAGCAAAGTGAACAGTGATTGCCTCAACGCTGAAAACAGCCCAGATCAATGCGCGAGCATCGGTCAGAGGGATACTCCCGTTGGGCTCATTGCAGGATGGGGACGGTTCCCTGTGCAGGTTGCAGAGCGCATCAAGAGTGAGGGAAACCAAGTGGTTGCGGTTGCAATCACAGGACACGCCAGCTCAGACTTGAATGAGATTTGCGATGAGGTGTTGTGGTCCGGAGTGGGCAAACTAGGAAGGCACATCAAGTTCTTTCGTGAGCACCACGCTGATAAAGTCACGATGGCCGGCAAGCTTTTCAAAGCGGATCTCCTTTACAAAGGCTCGGTCTGGTTCCGACACCTACCCGATCTTACCTGCATTCGAACCTTGGCGCCCTGCTTACTTGGCTCCAAACGAGATGCTCGCGACGATCAATTGCTTTCGGCAATCTCAGCGGCGTATCGCAAATTCGGAATGGAAATCTTTCCGGCAACGGACATTGCCCCTGAACTTCTCGTTGGTGCCGGACACCTGGCTGGTCCCAAAGTAAACCCAACCCACCAACGCGATGCCGAATGTGGTTGGCAAATTGCAAAAACCATGGGAGGCTTGGATATTGGACAATCGGTAACCATCAAGGATGGCATTGTGATTGCAGTTGAAGCAATCGAAGGCACCGACGCTTGCATCCAACGCACCGGTGAACTCTGCAAGCAAGGCGGTTGGACGCTCGTGAAGGTGAGCAAGCCCGAACAAGACATGCGATTTGATGTTCCGACCATCGGCCCACAAACAGTGGAGCAAGTTAGTCAAGCCGGTGGTAAAACGATTGTGATTGAAGCAAATAAAACAATCGTCGTCGATCAGGACACAACCTATCGCTTGGCTGACCGTTTAGGAATCACGATTGCCTCATTCAATCAACCGCAATTAGACCAATCATCGATGGCGAAGCCAGCGGCAGCCTGAAAACAGCATCGGGACGAAAGCAAACCTGCAGAGCGAAGGGTCAATGGAACGATCCAAGAATTAGCAGGTGGCCAATCCGCGAGAATCATCCTCAATCCGAATCGTCTCCTCATCAAATAACAGTTGATGAATGAACCAAACGCTTACCACGCACCCACCCGCGAAGCTGAATCTCTTTCTAGAGCTACTAAGCAAGAGAGCTGATGGGTTTCACGAAATCGAATCGGTCATGCTACCCATTGATTGGTGCGATACGCTCTCACTTCGCACCTCAGATACACCATCGATCGAACTCTCGGTTCATGCCCCGCAAGCAATCAATGGCAACCTCGATTCAGGTGATGCGAGCGACCGGGGGACAGGGAAACGGGTAGAGCAAATCCCCACTGACCACCGAAATCTTGTCCACCAAGCGTTGGACACGTTCAGAAAATCATTCGACATTAAATCGGGTTTTCAGTGCCAACTTACGAAGAGGATACCCGCGGGCGCCGGTCTCGGTGGGGCGAGCAGTGATGCGGCGTCAGCACTGATGCTTGCTGCGGAGCTGCACGGAATTAGCAAAAGCGAACCCGGTCTTCTCCAAATTGCGGCAAAAATTGGTAGTGATGTTCCTTTTTTTCTTGGCTGCCCGGCGCCAGAGAATCACCAACACACACATCGCACAAACGCCACCTGCCCAGCGGCTTACGCAACGGGTCGCGGTGAAATTCTCACCGAACTACAGTGCCCGTCGAAACTCTTTTTTCTTGTGGTTTTCCCGGGCAAAGGGCTCTCTACCCCGCAAGTCTACGCAAATAGCAGCGTACCCACCGAGACGGTCTCAAGCAGACCGATTATCGATGCAATGCAATCCGGCGACGCAAGCACCATCGCCGCAAACCTTTTCAATCGACTTGAGGAACCCGCAAAAAAACTTGCCCCCGAAGTTAATATCGCCTTAGAATCAATGCAGGAATCAGGTCTTCCTGGATACTTAATGACAGGTAGCGGGTCTGCTTGCTTTGGAATGACCCAAGATGAACAGACAGCACGACGCGCCGCGGAGTCGTTTAAAGAACAGGCTGGCCCCGGATTCACCATCCAGATTGCTCGCAACACGGATGTTCCTGCTCTGGTGCATTAAAACTCGTCAAACAAATCTTGCTCAACGACCATGTCCAGTCTTTTTGGATCGGACAGTTCTGCTTGAACCGGGGGGAGACGCACCGTGGAAATCACCGAGATCCGCATCAAGCTGATGGAGGACTCAGAAGATCGACTTAGGGCCTTCTGCTCCATCACGCTTGACGACAGCTTTGTTATACGTGACCTCAAAATCATCGATGGTAGTGCGGGCGTCTTTGTCGCCATGCCGAGTCGAAAACTCACAAGTAACTGCCACCGTTGCCGGCACAAGAACCAAGTGCGTGCATCGTACTGTAATTACTGCGGAACAAAGCAGCGATCTAATGGAAACGACGGTGGATCCAAACTCTATGCAGATGTTGCCCATCCGATCAACAGCGAATGCAGGGAGATGATACAGAGTGCGGTATTGGACGAGTTTGAAAACGAACTCGATCGATATCAACAACCCGGATATCGTTCGAGGTACGATGATGAGTTCCTTGACGCTGAATCAGCCAATACAAAGGTTGACGAAGCCGAACCATCCCTTCCCAAACCTCACCTATCTCGGGAAAAAGCTGATGATCGGAAACCAATCGATCAAATGAATGAACCCGTGGGCGAACAGAACACAACGTCAGATTCTGACATGGCCCCGGTCACAAGAGTCGATATATTGGAAGAGCCGGACCAACCTCCAAGAGCTCACCAACACCAAACTGAGGATCGATTTGGCGAGGGTATTTTTTGAAGCCAAGGCTAACTGCCATTACTGCATCCTGGCAAAGCCTACACCCACTCTGACGAACTTCAAACAAAGAGAAAGCTATGCTGCATTCTCGCGATACAAGCCGCCAAGTTCTGATTCAACGGACTCCCCGAAGCTTACAAGGGAATCAAGTAGGTAAGGCTTGCGAATGACTTTCGCAACTCCGCCGGCCAATGCAACCTGTTCCTGATCCTGATTGGGACTGTGAGTAATCCAGAGATGCAGCCCCCTGCCCTCAGGGTCGGCAGCGGTGATTCGCTCGCTCCACGCTGATTGATCAACTGGCGTAGCAACCGAATCATCCCACCAGTAAATGTCCGCATGGCAGAATCTCAGTTGGTGCTCAGGCCTTGCCCAAGCGAAGGATAGCGAAGAAGCCCTCGCCATCTCCCGGTAAGGCTCGGAATCTCCCTCAGACGCTGCCAACAACAACACCGACTTCCGGTGAACTGGATTTCCATCAGAGGCATGCTTTCCCCAGCAATGCACCAGTTCTTCACGAAGAGCATGAACCGGCAAACGTCGCGCTGCAGAACATGAGCTAGCACGCACCCCCAAAGCTAATGGACCAAGTAGATCCAACCAAGTGGCTGCTGGACAATTCGCTAACACCACCTCTGCAAGATCCTGATCAATCGGATGTCGATCCTCTCGAGCAAAGACAACCAGGTCGGCATGTTCAACGGGACGAGCAAAAGCATCCGTCAAATCGAAACGCGTTGACGCGGCATAAGCACAAGACATCGCAAACTCGTAAGCGTCACGCATTACACGGCACCGAGGCGCACCAATCCAGAGAAGATGCTTGCAGCTTTCTGATCGGGAGGATTGCTCGTCGACTCGAGAGCCCCGTTGCTCCCTATTCGAATCCCTAAAGAACGATTGAACCATTGTGAATCCCTTCCTTCAACGGCAGTGGCGTTCGATCGCTCGAAGCCTATCTTTAATCCTCTAGTGCCTGCTCAGCCTCTTGGAAACACTTCCATGCATCCGCGACGGAGTCGCATTCTCGGAGACCTTCCAGCATCCCCGAATCGGATACCAGACGACTCAGCTTGGCGAGGATACGAAGGTGTGAGGGGTCATCGTAAGAGCAGATCAGAAAAAAGATGTCGGTTAGATGCCCGGAATCCGAAAAAGGCAACGGCGTAGGGCTGATTGCGAGAGCGACCACACTATCGGCAAGGATCGAAGTCTGCGGTCTTCTGGGGTGCAACAAGGCGACCCCACAGTCCAAAGCAGTCGGATGCATCGTCTCGCGCGCCTGAACTGCCTCCGCCATCGCCGGAGCATCCCACATGAGACCACTTTTAGATGCTAGCTCACACATGGATCGAATCACGGAACCTCGCGTCCTGGCATTCAATGGCACTGCAATCGTCTCCGGTGTGCATAACTCCGAAAGAACCCGATCACTTGAGTGATCGGTAACACGATCAATCACCTCCTGAACCTTGGAAAGCTCGTCGGAATCACTCGCCCCGATCCTCTCCTCCAACCAGTGATGAATCTCAGCCTGGTTGAAAACCCACTCCCCTCCAACACGTCGCCCCGGCAACACACCACGTGATGCCATTTTGATGACTTGACCGGGAGTCAGATGCAGATAGGTGGCAACCTGCGCGACATTGTGATCTTCCATGAATTCCTCCAAAAGCAGATTGACGCCCAGTTGAGCAACCATCAAGAAACGAGACGTGACTGCAAGCGTGTCCAAAAAAGCTAGCATACAGATCGCCCCAGATCCTCTGGAAACCCATCATCGTATGAAAGTTAATGGAAAGAATCATTTCGGTAGCCAGAGAACCGACGCCCGGCAGAACTTGAAAGAAAATCAAGATTTCCTGGCATAAACCCGACTTTTTTATTTTGCCGCTCGCAGCAGCAGGATACCGTTTCCCCGGCTGTTCCACGACAAAAATGGATGCATTTCTCGTCCAGATGCCTTCGTGCGATGATTCCATCCGATTGATTCACCTTGACCGGGATCGGTTTCACGCGGTACTGAAGTTCTTGGTCGAGGCCTAGAACAGAAGAAGGCTCGCATATTACTCGCTGATCACGTGTTGAGTGCTATGATGGCATTGCCCCTCATCCCTTTCTTTCCTCCGAGGCAGAATCTAAACCTGTTGCTCGTGGGATTCATTATTTGTGGCCTCTCCGAGACGGCCAATTCACAGCTCTCTTTCACTCCAAATCCTAATTCCGCTGGAAACCGTGGATTTGCGGCATCTGAGAACACCACGACCCCTCAGACAAATCTGACGCCGATCAATAGCCCCGCCTTCTCGGCACCGGCTAACCAAGCTATCTCAACAAACAACCCTGCAGCCTTTGACCCCTATGCCATCAACGGGCAGGGCATGGTACCTCCGGTAAGCTCTTCACAAGCTGCTTTTGGAGCCCCACAAACGCTGCCCAACGGTGGAATGACCAATCCCAGTGCCACCGGAAACAACCTGCCATTTGGCGCTGCTGGCAACAATCCGGCTAATTCAGCCTTCGCGCAAAACGGCACCAGCAACCCAAACACTGCAGCCGGATCGAATCGCCGAGGGCTCTTTGGCCTTTTCTCTCTTCCGGCAGCCGCACCTGCTACATACGGAAACCCTAATAGCCTCGACAACCCGTCTGTTTACGGGCCTGCGGGATCAGCAACGGCCGGTCAGACGGGTACGAGCAACAATTCATCATACGGTCCGTCGGCATATCCCAACTCCATCTACCCGCAGAACAGCCCTAATTCGCTATTTCCTGATGGATTGGGCTCCGCATACTCAGGTGGCCTACTTCAGAACCCATCGACTAATTACAACGACACTCGCTTGCTGCAAGGCGCCCGCTTCCGCTACGGCTACGTCAGCCCTGGCAGTAAACCGCAGCACCTCGGCATTAACGATCTCGATACATCTCTCGCGTTCGCATTCCCAAATTTCCTCAGCTTCAATCAACCTCTTTACGTCATACCCTCTTTTTCGCTTCACCTCTGGGATGGACCCGCGGCCGCTATCGCTGCTGACCTACCCTCGAAAGCATTCGATGCATTTGTTGATTTCGGCTGGGAAACCGATCCAAACAAAATGGTGAGCGCGGATTTAGGATTGCGTCTCGGTGTGTTCAGCGACTTCGAAACCTACACGGATCGAAGCTTTCGAGTCCGAGGTCGAGCTTTGATGAACTTTCGCCTTACCCCAACCACCTCATTCAGGGGCGGTGTTTACTACGTAAATCGCGATGAGATCAAATTGATTCCCGGTGCTGGGTTGCTCTACCGACCTGACCCCTACACGCAAATCGATCTTTATTTCCCAAAACCGAAATACTCAAGATACTACCGAACTCTGGGTACCTCCGATCTGTGGTGGTACATCACCGGCGACTACGGCGGTGGCAACTGGACGGTCACCCGCGACAACGGAATTGAAGAGTCAGTTGATATCAACGACCTGCGAGCAATTCTAGGCATTGAATGGGGACCTGCTAACGCCCTGGCTGCTGGCCGAAGATCAGGATTTGTCGAGATCGGCTACGTCTTCAACCGTGAAGTCCTGTATCGAACCCAACAGGCCGACAACTTCGATGCGGATGATGCTTTCATGTTCCGATTAGGAATCGGTTACTAAGCATTTGGGTTGCCAACGCAAAAAGTGGCTTGCTTCCACTTCCCGGCAATAAGTCAGCAAGGTCCCACCGAGAGAACCAAGGGGCCGTCTACTCACCTCGTCACAACGCTCTCAAGCTGACGGCACCGCGGGATGCATTGATGCCCAATCACACACGAAAATGGTCTCTTAACCAAAACGGAAGACACCACGTGGAAAGGCCTAGTAGTGAGGTGGTTTCTCATCCAAGAGGTCTCGCTTTTCTTCAATTTTATTGTTGAAGCTATCGAGTTTTTCCTCAAACCTGCTTACTAACCGCACGACCCGATCCAATTGTCGCGCCTGCTCAGTGACTACCTCGTTGAGCTGCTCAACCTCACGTTGGGTATGAGCAAGCTGGACTTCCAGTTCTATGACTCGAGTGGCATTATCCATGAGCATCTGTGCCGCTGATTGAAGAAAACGCAGACTAGGTGTTCAGATCGCCCAACATTCTGGTTGGACACCTGAACCAGAGCCTTTCAAAGAACTAAACCCAATCGTCAGTTTTAGGATTTGATATCCTTAAACGATCGAAGGTCGTAAGGGATATCCACATAATCTAACACACGACATAGCCCACGGAGAGCGACGCCAAAACCGTCCGGACCGCTGAAGCCGCCAAATTGACCACCGCCTTTGACATGTGGCTCAAGATCCAAAAAGACTCCCGCAGCACCACGGTTCGTCATTCTTTGATGCAGCTCCGGAAGGAAATCTCGAAACTCGCGAAGAATCGCTTCGTGACCGCTATCGCCCACATCTGCCGGGACAAAATTACTCAAGCTCGCCTCATCGACGTGCTCAATCCTGCCGCGTGGCGAAGGATCGTGGTAATCCTTAATGTGCAACCAACCAAGACTGGGTTTCATCGCTAGGTACTGTGCATAGGTTTCATCCGCGGTGAATCCCTGAGTGACGATATTTGCGGCATCAAAGATGGTTAGCATGGCGGGGTGATTGACCTTCTCAGCAATGCTTGCCAAAAGGTCACCCGTCTGCCCCACTAGATTTGCCTCAACTTCCAAGCCAAAGGTTAAACCACGTTGGTCACATTGCTCGGCAATCTGTCCAAGCTGATCACAAACCTGATCTAGAT
The DNA here is from genome assembly GCA_964225475.1 of Candidatus Nitrosopumilus sp. Classification (GTDB taxonomy): domain Bacteria; phylum Planctomycetota; class Planctomycetia; order Pirellulales; family Pirellulaceae; genus Rubripirellula. Next base: position 5,955 of record CAXQOB010000129.1, on the reverse strand, counting down.
GCTCCTCTGGCTTCGTGCCTCTTGGGTGATAGAAAGCGAATCCACGAATCAACTTTGCCCCAAAAGCTTCTGCTCGGTCACAAGCGGTTACTACATCCTCCTTTAGATACTGCTCAAACGGAACGTACCGATTGGAGGTCCCATCATCGACATCCAATAGTTTCACTTTGCCAATGGGCGACCCAATGCTGCTAACTTGCAGACCATAATCAGACTGCATCTTGACCAAGTGCTGAATCTCCGCATCAGACAATTGCATCACGTTCTTGATGCCCTCGCCTGCGTCGACAAAACGAATCGAATAGTACCTCAATCCCAAGGCTGCGAAAGCCGAGTACTGCTGGACGGCAAGTTTTTCATTGGCCGCTTCATCGGCAAATCCGCTAAGGATAACTGGTGTGGACATCTGAGCTACTTCAATCTTTCGAGAGTATTTTTGTATAGAGAGCCGTGACCGGCGAACCGAGGAGCCCCCCAGACACAAGGAGCCGACCATCGAATGCCACTCATAGGAGGAGATTCGCCAGCGAAAATCATAACCGTTCTAAGGGCCGACTTCGAGCCGCAATGAGAAACAAACCTCGTCCCAAGCGAGAGTCCCTCTAGTCTTTCACCGGATATTTGACCACGATGTTACTGTTCAAGCCTCCGCGGGGTGTCCACTGACTTTCAACCGTCGCCTGCAACGGCTTCACGACAGCCAGAAAATCATCCATGATCCGGTTGGTAACGGCTTCATAGAAAATCCCCTCATTCCGAAAACGCTGCAGGTACATTTTCAGGCTTTTCAGCTCGACACAAACCTTGTCAGGAACATAGGTAAAGATAATTTTTCCGTAATCGGGCTGTCCGGTCTTTGGACAGACCGAGGTAAACTCGGGACAGTGATGAACAATCGTGAAACGGCGAGTCGGGCTGGGGTTATCGAAAACCTCCAGAGTCTCCCTAAAAGAATTTGAATCGCTCAACTTGTTAACTCCATCTTCAAAACACGAATCTTCGCATGGTGCGTCACAGACGACTAGGGGTCGGCTGCGCGTCTCTGAAACCTTTACCAGCCGACAAGGGGAAGGAATCCTGACGGGGACACCAAGTTTCTTCATTCGTACCACCGGATGCAACCTACGGTGCTGGTTTTGCGACACCCCCTACGCCTCCTGGACACCCAAAGGGGAACAAATCCCCCTGCAATCCCTCGTTGAGCAAGCTCAGAAGTCAGGAGTCAAGCATGTGGTACTTACCGGTGGAGAACCAATGCTTGCCAAAGCAATCTCACCGCTGACTGACCTACTCCACCGAGCAGGTTTTCACCTCACAATCGAAACTGCTGGAACGATCCACAGGGACGTTCAGGCAGACCTTCTTTCAATCAGTCCAAAATTCGCCAGCAGTACTCCTCACGCCTCCAAACATCCCAAGTGGCATGAACGCCATGAAACGCAGCGATTACGCACAGGGACACTGCAAAATCTCATCGACGGCGCTCAGGATTATCAGCTAAAATTCGTGGTAGACTCGAGTCAAGATTACGCCGAGCTACTTAAACTAATTGAGGAGCTGAATCTCGATCGTTCCAAAGTATGGGTAATGCCTCAAGGTAGCACGGAAGATGCACTTGACCGAGCAACGTATTGGCTAAAACCATGGTGCGAACAACAGGGGTTCCATTACTGTGAGCGAATGCAGATTCGTTGGTACGGAAACCGTCGGGGAACCTAGCCAATCGAGGTGACTCGTTGCACATCAAGCGTCGGTCCGACCGGAACACTCCCAGAACCAGAGGATGGACTCAGATAGGCTACCATTCAACCTTTCCTGATTTCAGCAATTTGTGTCCATTACGAACCAAACCTGCCAACTTTCGTATTTAATCTTGAAGTGTCCGAAAATAAAAAAACGGCATCATCGACGCATCACATCAGGGCGATGAAGACACACATACTGATACCAACGCTCGTTCTTTCGATTCAAATGCTCATTGCATTTGTTGGAATCGGTTCGTCGCGAATCGTAAACGCCCAGGTCAACTCGGACACAACGACAAGTAACAGGAACCTGTCCAAGGGAATTCGCTCTCAGGCCCTGTCTGCACTTCAAGAGAATGACTTTCCGACAGCAGTGCGGCTCTATGAAAGCATTCGTTCGGAGGACCGAACACCTCGGGACCACTACATCTTGGGTACAGCTCATTACCGCAACCAAAGCTATGAAGAGGCGATCGATTCATTTCGAAGTGCAGCAACCTCTCTTGACCCAGATTTGGCAACCAGTGCTCGCTACAATCTCGGCAATTCAAAGTATGCTTTGGCCTTTCAGCAAGTCCAAAACAACGCCCAGTCCTTAACCGTCGGTAGGACATCGCAGCAAGACAGTGGGTCTACAGGCGTTTCCCAAGCCTCGACGGAGGACCTGCTGCGGTCTGCAATCTCCGATTACCGATCAGTACTCCGCGCTCGCATTGATGATGCTGATGCTCGCTACAATCTTGAACTGGCGGCAAGACTGCTCGATCAGCAACAGGATCAGCAACAGGATCAGCAACAGGATCAGCAACAGGATCAGCAACAGGATCAGCAACAGGATCAGCAACAGGATCAACAACAGGATCAACAACAGGATCAACAACAGGATCAACAACAGGATCAACAACAGGACGCAGAATCGGAGCAGAACAACACGCAAGACCAGTCGGATTCAGAGGGTCAGAGCGAAAGCGATCCAGAGAACCCACAGACGGATCCCGCTGAAGAGAATCAAAACTCATCCCCTCAATCGAACGAGAATCAGACAAATGAGGATCAGCAGAGCGATCCGAATGACACCAGCGGGGAGGATGTGAATCAGCAGCAAGACCAAGAGAGCGAAAGCGACACCAACAATTCAAACGGCAAGTCGGACGGTGACGAAGAGGATCGCTCGAAGTCCAGCCAGAACCAACGCTCAACACCGGAATCCAGCGATGGCTCCGACGATGACACGCAAACAAATCCAGATGTGGAGCCACCGGAAAGCGCAACGACCAATCAAGGCGAATTGACCTCCGAAAACGAACAACCCGAGCAAGGCAACACTGAGCGTGGAGTGAGTGTACGCCCCGACGAAATGTCAGCGGATGAGGCAAGGAAGTTACTGCAGACAATTCGAGATCGACAAATGGCCCGCAGAGCTCTCCTTCAACAGAGAGCGAGAACTCGAAAAGTTCCGGTCGAGAAGGACTGGTAGGCATCATGATGGAACCAAGCACACGAGGGATCGTCAGCATCAAGGACTTCACCTATGCCGGCCTACTGCTCGCGGCATCGACTCTCCTTAGCTCAACAACAGATGTGATTTATGCAGCAGATGTGGAGGCAGAGGTCTCAACGAGGGAAACCTACGTTGGCCTGCCAACCGTACTGCGTGTCACCGTCAATAATGCCATCGAGCATGAAACGCCTGTCTTCCCGGACGTCCCGGGGCTCACCATTGAACGTGCAGGGCCACCCTCCAGACGTTCACAAACAAATTGGATCAATGGCAGACGAACCCAGAGAACCTCAGTCATCTATAGCTTTTTAGTGACCCCCGATCGCGAGGGCATCTTCACCATTCCGCCTATCAAGATCTCCGCCGATGGCGTCACCACCATGACCAAAGCGGTACGGGTCGTGGCAACTAAAAGTGAAACAGGCGATTTGCTCTTCGTGGAGATCACTGGAAACAAATCGAAAATCTATGTCGGCGAATCGCTCGACCTCACCTTGAAATTCTGGATTCGCCCGTACCGCAACCAAGAATACCGAGTCGCATTGAACGAGGAGGAAATGTGGTTTTGTTTATCAGACCAAACCTCTTGGGGTTTATTCCAAAATCGGATGGATGAGCTGACCGCGGAGCGAAAACGACTCGGTGGGCGCGCAGTCCTGCGAGAGGATTCCGAGGGAGAAACTCGAGAGTACCTTCTCTATGAAACGAAAACAACAATCTATCCTGACCGTGCAACTTCAATAGACGGGCAAGACACACGAGTCATTTTCAACTATCCCGTTTCGCTAGGACGTTCACGGAGTCCGCTGGATATCTTTTCCAATGATGACTTTTTCTCTGGCACACCCTTTGGGGGTTCTGGCTTCGGCTCCTTTGGCAGCCGACTCACCGTCACGGAATCAAGGCCTCTGATTGCAGAGACATCCGTTGAGCCCATTGAGGTTTTGCCCATACCTGAAAAGGGAAAACCAAAGCATTACGTTGGCGCGGTTGGCCAGTACACCATACGAACCAACGCCTCCCCAACGAAGATTCAAACCGGCGATCCCATCACTTTGACCATCACCATTGAGGGAACGGGATCAATGGACGTCCTGCGCGCACCAGACCTCAGCCGCCAAGATGATCTGGTCAATTCATTTAAAGTGAGCGATGAATCCATTGCAGGAACAGTCTCAGGAACCAAGAAAACCTTTGTCACCACTATCCGCCCGCTCCGAGCGGGTGTTAAAGAGATCCCGTCAATCAAGTACTCCTACTTTGACCCACTTCAGGAAAAATTCATTACCGCAGTATCCGAGCCAATTGCGCTTGAAGTCAAAGAAGCCGAAGTCCTTGCACTCAACACCAACACCCCGCCTTTCGCTAACACCTCCGAAGACGATCAAGTAGCCAACCAGAGCGAAAGGGAGAACTCGCAGAACTACCTGTTCACGGATTCACAATCCGCACTTGCACCGATCCAGCCCTACCGTTTTTGGTCAACGCAAAACACACTCACGATCGCCCTACCGCCTCTGCTTGCATTCATTCTCTTTGCGGTTCACTTCCGAGAGGAAGCCTTGACACTGCTTCCAGCCAAAAGCATTTTCCAGAGGCAATTAAAACTTGCCGGCACGGTCGAAGAAGTCAATCAGGCCCTCGAAGCTTACTTGCGGCGACGCTTTAGAGTCCCGCCGAGCGAAAATGAACGCTCGCGACTCCTTGGCTACGTAAGACAATCCGGGCACTATCCAACCGCAGAGAAGATAGAGCGTTTATTCCAATCAGGAATTTCACGTGATGAAAAGGACCTCAGCAGCATTACCCTTAGTGCGAAAGAAGCTGTGGATACTCTTGAAAACGAATCTCGCCGGGCTTGGAATCCAAACAAGAGCAAACGGCCCTTCAATCACCCTCTCTGGTTGATCCCCCTGCTGATCGCGATGTCCACCAATAGTTCAGCTCAAGCTCGACAGGACGAACAAACCACCGAGGAGCAAGCAAGGAAAAACCTGGCACTAATTTTCTCTGAAGGCGTCGATAACTATCAGGCAGGCACCAGCGTCGATTCACCGGAAACGTCACAGCGACGATTCAAAGAGTCAGCCAACGCGTTCCAAACACTTGTCGATAAAGGGATCCAAACCGATCAAGTCCATTTCAATCTTGCAGAAGCTTATCGAGGGACGAGCGAAACGGCATTGGCGATCGCTAGTTATCGGGCCGCCCTGGCTATTTCACCAACGAACTCTCTTTACTTGGATCGACTCGAGACACTCGAAAGCAGCCTACCACCGTCCCAAAGTACTCAAAACCCGAGTTTGAGAACGCGAGTCGACAGCTGGCAACGTCTCCTGACACGCGTGATCGGTATCAATCGAGTAATGGGTTTTCTTTGGCTCAACTGGCTCGGTATTTGGGCGATGTGCGCGGTCTCTTTCTTCACAAAATCAGCCGTTGCGAGAGCTTTCTTACTGGTCTGTGTACTGGACTTCGGTTCGTCGAGTTTTTTGGTCGCCTCTCACCTTCATGAATACCAAGCAAACGATCAGATCGTGATCATCAGTCAGACCTTGGAGGTGCGGGAAGGTGACGGCGATGATTTCCCGCTAGTCGACACCCTCAATCAAGCCTATGGAAAGGTTTATCGATCCGTTCAAAACCGTGGCGATTGGATCTTGATTCAACATGCTCCCACAAGCCAAGGCTGGATCCGTGCCGAGGACG
>CAXQOB010000128.1:0-6175 GCA_964225475.1 Candidatus Nitrosopumilus sp. | reverse complement strand
CGATTCAATAGGTCAAATGATAGTTACGCGAAAATTTTTATCGAAACAAGATATTTGATCGAGCAAAGTGGCTGAAAGGAATCATTTCATTCCTATCCCAAAACTCATCATCACTTCACCATCAACGCCCAAAACGTGATGAAAGCAGTTTCAAAAATCAGTCTTTATCTTTAACGCTTTACAAGGACGTAATCTTAGCTTTCCATATTCAATAAACAAAGTCATAGGAACTAAAGATTGCTTCTCGGATACTCTCAGAGCAAATCTCCGTATGCATCAACATCTGCAATATGCTGTAAATTCCTAACTTACGTACACATGAATCGACCAAAATCAGCCGCCAAGCTGAGCGCGAAGCGTTTTCATTCCACGATGCATCAAACCAGCAATCGCTCCCGAAGTTTTACCCAATTGCTCAGCAACCTCACTTAGCTTCAACCCCTCAATGTAATGAAGGCGAATTGCTTCACCTTGAGACTCTGGCAACCGATCGATTGCCTGGGATAACCTCATTACATGTTCCCCCAATAAAACATTCTGACTCGGTGTCGGACCGTCTCCTGCAAGTAGATTTCTAATACGCATGGATGACGCAGCCAACTGCTGCTCCATCGAATGCTCCCGGCGAATATCCCTCTTGTCTCGATGTAGGTCACGATCAACGTGACAGAGATGCCTGGCCAATATTTGTCGCAACCAAGCCATGAACTCTTCTTCAGTCTGGCCACGAAATTGCTCAAAGGCTTGAACCGCTTGTAGCATCGCTTGCTGAACAACGTCCGAAGCGCCCATTTTCGCTTGATATGCTCGACGCATACGAGTCCTAGCCAGCATCCGCAAATATGGCTCGTACTGTGCAACAAGGCTTGGACTACTTGTATCAATGGGTGTGCCAGATTGAGCCGATTCATCTTCTGGTAATTCTTGATCCATCGAATCCTCCGAGTTTTCAGCTTTCGCGGCAACTATTGATGCGTGAATCTTATCGAATCAGCTGATGAAATCCCGACAATCAATTGGCCGAACGAGCCTACATCATACACGCTTATCACCACCGCAAGAGTGAGAGGATAAAATTCAGCCAGCGAGGGAATCCGTCACTTCACCAATGCTTTCGATAACAGCATGAGCAAGAATATCCAACTCTGGTTTATCGATAGAAAGAGGAGGCATTAGGACGACAACATCTCCCAATGGACGGATCCAAACCCCCCGATCCATTGCGGCTTGGCATATCCTTCGGCCAATAAGTAGGGAGGGATCAAACGTCTGTTTTGATTCGCGATTACTCACCAATTCAATTCCAACCATCAGCCCCCGACCCCGAATACTTCCGACAGATGGATGAGATTTCAAAACCTCGAGCTGTTCACGCAAGTACTCTCCTTGCTCTTTCGCATGAATCAGAGTTTGCTCCTTATCAAATAAACCCAATGAAGCTAACGCCGCAGCAGCAGCGAGAGGGTTTCCAGCATATGTGTGACCGTGGAAGAATTGTTTTGAAGCTTCAACCGGTGCCAAAAAAGCTTCGTAAACCCTCTTTGTCGCAACGGTTGCAGCCATTGGAAGGTATCCCCCGGTCAGCCCTTTACCCATACACAGAATGTCAGGCGTGACGCCCTCTTGATCACAAGCGAATAAAGTGCCGGTCCGTCCAAACCCCGTCGCAACTTCATCACAGATTAAAAGCACCTCATATTGATCGCACAATGCTCGAACACGACGAAGGAAACCGGGTGGATGCGTTATCATCCCAGCGGCACCTTGCACTAACGGCTCCATCACCACCGCAGCAAGCTCTTCGTGGTGCCTCTCCAAAAGTGCATTCATCTCAGATGCGTAATAGTCACTCGCCTGATCAGGAGACACATCAGGAGGCAGTCGATAAGTGCAGGGAAGGGGACCACGAATGGGAGCGAACAGGATCGGTGAAAAAAGCTGATGAAAGTATTCGATTCCACCCAAAGAGACAGCCCCGGTCGTATCACCATGGTAAGCCAAATTGAGTGCTAAGTATTTTGTTTTCTTCTTTCGAGGCTCAGCACATTGCTGCCAGTATTGAAACGCCATCTTAATGGAAGCTTCGACCGAGGACGAACCATCACTGCTAAAAAAAACATGTGATAGATCGCCGGGCGAGCGGCGGGCCAATTCACTCGCAAGCTCCTCCGTCGTATCGCAGGACATACCAAGAGTGGTCACGTGCGCGACGCGATCCAACTGCAATCTTATTGCTTCATTTATGGCAGGATGACCGTGTCCGTGCACGTTGCACCAAAGACTCGCCACTCCATCGATGAGTTTTCTTCCGTCAGAGGTTGTCAACCACGAACCCTCCGCACGATGAACAACTAAGGGTTCATAGTGGGCCATTTGGGTGAACCCGTGCCAGTGGGCAGAGTTATCTAAGTGATTATCGCTCATGGAAAAGGTGAAAAAGGACTTTTGCGGTTCGCAGGAGCCGGGCGAAATGAGTACGATTAGGCGTGTGATGGGTGCCAGATTCGGATCGAGGTTCCGGCCCCAGACAGATCAGAGATCGGGAATGACCACCTCTCGAGGCCCCATTGCCATCGGCTTACAACCAAAAAACATAGATCATCTAGCCACCCGCCGTAACCCATCACGCAACTGGGTTCGAAGATGTGGCAATTGGTTGCTCCGCCAGAGAGATGAATACCGGAAATCGATGGCTTGGTTAAACCATCCAGTCATCAAAGGATAAAATTTCAGCATGGCTAGAGAAGCGGTATATCAACAATCTGACCCCGAAACCGCCCAAAATGAAGGGATCCCGCGCGAGAACGATCAATCGCTTAGGCCGCGTTTGATGAAGGAAATGGTCGGCCAGCGCGATGTGATCGAACGGCTTCGGATTGCAATCGAGGCTGCAAAGCAACGGGGTGAACCGCTTGGGCACCTATTATTCGATGGCCCTCCGGGTCTCGGTAAGACAACTTTTGCTACTGTAATTCCTGCAGAAATGGAAACGACAGTGCAAATGGCAAACGGTGCAGGTCTTAAAGCACCGAAAGATCTGCTCCCCTACCTTACTAACCTCTCTGAGGGCAGTGTCCTCTTCATTGATGAAATACACCGAATCCCCAAAACGGTCGAAGAATACCTGTACACCGCAATGGAGGATTTCCGTGTCGACATTGTTCTGGGCGAAGGAGTGAATGCACGCACTCTAAATTATGAAATTCAACCCTTTACGCTGATCGGTGCTACAACTCGTGCGGGAATGCTAAGTGCACCCTTGCGAGATCGTTTTCAAATTCGTGAACACCTAGGGTGGTACACCGAGGCTGAACTGCAAGAGATTGTGCAGCGGAACTCTGTCAAGCTCCAGATTGCCGTCGATCAAGATTCTGCTCTCGTGATCGCTGCAAGAAGCCGCAGCACCCCAAGGCTCGCAAATAATCGACTTCTATGGGTCCGAGATTACGCACAGAGTAAAACCGAAGGTAAGGTCAACCAAGAGATTACCGCGGCGGCACTTGAAATGATCGGAATCGACTCAATGGGACTCGACAAACAAGATCGCGGGTATCTCGACACACTGATCCGTGTCTTTGCCGGTGGTCCCACGGGACTTGAGGCAATTGCACACACAATGAATGTAAGTAGCGACACACTGGAGGATGAGGTGGAGCCTTTTCTTCTGCGAAGTGAATTGATGGTTAGAACTCGCCGCGGCAGGATTGCCACAGAAAAAGCCTATCAGCACTTGGGTAAGTCACTCCCCAAACCCTGAGTCCGTTGAGTTGATTTAATTGCACCGGCACCAAACACACCGGCACCAAACACACCGGCACCAAACACACCGGCACCGAACATCATGGCTCCTCTTGATATTCGTAGCTCACTCAGAATCGGCAAAAAACGGGGCAGGGGATTAGGTTTATCCTCAGACCCTCAGCGTAGAACTTAATCACTCCTTGCTGATTCACGAGGATCGAGTGGCTCAGGCCTACTCCATTATCCTGTTTCTGGTGTATCCTCTTCATGATTCAGGGAGTTAAATACAAGCTTCAATTATTTCAATTACTCAGTTAGGTCTCGTTTGCGATGATTCGCACTCGCTTTGCCCCCAGTCCAACCGGCTACCTGCATATTGGTGGGGTTCGAACAGCACTTTTCAATTGGCTTCTTGCAAAACAATCCGGCGGTCAGTTTATCCTGAGGATTGACGACACGGACGCTGGCCGGAACGTTTCAGAGGCGTTAGAACCAATCCTTGATGGATTTCGATGGCTAGGTCTAGACTGGGATGAAGGTCCGGAAATCAATGGCCCACACGCACCCTACTACCAATCCGAGCGATCGGATCAGTACTCGGCAGCAGTTCAACAACTACTCGAATCCGGCCACGCTTATCGGGATTATGCGACCCCGGAAGAGCTCCAAAAAGAAAGGGAGTTGGCTGAAAAAAGTGGAGAACGATTCTTTTACGATCGACGCTGGGCTGCAAAGAATGATGACGAAGCTGCGGCTTACGAAGCAGAAGGACGCCCAAGAACAGTTCGACTGAAAATGCCAAGGGAGGGCGAATGCGTCATTCAAGATCTTATTCGTGGAGAGGTACGCTTCGACTGGTCGAAAGAACAGGACACAGTGATTCAACGTCCTGACGGCAGTTGCTTGTACCACCTCGCTAGCGTCGTCGATGATGCAGACTTCCAAATAACTCACGTCGTTCGCGCTGAAGAACATCTCTCCAACACCCCTAGGCAAGTTTTCATCATTGAATCTCTGGGTCTGCCCCGTCCAACCTACGCGCACTTGCCGTATGTTGCAGAACCGGGAGGTTCCGCCAAACTCAGCAAACGCAAGCTTGCTAAATATGAAAAGAATAAAGACTTTGCAGATCTGTTAACGCGCGGACAGAGCATTGCGACACGATGCGGAATAAAAACGGAAGCAGATACCTTCAATCCAGTGATCATTGATTTCTACCGTGAAATAGGATTTCAACCGGAAGCGATCCTGAATTACTTACTCTTGCTTGGGTGGTCGTTAGATGGTGAGCGAGAAAAATTTTCCGTGGACGAAATGATCGAGCTGTTCACAGTTGATCGAGTCAATAAAGCACCAGCCTCGTTCGATCCTAAAAAGTTAATCGCCTTTCAAGCTCGTTCATTTGCTGCTGGCACGGAAGACCAGCGACTGGAAGCCGTAACACCCTTCGCTAATGCTGCCGGATTGATTAATTCAGATGACGACCTAGAGACACTCAAGAGAGTGGTAATTGAAGCAAATGATCGCCTGACAATTGCAGGTGACATACTGGATTACGATTATTTATTTGTCGATCAATACGAATTAGACAAAGCGGCTTTTGACAAACGCATTCGCAACGATGAATCCGCACCAAGGCGTCTTCTCGCAATTGCGGATCAATTCGCGAACATTGAGGTTTTTGAAACTACATACATCGAAGAAGCCGTCCAAGCTTTCTGTCAGGCGGAGGGAATCAAACTACGCGCGATCATCCATGCTCTCAGAATAGCAACAACAGGCCGAACCTCCGGCTTCGGCATGTTTGAAACACTCGAAATCCTTGGTAAAGCACGAACGATCAGACGATTGCAAATCGCCGGAGATACAACCAATCATTAGTTTTTGCGACGTTCAATACGAAAGATCATTTACCGCCTTCGTCAAATCAAGCGTTTGGCGTAAAACAGTCGCTGCTGAGCACACTGGCCCATTTCGCCGAGATTTTATCTTGTATCTACAAGAGAGGCATTTCGGGTAATTCTCGAGCATTTACAATGTTCATAGTGATTCCTCCCGCGTCGCTTGCGGTCAGAAAAGCGCGGAGGGAACTCTGCAAATTCCTTTCCTGAAAACCGCGATCTTAAAATGCGTCGTTGGCTTCAGGAGAATGAACTGACAAGTCTATTAAGCAAGTTGACATGTATCCCGACATCCATCCCATCTTTCAAGCATTCAATCCTTCCACTCGCAAGTATCGAGTTTTGGCTTTTACCGCTTTACTCGCTCTAAGTGGTTGCTCGAAAAAAGAGGTTGAGCAAGTTGCGTTTGAACCGAACTTGGTTCATTCAATGAAGTATCAAATACAACATGATTTGCCAATGACCCAAGCATCAGAAGATGCATATTGGGTGGTGGACACAATGTTTGGAACGCCAGACTCTCCAACGCTTCC
>CAXQOB010000127.1:0-4153 GCA_964225475.1 Candidatus Nitrosopumilus sp. | reverse complement strand
CACGTCCGATCGAACTGGAGCGACGAACAAGTCCATGAACTTCGTACCCTTTAGAAAGTAGGAGTTCAGCAAGATAAGATCCATCTTGGCCCGTAATGCCGGTGATAAGTGCGATGGGCAAAACTATTGGTCTCGCGAGTTTGCGGGGGAAGAAAGGGCGTTCGAGCTACACTCACCTCTGTTTTCCACGAACTAGCAATTCAGATTTGACTTGAAGTCTAGACGTTTCGCGTGAACCTCAAGACAGCCAACCGAAACTCTGGCGTTAAAGTTATCCTGAGCGATTCTCTTGTGAGTGAAAGTGAAACTTGGCACCCAGCTTACACCAATTTTCAGAAAAGATGGAGAGTGTGTCGGCTACTAGTTGAGCATCAATCAAATGAATCGAGGTTGCTCTGTAACCTCAGGCCACTGCTTCGAGTTGGCAGTCATCCAGTTTAGCGCTCACGCCTTGTTCCATGAATTTGACCGATACCAACAAACGAGTCTCGTTCTCTCGGCGAATCACGATTCCTTCGTACCCTGAGAAGGGACCATTTTTAATGCGAACCCTCTGGCCAGCTGACATTCGGCTTTCTAGCGTGAGTGGGACGCCCATTTTGATCAATTGGTAGACCTGTTTCAGGTCATGAACGAACGTCGTTGTATCAACCACCTCCGATGCTTGAATCACACACCCCGTGCAGATGGCCCTATACCGAGCCATTTCCTCTCCGCAAAGAAAGACATAATTAGTGAATAGCGGAATGTGGCTTGTGCGAATTCTCCCTGCGGGTGAACGCTTTCGGCTCTCAATCTGTGGTGCGTAGTGCAGTAGTTCCAGCTGCCGAAGGTGCCGCATTAATTGCTTTTCCTGCCGGCTTTTCGTGTAGAGAAGCCACCAAGGGCCATCCTCAATCTCGCTCATCTCAAACAGATGATTCGGATAGCAATCGGGTTCAGCTTTGAGGATTGGCATGGTGCTCGACCTGAGTCTCTCTTGTGACGATCCGAGCAGAGGCACTTGTCCAAAATTGGATCTATCCAAAAGTCGGATTTTGCACTGAAGACCCCGTTCGACCGAATCATTCGCTCGACTGCGTGTGCACGCATCAGGGGAAGTCATTGTTTGGCTCTTGCTCCGTAAAAGGGGTTCGGCATATCGATTCGATTGACGTTGATCAAACTGAATGAAGTCCCCCCGAATGGTTGTCTGAGGGCGTGCTACCTGATGTATTTGATACAAGTTATTGGTTTTAGCCCCCAAACTATTGAGTTGGTATTCGCACTCAGAGTTGAACACTCGATACGGCAATTCGCCCCAAAGAGGATTGTATTGAAATGCGTGAAACACACGCAGAAGCGGACTTTATCGGCTGGTTCTGGTTATTGCGAAGGGTTGAGAACCCCAGCATGTCGAATGATTACGGTTCTTCTTTGGTTCTCTCATCATGACATTGCCGGGACTTTTAAAGGCCCTGCTCGGAATAATTGATACAAGCCGATTTTCCTGAATTTTCCTTCAATTCCGAACGACCAGAAGGGCGATAAACAGTGTGGTGAGATCCATCGCAGTCAGAGATTGCGCGAACGGTGCATGAAGAGTCTGTCAACCGTTGGTGCCTAGGGGGCCGAAATGGCAAATCATTTAAAACGACGAACATTTTCAACCGCCTTCCAGCCGAAGCGTTCGATTTTGGCAGTTCATTGCCGCGTCGGGTTACTAGCACTAGTGGCCTCGTCGATGCTGGCGTCATCCGGCTGCACACTACTCACTTCCAGCGTCAAGGTTGCTGCAAAGGACGTCCACACATGGGTGGATGACTCGATGGCGAGCTATCGAGATCGAACCTTGGCCGAGAAATCATGGATTGATGTGAGGGCTAAATACCGCAATCACGAGTACCTTCGGGATTTTAAACGCGGCTTCATTGATGGGTATCAGTCAGTTGCTGATGGTGGCAATGGGTGCACGCCACCACTCGCTCCTTCTGAGTATTGGGGCTGGAAGTATCAATCACCTTATGGTCAGGCAGCAGTTAGAGCTTGGTTTGAGGGTTTCCCGATTGGTGCGCGAGCAGCTCAGCAGGATGGGGTCGGTAATTGGAGCCGAGTCCAATTAAACCTCAGCGAGCCACAGGTATATCAGCCACCCACTTCCGCAGGAGCGTCTGAGGATACAGGCGCCCAGCAACCAACCGTTTTAGAGACCTCGGATTCAGCTACCGGTGGTCAAGAAGGTTTAGAGCTACCAATCGTTCCGGGGCCGGCCGTTCCACAGGTGGAAGGGCAGACAGGTGCATTGAAGACGAGTTTGGGTGAAGCCACCGCTCAGAAATCCGAGTCTTTGGATACGCTCCCGGCCGGTACGGTTTCTGTGACAGATGCCGATTCTGGTAATGGCGAAGTGAATACGCCTGCCAGCTACGATGATTGGCTTCGAGAGTTCGGTAAGAGTACGGAGGAAGAGAAGTCTCCGAGTGACGTTACCGAGATCCAGTTCGAATCACCGACCACTGAGTTACCGTTCACCTTGGAGTAGTAGAGGCCAAAAGACTTTGGTCTCTATTTTTCACAATTCAACACCGAATGTTTGGAAGAAAGTTCAGGGATGAAAACCATGCATCGTGCAACACGTCCCAACGCTACGCGTTTTAATCGAATCGTTAGACTGTTTTCTATCGGCCTGGTCGCCTCAGCGCTCAGTGGTTGTGCTGCATTGACACAGCCAATCGAGGGCGTACCTGCGAAAAGATTGCCAGCGGATTTTTTCCCTGAGCCCAAGAATGATTTGATTCCGGTTGATATTTCTCTTCTTTCAATCGAGCCACCTCGCGATTATCAGCTCGGTCCCGGCGATATTCTGGGAGTGTATGTTGACGGGGTACTGCCATACACCGCACCGAATTCACCACCTCAGCCCCCACCGGTTAATTTCCCTGGAGCGACAAGCTCATTACCACCCTCGATCGGTTACCCGATAGCGGTTCAGGACGATGGGACCCTTTCTCTTCCACTGCTTGAGCCCATCAGTGTAGAGGGGCTTACGCTCGAACAGGTAAGGGATGCAATTCGCGACGCCTATATCAAGGAAGAAATTCTTCTGCCACACAAAGCTCGTCCTATCGTGACGATCATTCGTGAGCGAACTTACAACGTTGTCGTGATCCGAGAGGACGCTTCCTTGGCGGCGGATGCGGATGGTGGGAATGCACGAGATTATGCTGCGAGTGGTACCACGATCAATCTGCCTGCGTACAAAAACGATGTCCTTCACGCTTTAGTCGAGACGGGTGGACTGCCGGGATTGGGTGCGAAGAACGAGATTTTAGTTTTACGAGCAAGCAAAGCGGATCAGAGAAAGCGTGAAGAGTTCATGCGAACGTTCGCCGCTTATCGGGAAGCTGCTAAGTTGGATCCATGTGCATGTTTGCCTCAACTTCCAAATGACCCAACCATCTTGCGGATCCCATTGCGTCTAAAGCCAGGTGTTGTTCCGACGTTGAGCGAAGAAGAAATCACGCTCGAAGATGGTGATATTGTCTACATTGAGTCGCGCGAGCGAGAGGTGTTCTACACAGGTGGCTTGCTGGGTGGCGGGGAATTCCCACTACCACGGGACTATGATCTCGATGTGTTGGGTGCCATGGCAATGTCTGGACAGCTCTATCAAACGGGTCAAGGCATGGGTGGTAATCGTGGTGGAGGCGGCATCGGCGGTATGGGCGGCATGGGCGGTCTGCAAGGTGTGCCACCGGGAATCGTGTACATCCTCAGAAAGACAGAATGTGATGGTCAAATCGCCATCGAAGTTGACTTGAAAGATGCGTACAACAATCCAGCAGCTCGCCCATTGATCCAGCCGGGTGATTACGTGATCTTGCAGTACAAGTGTGAAGAAGAGCTGATTAACTACGGCCTGCAAACGTTCTTCACTTGGGGGATTGCTGACCTGTATCGAAATTAAACATCGCTTAGATCGGTTCATTTACGTAGCCACGCTTTGGACAACTGAAGCGTGGCTTGTTTCTGCGCGGACTGCGGAAGATCAAATGATTATCCGGACTTTCGACAAGATTAATACTGTGGTTTGAGAGCAGAAGTGTCGCTGAAAGCGTTGGATCTTTGCTGGAATAGTGTTCGGTGTCCTAGTTGATTGCCTTGCACCGCCAGT
>CAXQOB010000126.1:0-12375 GCA_964225475.1 Candidatus Nitrosopumilus sp. | reverse complement strand
GACTGAACCTTGATCCACCATTTATCGTATACGGCACGCAGTTTGGCCACGACTTCGGGATATTCATTGATAACATTTTTAGTTTCACCAGGGTCGTTCTTGAGGTCGAAAAGCTCCTCCCCATTCTTGTTGTTCACTAGAGTGAATCGTTTGTTTTGGATGGCAACTCTGGCGTGTTTCGATTGGGCGGCCTGACCCGGTAACCAGGCGCCAACGTGGTGCACCAAATGCCTGTCGTCCTCCCAATCGGTCTCGGGGTTCTTGAACATGGGAACCAGACTGCGTCCCTCTACCTGCTGCTTAAGCTGATCAGTCATAGGGGTGCCGGTAAGTTCTAGGAGGGTCGGCATGATGTCCATCTGGCTGATGAGTGCTGCGCTTTCTGAACCACCCTTAATGCCTCCGCCGGGCCATCTGAAGAAAGCAGGCACACGGGTTCCGCCTTGGTACGGGTGTCCCTTTTGACCTTTCATCCCGGCGTTGTAAAGTTTCGAGGTTCCCGAAGCGCCATTGTCACTTCCAATGAAGATGAATAACGTGTTGTCTGCGATGCCCCAGGTTTCGAGCTGCTTAAGCATCTCTCCTACGCGCATGTCAATGTTTTCAACCTCCCAAAAGATCTTGGCAATCTGCACTGTCATTTCCGGATGTGTACCAAGGAATTTTTTATAATCCTCATTTGGCATATCACTCGAATCT
Source organism: Candidatus Nitrosopumilus sp. (assembly GCA_964225475.1). Lineage (GTDB taxonomy): Bacteria > Planctomycetota > Planctomycetia > Pirellulales > Pirellulaceae > Rubripirellula. The sequence continues at coordinate 11,676 of CAXQOB010000126.1, read as the reverse complement.
TCTTGGAAAGGGCCGTGGGGTGATTTGGGTGGGAGATAAACGAAAAAGGGTTTTTTTGCCTGACGTTGAACATCGATCCATTCGGTCGCTTTTTTGAAAAACAGATCGGTAGGATAGGTACCAGCCATTCTCTGCGATTTGCCATTGTGAGAAATGGTGGATGCCATTCTCGCGCCCTTTTCGTACATCCAGCACTCATCAAACCCGCGATTCTCGGGACGGTAAGGCCCTTCTTTGCCATTGTGCCACTTGCCGAAAAAACCCGTGGCATACCCGGCTGTTTTGAGGGCTTGCGGCAGCGTGATCGTATCCAGGCTCAAACGCTCGCGCCCTTGGATGGTATGGGTCACGCCGCCCAAAAACTCATGGCGACCACTCAGGAGTTTAGCACGACTGGGAGAGCATCTTGCGCTGCTGTGATACCGTGTTAAGAGCAAGCTTTGTTTCGCAAGGGCATCGATATTCGGAGTCTGTATGACAGGATTACCGAAGCAGGAATGATTACCGTAACCAGAATCATCCGGCATAATAATGATGATGTTTGGCTTGGAAGCTTGATGAACGGGTTTGTCTCCTGCGAAGCCTGTTGAGGCTGTAAGGAAGAGTGCCAGGGCAATTGTGCTTTTCATCTTCTCGCCTTGCTTTGTGTCAGAGAATTCGCCGATTGAATGCCAGATCCCAAACGTAGCCGCCTTCGCCAGAGCGTGGAATGCGTTTCGTCATTCGCGCGGTCTGCAGGACGCCCCACCGCCTGGCGACGGTGCCGACGCCAAACAGCGCGATGCGCAACTTTTCTGGTAATGACACAGCCCACGTGATTGTTTCCGCATAAACAGCAAAAAGAAGGTAGTGAGAGCTTAATGGCCCAGTGGCCCCGAGCAACCCTTCTTCTCAGCGAAACCATGGACAACCCTATTTCGGCTGGGAGCCAAGTCGCTTCGGTCCTTTCACCGCTGCACCACTTTTTGCGATTCAGTGTTCGACACTTACGCTCGGATTTCGTTCCGAGTCACTCCATCAAGGACGTGGGTTCGAATCTTACCTGCCCCACCCAATAGCGACATCGCTAACTTACGAGGGTCAAAACGGGCGAGAGCTTGAGAGTGAAAGCGATCGAGTTCGAACATCGGCTTCGATCAGGCGTTGATGACAGAATGTGGCGACCGACTAAGAGAGTCTCGTCAAACATTCATTGACGTAACTCTTCATCACAAAGCACTTTATAAAGCGGCTTCAAAGAAGGCTTTATAACCACGGTTGAGAGTCAACTTGTGGTGCGTGGTCGAGCGGTGACCGGAGGAAGCACGCCCAGTAGGATTCGAACCTACGACCTACGGATTAGAAGTCCGTTGCTCTATCCAGCTGAGCTATGGGCGCAAAAATGAAAATGCAGGGAATTCATAACAGCTGAATCACTTTCCCAAATGAAAGGAATTCGAACCGCTAACTAATCACGAAGAATCTGGTCATTCTCTCAGCGTGCAATCATCTGCGACTTTCAACTGGCGTAATTCTGCACACCTACCCAAAAGTTGTCCATCCAAATTGAGGTTTGAACCCTCAACATTTCAAAATTCTCTCACCTCAATGAGTGATTATCCGCTGGAATCCGTAACAATCGATCATCATAAGCTGGTGGGATCAACGAGACGCGGCTCAGTTTTATTCCGCTTGTTAAAAGAAGACCGAGATGAGCCTTTTCGACTTCCATGTTTCCTCACAACCTGCTTCGCCTCCTGTTTCGTCGATTCCCTTCGACGGACCGCATAAACACGATCTCTGGCTGTACGATAAGCCGTGGCATGATCAACAATAGGCTCAGGGTAATCTGTGCCGATGCGACAGCCTGATTTTGATTGCTCATCGGTTGTCATCTTGTGAGGCTCCGGCAGATACTTTTCCGGCACGCCCTCGAGTTCGGGAACGTACCTCTTGATAAACATACCCGTCGGATCTTGGTCCTTCACCTGCTTAATCGGCGAATAGATTCTCACGGTGTTGATTCCCGTTGTGCCCGATTGCATCTGAATTTGTGAGAAATGAATACCCGGTTCAAAATCCAAAAAGTGCTTCGCGAGATAGATCGCCGGCTGCCGCCAATGAAGCCACAAATGATAAGAGGCGAATGACACAAGCATTGCACGCATGCGAAAATTGATCCAACTATGCTGATGAAGAGCACGCATGCAAGCATCAACCATGGGGTAGCCTGTCTGCCCGGCGCACCACCTTTCGAATCTTTCCTGTGAAAATTCCGACTCCCGAAGGCCATCGTAGGATCGGCTCATGTTTTCGAATTCAATACTGGGTTCATCCTCCAGTTTTTGCATGAAGTGACAGTGCCAACTCAAGCGGGCGTCAAATGATCGGAGTGACGTTAACCAACCCGATGGAGCCTGACCTTCCTTCTTGGCAGCTCTCAATTCCGCCTGGCGCAATCGCAAAGCATGAACAATCTGTCGAACCGAAATACAACCCCATGTAATCGAAGCGCTCAGGCGACTACATGCGTCGTTGGCGGTTACTGGACTCGACATTTCTTTCGAATAATACCGTCCACGTTCGTTAAGAAAACTACTCAGTAAATCCTCCGCTACACCTTGTCCGCCACGTATCAATTGCTTTTTGTCACTCTGTCGTAAACCAAAATCAATCGCTTCGTGAAGACGTCCTACAGAGAGCTCGTCGACTGTATGCATTCGCGCTGGCGCGGGCACAATCTCTTGCGCCATAAATTGATTCCGCTGACGTGACCAACCGTCTCGCTGACTCAGGCACCGAACGACACCATTTTGCCGATACTCGGTCCAGGGAATATTCTGAGATTCCGCCCACTGCTTCACTCGCAGGTCGCGGGCATAGGTAATCCCATTGCCTGTCTCTTCATGACTCCAGATTCGGCTGACCCTCTGGAGTTGATGAATTTGAGATAAGACCTCTGTGGCTTCCCCTACCCTTCTGATCAGCTTCCCTCCTATTGCTTGCAGTGAATTATCCAGGTCTTCAAGGCTCTGGTTAATAAATTCCAAGTGAGAAGCGTCAAATTCATCCGAGCCGATTATGTCCGGTTCGTAAATGTAGAGACATAGACAAGGTCCACATTTTGCCGCCTCGAATAGTGGGCGATGATCAATCGTGCGAAGATCTTTCTTGAACCATACAAGCTGCATTATTTAATCTTTTCGTAGCGTCCGACAAAGTAACCAATCCGCAAATCAGCGTCAGAGTTTCACCTTATGCACTCCCCTACCCTTGCCTGCCAATCGGCCGTCGCTTCATTATCGTGCGAAGGCAAACCATGAAACATTTTGTCGCTGATAGCACCGGACGCGAGTTTTGTTTCTCTACGGTCCTAAGCTTGGGTTCTGCTATGATCGGGTAGAGGATTCAGTTGATCTTCTGACAGTTAACCCCTTGGATTAACCGTACTCTTGGCTGCTTTCGATAACCACGTTTTTCATCAATCACCATGAACACGCATATTTTTCACAACCCTCGATGCAAAAAATCTCGAGATGCCGTTGATTACTTAAACACAAATGAGATTGAACACACCGTCATCAAGTACCTAGAAAGTCCGCCTTCCAAGCAGGAACTTCGCGACATCACCAAAAAACTAGGTATCACACCAAGCATGTTGGTCAGAACCAAAGAAAAGCTGTACAAGGAATTGAACCTTGGCAAATCTGATCTTACTGACGATCAGTGGCTAACTTTACTTGCGGAGAACCCAGTTTTGATTGAACGACCGATTGTTGTTCATGGCAAAAAAGCAGCAATTGGACGGCCGCTTGATCATGTCATCGCATTATTTGAATGATTTGCACGCTTGGTCTTATCAAATTAGATCCGAGTGTCCGAATCAGAGAGAGTGGCAGTGTTCCGAAATAATAGTTTTATTTAAACGTTGAGTTGGAATCATGACCAAACGTAGTGATCTCGCAGACGAAGTCACACCCTCTCATCTTTACTTTAATCGCCGCAGCATCATGCGCGCTGGCGCGATCGCGGCGAGCACGATCACAACCGCGTCACTCTATCGTTGGTTCAATCCGGTCAACCGTGTTACCAATGCCTCTGCACCACTAAGTGGATTGGTGACACCGAGTGAATCTAACACAACATCTTCGAGTCCGAATTGGTCCACCTCGGAAGAAAAAACGGCGGAAGCCGATATCATCAGCTACAACAACTTTTATGAATTCACAACGGACAAACGACGAGTCGCAGCAGCAGCCCGCAATTTTACGACTGAAAGCTGGCAAATCACCATTGACGGACTTGTTGAGAATCCCAAGAAAATCACGATCGATCAACTCCATTCAATCTCCCAGCCGGAAGAGAGAATCTACCGAATGCGTTGCGTTGAAGCTTGGTCGATGGTGATTCCATGGGCCGGCGTCCCTCTTCAGCAAGTGCTGGATATGGTGAAGCCATTGCCTAATGCGAAGTATGTTGCATTCGAAACATTATTCGATCCTGCTCGCATGCCGGGACAAAAGACAAAAGTACTCGACTGGCCGTACGTTGAAGGACTGCGACTCGATGAAGCAATGCACCCACTAACGCTTCTCGCCACCGGACTGTATGGAAAAAAACTACCGCCGCAAGACGGTGCTCCGGTTCGGCTGGTTGTGCCTTGGAAGTATGGATTCAAAGGGATCAAATCCATTGTAAAAATCACTCTTCTTGATCAGGAACCACCCACGAGTTGGAATCGTTACGCTCCGTCTGAGTATGGGTTCTATGCGAATGTAAATCCAAATGTTGATCACCCTCGATGGAGTCAAGCAACGGAACAGAGAATCGGCGAGACGGGCCGCCGAAAAACATTGATGTTCAATGGGTACGAAGAACAAGTGTCATCTCTTTACGACGGTCTCGATCTCAAGAGCTTCTATTGAGGGGACTGAATGATTGCATGAAAACTAGTCAATTCACCAATCAGTTAATCTGGTTCAATTCGATGATCCCCCTATTGATCCTGGGATGGGATTACTCACAACAACAGTTAGGGCCGAATGCCGTCAATACTGCGATTCATATCACAGGGATCGTCAGCCTCGTCTTGCTGCTGTTGTCTCTCCTGATCACACCCCTCATCCGTTTAACCCAGAAAGATGAGTGGATTCTTTTTAGGAAAACGTTTGGGCTATGTGGATTTCTGTATGCCCTGACTCATCTTTCGATCTATTTCCTGTTTGATCGTGAAGCGAGCCTCACGAGTCTGTGGCAGGAAATGACCCAAAGACGGTTCCTCGTAATAGGAACCATCGCATTTGTAATGCTCCTCCCATTAGTAGCCACCTCAACTGCGAAAATGCGTCAACGTCTAGGATTAAGAAAATGGAAACGTTTACATCGATTGGCGTACCTCATCGCAGCACTTGCAGTGCTCCATTACTACCTGCAGGTGAAATCAGATACACGGATACCGATAGCCTTCGCGGTCGTACTCAGCGCACTTCTTGGTTCACGTCTATCCATTCAAGGCTGGTCACCATTTCAAAATGTGAGTGCAAGAAAGAAAAAACCTAATCAGAACGCGGAACGCTTCTGGAGTGGTCAACTTGAACTCATTGATATCAAACAGGAGTCCCACGACGTACGAACTTTCCGGTTTATCAACGCAGACTCAACCGATTTAGCATTCAAGTTCAAGCCGGGCCAGTTTCTCACCTTGAACGTCAGTATCGGATCAAAAACTGAGCGAAGGTCATACACCATTGCATCCTCACCGCATCAAAAACAGTGGATTGAACTAACAATCAAGAAGCAGGAGGGTGGGCTCGTTTCTAACTACCTACACGACGTCGCTCGAGCCGGCGATCTCATTTCGGCACGAGGACCTTACGGGAAATTCATCTTCACAGGTAATTTATCCCGAAGCGTTATTCTGATCGCAGGCGGTGTTGGTATCACTCCACTCTTATCCATTCTGAGATACCTCCATCATGTCTCATGGCAGGGAAACATTGCACTTTTAGTGTCAGCGAGGACTCAGAACGATTTACTTTTCACTGACGAAATCGGTGAGATCAGCAAGTCGCTCAAGAACATGACAGTACATACGACGTTAACTAGGGAGGAAAGCAATTCATGGAACGGCCGACGAGGTCGAATAGATCAATCCATCATTCAAAACGTCACGGAAAACGAGATTGATGCGGAGGTGTTTGTATGTGGACCGAAATCAATGGCGGATGCGATAGATAAGATGCTAGCCAACACGGAAATACCCACAGATAGGATCTATCGCGAGAGCTTTGGAGGGGCAAAATCGACAGCCATCGACAACGTAAAAACAAAAAGCGTGACCATTCAATTTGCTCGTTCGGATCTTGATTGGAAAACAAGTCAACAAGATACGATTCTGACCAGTGCGGAAAAATGCAAGGTTCCGATTGAATCGGATTGCCGCTCAGGTATCTGTGGCCAGTGCATGGTTAGACTGATCAAAGGAGATGTTTCAATGGATTGTGACGCAGCTCTGAGTGCAAAAGATAAGAAAAACAAAATGGTTCTCGCCTGTCAGGCGGTCGCGGAATCTGATCTCATTGTTGATGCCTGATAGATAACTTGGTCAGCCGGAAAGGCTGTTAAACGATCCCCTTTTCTCAACGCTCTGCCTCAGATTTTCCCTCTTGAGGAACCAGAGGAAATTGTTCAGCGAGCTTCAGGGAGTGCTTCGCGACAATCTTCGGATACAGAGCAGCAACATTCATCAACTCTTCGGAGTCTCTGTCATGTTGGTACAACTCTCTAGCGACGACTTGGTTGCTTGTTGGTGATCGCCATTCAGTGTAGCGCCATTCCTCGGTCCGAACGGAATAACCCAGTGCCTCCCACTGATCGCGCGGCCGATAGAAAGGATGAGGGTGTTGCGTGTAAGCAGCATCTTTGACGGTTTCCTGCGGATGATTGAATAACCGGCCCAAATCTGAACCTTGCAAGTGATTTGGATCACTCGGTTCAAAACCACACCGACTGACCAGAGTCGGATAGAGATCAACAAGCTCACACAAGGCTGCTGTTTTCTTCCCATGGCTCCGCGGTGCACGTGGATCTGCAATGATGAAAGGCACGCGAGCGTCTAATTCGAAATTGGAAGTCTTTCCCCATAAGCCGCGCTCGCCAACATGGAATCCATGGTCAGAGATAAAGGCAACGATGGTGTCATCTGCATGCCCTCCTTCGTCGAGTGCGTCGAGTATTTTCCCGACCTGCGCGTCAAGAAAACTGATTGATGCATAGTAGCCATGACGCAGATGTCTCATTTGTTCATCACTCAGAGCTTGAAAATCTCGAAGATTGCCATAACTCCACAATTCTTTCGATTCGTGCAACGCGATCGATGGTATTTGGCTGGTTTGTTCCAGTCCTGTTGGTAACTTGATCTGATCACGTTCATATAAATCCCAATATCTTTTGGGAGCTACAAACGGAAGGTGAGGACGCCAAAAACCGACAGCCAAAAAGAAAGGAGAACCCTGATCGGGATACTCTCTCAGGACAGAACAGGCAAGATTAGCAATCTGTCCATCCCGATACACGAGATCTGCTACCTCCTTAGCCTCACTCACGGGAGCCTTAGCAAAACCCTCACCTCGACGTGCCTTTGGAGTGTTGTAATACAACGTATCTGCTGAATGAGTGCCCTTGTGCAATACCTCATCGATGGACCATGACTGACGGTCTTGCGTGTCACCCATGTTGTGGAACATCTTTCCGATGTTTTGGCAAAAGTAGCCTCGGTTTTTAAAGAACTGCGGCAAGGTGACTATCGTCTTCCCAAATTCCGTCGTCTCGCGAAAGTACTTACGCAGATCATCGACTTGTACGGTGTCGGGCCGCATCCCCGTCAAGAAAGATGACCTTGATGGATTACAAACAGCCTGCTGACAGTAGGCTCGCTCGAAAACCAATCCACGGTCTGCGAGCCGAGACAAATTGGGGGTCTTCGCCACCGTGTCTCCATATGGCTGGATAAAACAATTCAAATCATCGGCGACAATCAAAATGATATTGGGTGGACTCTCACACCACGCCAAGGTTGAGAACAACAGATTAATAAAGACGATATGTATTGCTATCTCGCAGCATCTCATCTTGAAACACAACCTCTTTTTGGGAGAAGAACGTCTTACTTGAACTGCAGTGTTGGCACCAAATCGTCGCTTTCTGAATCGGCCAGTATCTTAGCGGAATACCAGCTCACAATGAGGCAGCATGAACTTCACACAGACCCCCAAGAAAAACCGATTTTGCATCAATAAAGATAAGCATCTTGAACGGTTTCGCGAATAACAAACTGCTTTGGCAGCAATATGCCAACCCCACCTTTTCCCATCCACAAACTGGGAGCCGCCAAAAAAGCTGGGTGAACTGCGTTACAATCTTTCATAATCTCGAGTTTGAAATAAACATCATCAGCCACAACGCAATTCCACCTTTGCAGACCCAATCACCCCCATGTTTAAACCCAGCCTCTTTGCGCTCTGCGTTTTTTCGCTCACTTGCTGGACATGCTGTGCGCAAGAAAATCCTTATTCGATTGTGATCTCCGAGACCACGGCATCTGATCCCGAATGGTCAAAGGTTGTCACAGCACTACAGGCAAAGTACCCCCACGCAAAAACCATCTTATGGAAACAGCAGGTTTCCGAAACACTCGACAAGTTATCGACAGAGCACCCACGCTATACGTGTTTCGTAGCCGCCGCCGATGAAGTCAGTCGTTCCTTTGTTTCAGATGTACATCGTCTTACACGTGAAATTGACGAGGATCCATACTGTGACACTCTATGGGGAATCCTCACAGGATACGATGCAAAAAACGCTCTGCGAATTGCATCGGCAGACAAACCTCTGCTCATCGAACGTGTGGCATCCGGAACAGAAATTGCACTATCCAAGTGTAAAGAAGGTTTGTGGTATGACGAATTAGTGCAACACAAGACCGTCCAAAAAACACCTGATAACAAGCCAACAGAAAAGACAGGACCGGCGGATACAACTCATGCTTTGGCGGATAGTCTCTCGAAATATCGATCGCAACTTTTTATCACGTCAGGTCATGCCACAGAACGAAATTGGCAAATTGGTTTTCGCTACAAAAATGGTTTTTTTCAGTCCGAAGATGGAAAGATGTTCGGGCGGACGACCGAGGGTGAGCGATTTCGGATTCAATCGGCTGATCCAAAGGTTTACCTAGCTGTCGGTAATTGTCTGATGGGGCATATCGATGGACCTGATGCCATGGCACTGGCTTGGATGAACGATGTTGGTATGAACCAGATGGTTGGGTACACGGTCTTAACGTGGTACGGCTACAGCGGCTGGGGTATCCTTGATTACTTTGTTGAGCAGCCGGGTCGGTACACATTGACCGAGGCGTTTCATGCGAACCAACATGCTTTGATTCACCGTATTGACACGTATTTTCCGACGCTGACCAAAATAAAAATCAACGCTGGATCTCGTAATCTACCCACGAGCGAACCCACTGATGAAGGGAAATCGCTCGGATTAACGTCGTTTGATTCGCGTGGACTTTTGTGGGACCGCGACACGGTGGCGTTTTATGGTGACCCAGGATGGGAAGCGAAAATGTCAAATATGCCAAGAGCCTATGAACAAAAACTAACCGTTGAACAAGACGTCTACACATTCGAGATCACTCGCAACGAAGCGGAAAAATCGTTTGATCCGATCAATACGAATGGTTCACAAAGAGGGGGCAGACCCGTTATCCATTTTCTACCAAATCGTGTTGGAGAAATTGAACTTATCAGTGGGCACGAATTACAGCCAACAATCAGTGATGACTTTATTTTGATCGCCAATGAAAAAGTGAAAAATCACTCAGGACCTATCATGCTTAAATTTCGAGCATCTCCTGCACCCTGACTGACCTTGATTCATCAGGGGCTCACCGCGTTCATTTCCCATTGGCTAAATTCCGACCACACCGGCATGTGATCCGATACCTGCAAGCTTTCTTGCATACTGATGCCAAACTCACGTTCAATGTCAAAGACGCCCCATCGTCCCGTATACTCGCGCGTAGTCGATCCTGTGAACAAAAGGTTGTCGTAGGTCTTAGTTCGTCGTGTGTTGGTAGGTGTGCCCTCAACCACCCATTGAATGCCGGGTATAGCGCGAAGTGGACCAAATTTCGATGGAGCCGCATTCAGGTCGCCTAATAAAATCACATCATCTTCGTCCAGCTGGGTTTGTTGCATGACCCGAAACACATCCGCAAGTGCATCTAATTCCTGAGGTACTTCGTCTGGATCGGTGTGAGCATTGACCAACCAAAACGTGAAGGCTCTGTCTGCGTCAGCGGTCTTTGCTCGGAATCGTGTAACAAAAGGCTCACGATGCAAAAGGTCGTCTGGATCCGAAATCGTACCGATTGAACCAGGATCATATTCAACTCGATCTGTATCGAATACAAACGCATACTGCTCCTTGCTCACTGTACGACCCAAGCGAGGCCCAATTAAAAAACTGTAGTTGTCTCCATCGGAATTAATTGCCTGAATCAAACGAGGTAAAACATTTTCTTCTTTTGATCTCACCTCCTGAATCGCCACTAAATCGAAACGTCGGATCGTTTCTGCAAGGATGCCCACCACATTTGGCTTACTCATTTTGCTTTGTCCCAATACTTGAATATTGAAACTGGCAATCAAGAGAGGTCGATCGGCAGTGGCATTTTCATCAACAACCCCTTCCAGAGCACTGTTAGGTACCGGCACACGTGTCGAACCAAAAGACTTGTCTTGCTGGTCATCCTTCTCCGAGGTGATCTCTCGTAGTGGCCAGCCATCAAGAATTCTATCGATCTTAATGGGGATAAAACCGGCGATGCTTCCACCGGAAACCACCGTCAGTATCACCCAAATCCAAAGATTCACTCGTCTAACGCGCCGCGACATCTCCGACCTCTCTGTCATCGATTTTCATGGTGGAAACAATCGCTCATCAACCGAACGCACCCGTAACCACAGCAGAGAGGTTAGCAAATTAAGGCAAGCAAAATAAAGACTAACGGAACGCCCAACGTGCGAGGTTATCCAACGCCTAGGTAAAAAAGCTGATTATTCCTGCAGCGAATCATGGCTCTTTTTTGCGATGGATCACAGAGAGACAACGTATGTGTGACACGGTCTTCAAATCAACGACAAAAAAACTCTTAAGATCGAGTACACGATTTGATGCTATGTTACGATCTTCGTCATCACCTAAATGATATTTCTAGACCCCATGCGAGTCTTTTGACCTAACACAAAAACATGTCTTTAAAAACCTTACTACTCAGCTGTCTGTTGATGACCGCAATGGTGGGCGTGAATCCATCACACGCGCAAAAGATTGAACTCGGCAACAAAAAATTACCTGTCAAGGGTGAAGCGCTAAAGTTTAACGGGCAGGATGCGTTTATCATGCTGCCCCACACCAAAAGTGAAAAAACTCCGTGGGTCTGGTACGCACCGACATTACGCAATTTGCCAGGAGTTGAAGAAACATGGATGTTTGAGCAGTTTCTCACTGCTGGAATCGCAATTGCAGGAATCGATGTTGGTGAGTCTTATGGGAGTCCATCCGGGACGAAGGAGTACGATGACTTTCATAAGTATCTAACTACCAAGCGTGGCTTTGTCTCAAAAC
>CAXQOB010000125.1:0-5756 GCA_964225475.1 Candidatus Nitrosopumilus sp. | reverse complement strand
CCTTGAGCAATCATCAGTGGAGTCCACCCATCTTGGTTTTTCTGATTCCAGATTTCTTCATTTGCACCCCATTGATCCAGTTTTTCGATTAGCAAAGGCCAGCTCTTGAAAGCAGCGCCGTGCATGACCGTTTTTCCGTGATTATCAACCGAATTAATCTCCGCACCCAGATCTAAGAGGTATCGGACGGTCTGAATCGCATCTTGCTCCGTGCCAGCGGATTCATCACCGTTGCTTAGTACACCAATGCCTGAAGCCGCCAGCAAGGCGTTGGCTCGATCCACGTTGAAAAGGTGTGGGTCGCCTCCGTACTGGTGAAGTAATTGTAGTAGTGCGAGATCGCCTGTTTCTGCAGCAAGAATCATCGGTGTCGCATCAGTACGATTCAGTCCACCCTGACGTGGTGAATGTTTTTTGTGACGAAGATTCACTTCCGCTCCGTTCTCCAGAAGGTGTCTCGTTAGATCAAGACTGGATCTGCTTCCGGAGCCAATCGGTGGTGGGTCGCCATCCCCTCTGATCGGTTTCCGAACCCACGAAATCGCATGAAGTGGCGCATAGCCCGTTCCAAGTGTGTTCGGGTCCGCACCACGATTAATGAGTTCAATGGCTAATTCGAAATGTCCATTTTCGATGCATAGCATCAGGGCAGTCATTCCTGAGTTGGGCCCTTTCGAGACCTTTTTTCTAGGCCTCATTTTAGCATTGATTTCATATCCTGCATTCAGCAGTTGAAAGACGCTCTTGGCTCTGCCCTGCCGTGCGGCAAAGAAAAACGCATTGAATCCGGAGGGTAAGGTGATAAATGGATCTGCACCGTAACGCAGCAAAACTTCGCTGGCATCATGGTTACCTTCCGCCGCGGACCACATCAATGCGGTCTGTCCGCTTTGTTCGGTCGTATCAACCTCTGCGCCGTGCTTGAGAAGCATTTCAATAATTTGAGGTGTTCCTGTTCTGGCTGCAGTCATCAGCATGCTTTCGCCGCCTCGCAATGAGGCGTTGGCATTTGCTCCTGCGTTGAGCAATCGCTCGACACCAATTGCATCACCCGCGCAACACGAAATCCAAAGTGGTGGGACCTCATATCGGTTGACTGCATTGGGATTTGCTCTGGCGGAAATTAGACGATCAACCATTGCATCGTTGCGGTGATGCAGCGCCCAGTGCAATGCGGTGCTGCCGTCTGGCAGGGGGAGGTTTGTATCCGCGCCGCTATCGATTTTTTCCAACGCGAGCTTGAACTCCTTGTTCTTAACAAGCTCAGCGACAATTGTCGTTCTGGCTTCTTTAGGTTCATTCGCCATCACTCCTGACAAAGAAGTCAGTACTAGGAGAAGAATGATGTTGCGAAGATTCGCAACCAGACGAATTTTTGCTCGCAGAGTTACTGGCATTTTTTTACCGTTGCTTCGTGCCTTGTCTGAAAAACATTTAGAGGTTCATTGGTTGAAAAAGACCCTCGATTTTTCCTTGGCTGTCAGCGAATGATTCACAATCAACACCTACTTTATTCAGTAACGTGAGATGTAGGTTGGCCAGTGGTGTTGGTTGATTGAAGCGCAGATGTCGCCCGCCTTGCATCTTTCCGGCTGCACCTCCCGCAACGAGAATTGGTAGGTTGGTGTGGTCATGAACATTTGGATTCCCCATGCCACTTCCATACATGTAGATCACATGATCAAGAAGAGAGCCGCCCGCCTCCGGCGTTTTGCTTAGTTTTTCAAGGAATTCAGCAAAGAGGGATACATGAAACTCATTTATTTTTGCAACTTTCGCTATCTTCTCAGGATCGTTCCCGTGGTGAGTCAGAGGGTGGTGGGGTTCACTGATACCAATTTCAGTGTAGCTGCGGTTGCTTGTCTCTCTTGCAAGCTGAAAGGTAATCACTCTCGTGATATCGCCTTGGAGAGCGAGGCGTTGCAGGTCAAACATCAGTCGGGCGTGTTCTCGATAGCTTGAAGGCACGCCATTTGGTCGATCGAGGTCGATCTGAGTGGTCTCACGAGTGGCTTGTTCTGCTCTTTGAATCTGTCTTTCGACCTCCCGAATCGAGTGAAGGTATTCGTCGACAGTTCTCCGGTCTTGGGGACCAAGGGTCGCGCGTAGTGCCTGAATTTCTTCGCTGAGTGCATCCAGTAGGCTCGCTCTTTGTCGCAATGAACGTCGGCGTGTTTCAGGTGTTCCGCCTTCTCCGAAAAGGGATTCAAAAACCAAACGCGGGTGAGCTTCAGCAGGAAGTGGTGTTGTCGGTGAAGACCATGAGAGGTTGTTTTGGTAGACACATGCATACCCGTTGTCGCATTGGCCAACTACTTGCAGCAGGTCCATCGAGAGTTCGAGGGAGGAGAGTTTGGTTTGTGATCCAATCGTTTTTGCAGCAATCTGATCCGCCGTCGTCCCAAGAAAGTAATCAGTGCTCTCGGTTCGCTTTGCTTTTGCCGCACTTAGAAACGATGCGTTGGAAGTTGCGTGCGTTCCTGGGTATGCGTTTTTTAATTCTAAATTGGTCAGGGCGGTTACCTGACGCTTAACCGTTTCAAGAGGTCGAAGTATTGGCGGAAGGGAATCGAGTTTATCTTCCTGTGGGGGTGTCCAACGCGATATATCGCATCCCATCGGCATGTAGACGTATCCTATACGTCTCAATTTTTCTGGGGCTGCGTCCGTTGCTGCGGTTGCAGTCATTGCCGGCAGCATTGCATCAAGCAGAGGCAATGCGAGTGCCGTTCCCGCGCCGCGAAGGAACGTGCGTCTGGGTAGTGCTTTACGCTGTATCATGGTTCAGACATTCTCATTTGGAAAATGGGGCTTAGCACAATTGATTCGATGATCGCATTGATTCGATAGTCTTCTTTCTTCGCTTCGGCGATTATTTTGCGAATATAGGGTGCATCGGTTGGTTCGATACCTCGGCCTAAAGCATAGACAATCAGTTTTTCCGCAAGGGTGAAAGCCAAGGAATCAGGTCGTTTCAAGATTCCCTCTTCCAGTTGTCGCACGCCACTGACTTTGGTTCCATCTGGTAGTTGTCCCGTGGTGTCAATTTGTTCCTCCAAATTGAGTTCTCTCCATCGCCCTAATGCATCGTAATGTTCCAACGCAAAGCCAATTGGGTCGATAAGTTGGTGGCACGTTGCACAGGCTTCGGCATCGCGGTGCTGTTTAAGCTTCTCTTGAATGCTGAGTTTTTGGGATCCGGCGTCCTCTTTTAGATTAGGAACATTTTCTGGCGGTGGTGGTGGCGGCGTACCGATCAGGTTCTCCAAGACCCATTTACCACGAAGTACAGGCGAGGTTCGATTGGAGTAAGACGTTACACTTAGAATACTGCCATGCCGCAACAAGCCACCGCGATGCGAGTTCGAAGGAAGTTCGACCTTTCGGAAATGGCTGCCAAAGACGCCTGGGACAGAGTAATGTCGCGCAAGTCGTTCATTCAGATAGGTGTGGTTTGCATTGATGAGGTTCTGGATCGGCTGATTCTCTCGGATCATATTCAAAAGGAAGAGCTCTGTTTCCTTTCGAAATGCATCACGTAAATTGTCATCGAAGTTTGGGTAGAGTCGTGCGTCGGGTGATAAAGACTCGAGATTACGAAGGTATAGCCATTGGCCTGCAAAGTTTCTTACCAGAGACTCCGATTTCGGATCGAGGAGCATCCGATGAATTTGAGTTCGTAGCGTTTCAGGTTCATGAAGTTGGTTTTGCTCTGCGAGGTGTATCAGTGTTGAATCTGGAATGCTGCTCCAAAGAAAAAAAGAAAGCCGGGAAGCGAGTTCAAAATCATTGATCTGATAAGCTCGCGCGGGTGTCTTTTGTGCGGGTGCATTCTCAATTCGAAAAAGAAAGTTTGGGTGAATTAATAAAAAGCTGATTGCATATTCGATACCTGCCTCAAACCCATGATTGATTGCAACCTGCCGGTACTTGAGCATCACTTTTTCGAGTTCTCCATCAGAGACACTGCGACGAAGCATCTGTGGCATGATCTTTGCCAAAATTGTTCTCGCACATGATTCTTCCTCCAGATTTGAGGTAGGCCACGGTGTCAGCGCTGTGTTTCGGGGTGGGGCGATGGATGAACCGGGATTAGCGTTATCCAAGAGGGGCCCAGCAATCGAAACCTGAAAGATTGCCGGTCCAAGTCTCGGGTGTCGATACATGTTGTAGTGAACGTCCAGAGGTTGGCGTTTGGTTTGAAGCAATGAAGATGGATTCTTCAAAAAGGTCGCTCCTAGCCGATGCATCCCCGATTTGACATGGACCCTGACCTTAAGGTGTTTGTCGACGTTCATATGGGAGGGTTGGGTGTAGTCATCAGCCGTTTTGTTGCTTGCTCTTGGCGGATAGACACGAAAGGATTCGATCGTTGCACCATCAATGAGTAATTCAAGGTCATGGGGCTTCTTGAGCCCCTCGACATGTTCGTTTCGGTCTCGAGTTAAGCGAATGCTGATCTCGTAGGTTCCAGTGCGATGGAAGTGATGTTGCAGCAATACACCGCCTCGAGTTCCCAGCGGTAAACCCTCGACATGTTCTTCTTGTGTCCGATCAGGCGGTACGCGAATGGTGGCTACATCCACTCCATTAACATCACTTTCAAGGACCATGCGACTAATTCTTTGTGCCGCCGAGACATAACGACTGAGCAGGGTCGGTGGTAACTCACCAACGGTGACGTTGTCAAAGCCGTGACTGATTTCATCCGGTGGAAGGAAGGCGTTTGCGTCGATTGTGATTCCGAACAAGTCACGAACTACATTCTGGTACTCAAACCGAGTGAGCCGACGGAAGGTGGCTGTACGACCGACATTAATTTCTTTTTCTGCAAAACGATCAATCGCGGAGATGAGTTGGTCGAGTGCTTGCTTCCGAAGAGACGGGTCAGGTTGTTCTGAATCAGCAGGAGGCATTTGACCCGCTTTTATCTTTCGTATTGCCTTTTCCCATTTGGTCAATGAGGAGGAGTCGAGAGTGGTCGTTGTTTCATCGAAGTTGACACCATGGTTGGTCGTCGATGAGTCATGGCATTGGATACAGTGATTCTCGATCAACAGATGGACCGCTGAGAGATCAGTGTGACGTACATCGATTTTGTCACTCGCAGCAGACCTTTTCGAGCTATTCGGTATTGGTACTGCGGAGACATTCCGGCTTGGCTTTGGGTCTGCAGAGGACTGCGCGCTGGTCACCCCAGTCACCCCCAGTAGAAAAAAGGTGACCGTTAACGCGAATGGAATCGTGTTAAAGAAATGGGACACAAAGCTGATGGCGCTAGAGTACGGCAGTGATATACCAGAGATCAAGTTTACAGTCTGCCGATGCTGTGTGGGGTTATTCGTATCAATTTGGACAGCAAATGCACTCTAGGTCGCGCCATTGTTCTACTGACTTGATATTGTAGTCCGGACGCGTTGGTTCACATTCTGAGAGAAGACGTATGGTACGCATTTTTATCTGGGCCATGCTAGTCAGCAGAGTGTTCGGTTCTTTTCATGTATCGAACGATTATAAGTCATGGCTCGACTTCGGTTTCATCAGGTAGGGAGAAACTCCTTGAGAGATAGCGTTATTGACCGTTTGTGGTCCGGCGATTGTTTGTGGCAAAGAGTAGTTTTTCCGTTCGTTGTCTGTGTGTGTTTTTCAGGATCGAGTTTCAGTGTGATTTTCGCTGCTGATGATTTCGTCGTCGACGAGGCGAATTCGCTGACATTAGTTCGATCTGATTTTGAATTTGCAGATGGTCCATGTTG
>CAXQOB010000124.1:0-23205 GCA_964225475.1 Candidatus Nitrosopumilus sp. | reverse complement strand
AGCCGGCCTCGAGATACCGGCTGAGTTCAGGCCAAAAGATAATCGCATCAAGCTGGGGACCTTGATTGGGATTGTTGCAAACACTCCTGCAGAGTTGACGGAGGGACAGCCCTTTGTCGTTTCCGGTCCCATGTCCTTTAATGCGAAGAAAACAGGTCGACTATACCTCCGAATGTTCGATGTTGATCCCTCGGATAATGAGGGGAAACTCTATGTGCTGATACAAAGCACCTTTGCTCAATAGATCACGCTTGAAGCCTGCAGCCTCTCTGCCGAGCTTTGGATTTAACTTTTCGTTTTTTTAAATTTGAAGCTCGCTAATCGGAGCATGTAAATGGGCGGCTAAGAGCCGGACCTTGGGATTTACTCTGCATACAGTGTAAGGATTGCTATGCATTACCGCGTAGCATCATGAAGACTGCCACCGCAATCAATACCGCCGCAACGAGGTGTTTAAGCTTGTCTGCATCGAGGTTGCGACTAACTTTCTCGCCCATCCGAACACCGATCATGGAGAAGATCGAAGCAATTAGGATTTCATAGCCGATTTCTAGATTAACGTGGTCTCGTAGCCCAAGTAGTCCTGCTTTAAAACTTGCAATGACCAGAAGAAACTGAGCCATAAACGCTTTGTATTGATTTGCTCTCCAGTTCTGTCGAATTGCGAAAGCGGCGATTGGCGGTCCTGCGATGCTAACGGCCCCAGCAAGAAATCCCGAGATGATGCCAGCTGACAAGCATGGCGTGTAGTGAGTTGCGTTGGTTGAATTTGTTTGACGGATCTTCAATGGTTTACTGGAGGAGATCACCATCATCAGAACTCCGAGTCCAGTGAGTCTTACCAAGAGATCAAGTGAGATTACCTCGAAGAGGTAGACACCTGCTGGTAATGCGATGCATGCGCCGAATGTTGAGATCAGCAACGGGATCTTTTGTGCTCCGCTGCGATAGGTCCAAGCAGCCATGATCAGCATGGGAACACTACATACCGAGACGATGATGTGCGCTGACTTGGCGTCGATCGCAATGGGTAATAGCGCAATCGCGACGATACCAAATCCAAACCCGATCGCGCTATGAATCAGGCCAGCTACCAACGAGATCAGAATCAGTGAAATCGTTATCAGACTTGGGTCTATCATCTCTCGTCATCATCATCGTTCGGCGAATGATTAAGCTGGGAATTGTTGGTCTTGCTACCATTAATCCGGCAGCTCCTCACCACGAGTTTCTTTGGCAAGTAGGGTGACGATAACCCCAACGGCAAAAAGTGGAACCATGTACTGGGATGATTGAGAGGGAGTCCAGCCCTGAGTTGCGGAGGTTGCCATGGCCACCGCCGAGCCAATTCTTCCTGCATTAAAACAGAAACCCGTGCCAGTGCCTCGAAGCCGTGTCGGAAAAAGTTCTGGGAAGTAGACGGCATATCCCGCGTGCATCCCCAAGGTCAGGAAGCCAAAAATGGGGAGGAAGATCAGTAGCGAAGTGCGCGAGTAATCGCCCGGTCCAAGAACGTAGAAAAGGAACAGGGCCGCTAAAAAACCACCGAGGTGATAGAAGATGAAAGCGCCTTTTCTTCCCATGATATTCGAGATGGATCCAAATAAGACCAGACCGAGCCCTCCCCCGAGTACCATCACCAGAAACATTCCAGTCATTTCCTGCCGCTTGATGATACTCTTGCCGGCCGCAAGTGCTTGTTCTCGAGCTTCTTTTTGTTCCTCGCTGGCCTCTTTCCAGTTGATCCCTGCCAGGCCTGCATCAGATAAAATGCTCGTCTCAGCACGACGCTTGAGTGTGTCTTTTCCATAGATATGACAGCCCCAGAATGTTGTGAGACCTATTGTTGCAAGGATCGTTCCGATCAGCGTGCCACGTAAATATTCATTGCGGAACAGATCACGAAGTGAACCTGTCGCCTGAGTCGCATCAGCCGCTTCGCGTTCCTTTGCTTGAACCCATTGCTCAGGCTCTTGCATTTTCCAACGAATAAATACAGTCAGCAGCGCTGGGAGTACACCAATAACAAACCCGAGTCGCCAAGTGTTTTCACCAAGGACCTGAGCGCTGATGATAAAGTATCCGACCGCAACCGCCATCAATGTTCCGAATACGCTTGACGCATGAAAAATAGAGCCCATTACGGGCCGAGATCGCTTTGGCATGACCTCGGCAACCACTGCAGTGGCCACAGCCCATTCACCGCCGACCCCCATCGCTACCAAAAATCGCAAAACGACCATGTGCCATGGTGCTGACGCCAGGGCGGTCACGCATGTGAAAACTGAGTAAAACAAAATCGTGATGATCATGGTTTTTGATCTTCCAATTTTGTCGCTGAGCATTCCAAAAAGAATGCCGCCGAATGCACCGCCGAGAAGGAACGAAGCTAAGGCCCAACTGTTCCATGACGCGATCGCTTCTTTTGTTGCTTCGTCGATCGCTGTTGAACTCGCTCCAAGCAATTGAGGCATTGCATCGTTCATGCTTGCCACAAATACTTGGCCCTCAAAAACGTCAAATACCCAGCCAAGTGAGGCAATTAGTAATACCAGCCATTGGTACTGGGTTATGCCCTCGTACCATTTCATTTGCGAGGATTCGGAAGACGTGTTCATCGTCATGCTTCTTAGAGTGGTTTGGTGGTACGGTGTGTTTTCGTTTTGTAGTTGTAATGTGGTCGATGATGACTGCTTTTTTCACCGACGAGTCGCAGCGGCTGTGTAGGTCCACGATCAGTCATGCACCTGTTGTCCCAGTCAGCCTTTAACTGTTAACAGGATTTGCAAAAGTATTTGACTCAATTCTCGCCAGAGAAGCTAATACTTTTCTTGTTCCCACAAACGATCTTCTGGCATGCATCGTGACCATGTTATCAACAATCACAACGTCACCCGCTTGCCATTGGAGGTCAAAGGCGAGCTGGTTTGATAGTTCAACTGCTTTCTTAACCGCTTCTGTATCCAATGGTGTACCGTCTCCGTGGCAGATGGCCTTGGATGGATCATTTCGCGTATCTTTCCATCCACAAAAAGCTGCAATGAGCTGGTTGAAAAATACACGTCGACCATCTTCTAACTGTACCACCGCTGGTAGGGCAGGTGTGGTTGCTTTGAGGCAATCGTCAGCAATCCACTCCCAAGTGTAATTGAGCTCCCGGAGTCGTGATTCTGCAGCTTGTCGTGTTTTGACACCAAGTGTGCTTTTCCACGATCTTCCCATGCCCGAATTCGCATCATTATCAGTTGGCATTACGTTGGTGTAGCGGAGTCCTTTTTCTTCACAGGCCTTGATGAATGATGGGCAATTGGTTTCGAGCCTTTCCAGTAGTACATCGGAACGACAAAGAGGAGTCGCCCCTCCCTGCTCCGCTGCAATTTCACAATTAAAAAAAATCCAGCGAGGGTAGAGCGGCGTCTGCGCCATCTCGTGATGGAAAAAGATCTGTACCTCAGGTGGCGCCTCATTTGCCGAAAAGACTCTCGGAGTACGATTGATGCGAACGGCATTCGAGAGGGATCTTTCATAGGGAAAGTTCGGGAGCCCCAATGCACCGATAAGCAGATCGAAGTCCTCCGCCGTGCGGACTGGGAAACCACGTAATAGAACCGCCCCATCTCGTGTCGCGTCATTGAGGAGGCAATCTCTTTGGTTTTCCACCCATTTAATTGCGTCCGCAAAACTCGCCTCGCGATCCGTGCATTGAATCACCCTAGGAAAGGCTGAATTGAAATAATTCTTTTGACCCTCAATCTCTATTGATTCAACTGAGAGTAATTGCATGACATGATCCTTTAGGGGTTTCCACGGCGACTCGAAAATTGCTCACTGCACCTAATTTAAAAAGTCTTTTTGCTGTTACTCGTAAATCGGAAGGAAGGTATTGAAAGCTGATTCGCAGAAGTCCCCAGGGTCATTGAATCGACGACTTCGATTCAGGTCTGAGATGGATTCCATTTCTAATTCACTGAGTTCAAAATCAAATAACTGTAAGTTTTCAAGTAATCGATCTGGATTTGATGATTTTGGAACTACTGAAGTGCCTCGCTGTATCCCCCAGCGTAGCAAGACTTGAGCAGGAGTTTTTTGAAGGTTCTCCGCAATCGCTATGACACGTTTGTGCTCGAGCAGAGATTCAGATGCACTGGCCATTTGCAACTGGAAATAAGATTGTGCACCCAAGGGTGAAAATGCAGTTACCGCGATTCCTTTTTCTTTGCAATATCGAAGCAGTTTCTCTTGAGTAAGGTAGGGGTGCATTTCCACTTGCAGCATCGCCGGGGGGATAGTTGCCTGGCTCATCAGGTCACGAAGGAGCGAGGTGCCAAAATTGCAGACGCCTATCTCTTTTACTAAACCTTCCCGGACCAAATCTTCCATTGCCCGCCACGTATCAATGATCGGGACAGGATCCTCCTCAATGCGTGGATTTGAGTCATCTGGATTGGAAAACCAGCCCGGAGGGTACCGCTCTTCGAACGGAACGTACTGCGACGAAATTGGAAAGTGGATCAAATAAAGGTCAAGATAATCCAGTTGTAGATCCTTCAAGCTCTTCATTAATGCCGGTCGAACATGTTCTGGGCGATGATAAGTGTTCCAAAGTTTGGAGGTAACCCAAAGGTCCTCCCTGCTGACCACTCCGCTTGCGATTGCATCAGAAATCCCTTGCCCGGTTTCGGCTTCATTTCCGTAGTCGCATGCACTGTCAAAATGCCGATAGCCTAATTCGATAGAATGCTTGACAACTGAGGCAGTTTTTTCGTTCTCAATTTTCCAGAGTCCGAGACCAATTGAGTCAAGCTGCTTTCCACTCTGTAGTTCAATCTTTTTCATCTCGTATTCTCTGATCTGCATTTTTTTAAGTTGTTTTGCGCGGATAATTTAGCCGATTTTTCATTGGCGTTGTTCCGAAGCGATAGATTCTCGTGGATTTCGATTCGCTGCAGGTTGTTGATGGAAAACGGGTGTATCACTCTGCTCGACGAGCAATTGGCTTAGCAGGAGATTTTAAACAGCGATGATTATTTGTGGGATCTTGTTCTCTACCGAGATTTTTTTTCGCGGATCTGTTAAAAGATCGTTGCAAAGAGCTGTCTTAAACTAGCGGTTGATGGCCGAAGATTACACCGTTAACGCGAATAAAGGTTGAATGCGGAATGAACAATCGTCCTGTGCGTTTTGGACTTGTCGGTTTTGGGGCTTGGGGGCAGCATCACGCGAACGCGATCAAGGTGACTGATGGTGCCGAGTTGGTCGCCGTCTCAGCGAGTAGTCAAACATCGATTGATTTGGCAAAAGAAACCTATCCCGATGCAGAGGTGTTTACGGATTACCTTGAATTGATTGGAAGATCCGACCTTGATGTGATTGACGTTGTTGTGCCGAGTTACCTTCATCATGAGGTGGCCACAGCAGTCCTTGGTGCAGGAAAACACTTGTTGCTCGAAAAGCCGATGGGCATTTCGCTTCAGGAGTGCGACGACATGATTAAGCTTGCCGATCAAAAGGAAGTCATGTTTGCCGTTGGGCATGAATTAAGACTTTCTTCGATGTGGGGTAAAGCGAAGGAGATGATTGAGGACGGATTCATTGGGGACCCACTCTACGCGCTTGTGGAGCTTTCCCGGAATCCCTATCGACAAGGGGCAAAGGGTTGGCGGTACGACATCGAGCGTGTTGGAAGCTGGGTTTTGGAGGAGCCAATTCACTTTTTCGATCTTGCGCGTTGGTACTTGCAGTCAAATGGTGAACCCTGCAGCATCTACGCATCTGGTAATTCTCGTCAGCCGGGTCACCCTGAATTAAAAGATAACTTTAGTGCCATCATGCATTTTGATGGCGGCGCCTACGCGGTTGTTTCTCAGACCCTTGCAGCCTTTGAACACCACCAGACCATCAAGGTGACTGGAACCAAGGGTGCGCTGTGGGCTTCGTGGAGCGGTGCGATGGATCGTACCCGCCATCCAACATTTTCATTGAGAGCGTTCGATGGCGAGAAGGTTGAGAATGTACCGATTGAGAAACCGACTGGTGAACTGTTTGAGTTAGAAGATCAAATTGCTCGAATGGTCGATGCGTTCCACAATGACACGACTCTACATTGCACCGGAAGAGACGGTCGCTGGTCAGTGGCAATGTGTTTGGCAGCGGAGGACTCTATCCGATCCGGCAAGCCAGAGCCGATTCCGCGATGAGTTTGCCTGAGGGCTATGCTGAGTCAATCCAAGACTTGAGCACCGCAAAGTCCTGCTTGATTGCCTCGAGGTGATCCGGAACGAGCGAGGGATCTCGATGATCAAGGTATTCCTCGTGAAGAGAAATGGGGCCGTTGTATGCAGACTTTTTCAACAACCGAAAGAAATCCTGAGAGACTCTGCCTGAACCTAGTGGCACGTTGGCTGGTCGAGAAGTTTCTCCCCAGATGAAGTCTTTGACATAGACCGTTTGTACTCTTGGCTCAATCATTCTCCATGTGGTTGGCCAACTAACTCCTCCCTCGACAGTTGCATGTCTGATGTCATAAGCGACACCAATGTCGTTAGGAGAGATTTCATCTAGCAGGACGTCTAGGTCCCATATCGATGCTCCACAGTAATCTTTACCTGCATGATTTTGGTAAAGTCCCTGGATTCCAAATTGATGATTCATCTGCGCCAGGTCAATGGATTGACTTCTCATGGCTTTCAGTTGACTTTGGATATTTTGCGATGAATCATAGCGAAAGTATTTCATTCGGTATCGCTTAATGCCAAGCGTTGCTGCGGTGCGTAATACCCGCTCAGTCATGGGGTCGTTCGGATCATTGATATCCGAAGTCATTATGGTGATCTTGAGTCCGCGTTCTTTTAATGCCTCATGTAGCTTGGGAAGTTCATCCGGAACGGCTTCTGGTTCAATATGACCTCCTTTGCGAATTGGCGCCTCGATGCCATTGAAACCGAGTTTTGCAATGCGATCCGCCAAATCTTCA
This sequence comes from Candidatus Nitrosopumilus sp., assembly GCA_964225475.1. Classification (GTDB taxonomy): domain Bacteria; phylum Planctomycetota; class Planctomycetia; order Pirellulales; family Pirellulaceae; genus Rubripirellula. The sequence continues at coordinate 16,232 of CAXQOB010000124.1, read as the reverse complement.
TAGGTGAGAGAATTGAATGGCTTCGTAAAGACGCATATTGGGTTTTGTGTATTTGGCGTTTCGACGGCATGTGCTTTCACTAATGCACTCGCGGAGGCGGTAACGCAACTTGCAAGAAACTGTCTTCTTCCAAATCGTTGAGTGTAGTTGCTTGTCACGGTTGGGTTCCCAGTGAGAGGTAGGTGAACAGATCTCGAATCTCTTGTTCACTCATTTCCGCGAGCAGATTGCTCGGCATCAGTGAGGTGGGAAGAGCTCGAAGTGAGTCAATTTGATCGCGACTCAATTTCGAGATCTGGTTTTCGGCATTCCTCAGCGTGACGGTTTGTGCATCCTGGTCAGCAATCATCCCCGTAACGGAACGACCATCCTCAGTGAGGACGAGGTACGATTGGAATCCCTCTCGGATTTCCATATTTGGATCAATGATCGCGTTGAGCCAGAAGTTCAAACTACCGCGGTCATAACCATCCAGGGGTGGACCGATTTTTTTACCCTCTCCAAAAAGTTGATGGCAATTGCCGCATTGCTTTGTGAAGAGATTGCGTCCATGGTCGGCGTTGCCTTTACCCGAGCTGAGTAGCTTTTTCAGCCGAGTGAACTCCTGCAATTTATCCGAGTTCGCGTCGATTGTTTTTCCGAAGATATGATCAACTTGAATTTGTATCTCCTCGGATGGATAGCTTCGAAGTTGTTGGACCACATCAGAGGGAATATGCTCGGGTCGAACCCGCCATGCGCTGAGTTCGTGGATCAGCATTTTCGCCCATTGTGGGCGACTCGCGAGGGTGCGACACGCGGTGGAACGCAGTCCGTGTTCGGCAGAAATACTGCTGCCAAAGGCGGCGAGTAGTGTAGTGGCAATTGAATCATCATCAAAGTTCGCGAGAGCTTGGAGTGCGACGCGTTGCAAGGCAGGTTCGTTTGTCCCTCGGCCGGTGCCCAGCGATTTAAGCACGGGAATTGCTTTCGGAACCTTGATTTCACCTAGTGTTTTTGCCACTTCAATTTTCAGGCCAAGTTCAGTTTCACCTGCGGTAAGTTCTCTGATTCCGTCTTGAGTGAGTTTCTCATCATGTTGACGAATTCCCAAGATGAGTGTGGAACTGCCAAGTTGATCGGAGTGTTCCCGAAGTGATTTTGCGAGCGTTGGGGGGATTGGCGGCATTGCGCGTCCTTCAAAGGCGCGGCTCATTCCAAGTGTGAGTTGCTTTCTCATTTCTACACTGTTGGCTTGCTCAAGAATCCATGCGCAGTGTTCGAGATCCTCTGGTTGACCTGAAGATGCGTACCGCTGCATCAAGCGGCTTGCGATGGTCGTCAGGAACACGTTCGATTCCCAGATTGCATGCTGCTGTAGAAACGAGTGAATTGCCTCCCAGTTTTCACAATGAGATTCAATCGCCCACCAAATCAAAAGTGGTAGGTGCGGATCGGCCGCATCAGAGTCATGTTGGATCAGTCCCTCGATGATGGCTAGGCCGTCTGCCGCATCGACTCTTTTTGCGGTTGATGCAAGCTGACTTCGGACCTGAATATCAGTTTCCTTTGATGCCAATTGGGCCAAGCCGGGAAGGGACATGTGACGGTCACCCATCAATCGAACAATCCATCGACGAATATTTGGATTCTTGTTTTCAAGCCATTTCGTTGCATCATTTTTAGTAAAACGATCCATGAGGTTGAGTGACCACAATGACTCGAGTGATCCTTGGTCCACCCGTTTTTTTAGCTCCTCTACGACGCTTGTATCATTCCGCCATCCCAGCACCATTGCGGCTCGTTGACGAATCCACTTGTTGGTGTGGCTGAACAGACTGATTAATTCCTGACTTGTTTTTTCCTCAAGATCGCCCTCGGTGTAACGTGGGGTGACATTCTTTGGTGCAATGCGATAGATCCTGCCACTTTCCTTGTGCCAGTCATCGGTTGGACTCACATGACTGAGTCGACTGTCATACCAATCCGCCAAATAGATGGCTCCATCTGGCCCCACTCCTCCATAAACAGGGCGGAACCATCGATCCGTCGTATCGATCAGGTTGGGATTGTCAGTTGTTCGATACGTAGATCCGTGAGGTATTCTTTCGCTATTCCAAACAAGATTGTGTAAGGCATTTGGAGCAACAATTGTTCCATCGTATTCGTCGGAAAGCAGACCTCCTTCATAAATGCAAAAGGCTTGCGCGAAGCGACGAGCATCTCCCTCAAACTTCATGGGGCCGAAGAACCCGAGTGCATAGGGGTTCGTTAATGGACCGTGTTTCCCCCAGTTTTTTGCAGAGTAACTTCCTTGAGGATAATACCAGCCTCGCGTATTTCCCCCATTTGTTCCGCTAAACACTCGGCCTTGTGAGTCGATCTCAAGACTGAATGTGTTGCCTCCGCCCTCTGCATAGATTTCGAACTCTTTGGAATTCGGGTGATAACGCCAAATACACTGACCCTGAAAACGAACACCCTTGCTAACTTCGGAGCTAACGTCTCCAACGGTGGTGCTCCCATTTGCACCGTACAGCCATCCGTCTGGCCCCCACAGCAAGCTGTTGGCGACTGAATGAGTATCTTGCAATCCAAAGCCACTAAGATGCACCTCGGGGTCACCATCAGGAATGTCATCGCGATTTTCGTCAGGGTATCGGAGAAGGTACGGTGGATTCAAAACCCAAATGGAGCCGTTTCCCACTTGCACCGATGTTGCGATGTTCAGATTCGTGATGACATCTTTACTTGAATCAAAGAAACCATCTCCATTGGTGTCCTCGTGGACTGTGATTTTATCCACCCCGGGTGTTCCTCTCGGCGGTGGGTCGGGGACTTTGTCGAAAACGGCTCTCAGGTGCTGGTCATACCGGACTACCTTGAGTCCCGCCGGAAATTGATACTGCCGATATTGAATGACCCACATCCGTCCTCTGGAATCCCAGCTGATAAAAAGTGGCTGTTGAACCGTCGGTTCGGATGCCACTAGTTGGATTTCTACTCCGTCGCGTGCCTTGAATTCTTTGGTGGCATCCAAGGCGGGTGTTGGCGAGGATCCATCGGCCATTACGCCCCGGCCTCCGAACGTTCGCATGATTTCGGCAACCTGTTCGTTGCCGGCTCTGGAGATGTCCGCTTTTTCCTGACTCCAGCTGCATGGGGTGATGCTGAAGAAGATACCGATGGTCAGAATGCATTTTCTCCAAGGAGAAACTTGAACTCGTTGTTGGAAATCTGATCGGCCACACGTTATTTCCGGCAGATCTATCGTCTGTTTGGCAGCTTCTAAATGTTTCGATGACTCAGTGAAGTCATTCGGAATTGAGCTCATACTGAATTCTCTCTTGAACGGTTTTTGGTTGAGACCTATCCAGGTTTGTTTGGTTGCGGAGGCAGCAGTGGTCGGAAAGATCAACAAAACAGAGCGTATGACGGTGGGTATTGGCATTTTGTCAATTCAAAAAGTTTCATTTTTTTCTGTCGCGGCCGGTTCCGTCATATCTCGGAGAGGGCGACTGTTTCTTGACGCTGGTCGGGGGCTTAACAGGGCTTGGCTCTGGGATGACCTAGACGTTTGGATCGCGTCGTTTAATTACAGCTCATCTTATCGGATGTAGCGACTTGCGGTGGTATTTCCAGCTTCACCCGCAGAACACCGGATACAGAACACCGGATCCAAATAAGTTGATTAACCAGTATGGCGGCATGTATCGTGACCTTACTCAACCGTTCCAGAGGGCGGTCTGCTGATTTAGCCTAGACACCATCCTGGCGTTGGTTGACAGTTCGAGCAATCGTAGATATTGTTTTCATAAGCACGCTCCGACGAATGCCCGGGCCCAAAAGGTTCGGGCAGTTTTTTTGCACTTTTCAAGGCGATCGGCCTCACCGAACGATCCATCATGAATCCCAAAGACATCCTTAGTTACGTCGATTCTCTCCACCGCGAAAAAAATATCGACAAAGAGCTTGTTTTTATCGCGATTGAGTCGGCATTTCAGACAGCTGCGAAGCGTCAGTATGGAGAGGAAGCGGATATCCGAGTCACACTTGATCGTGATAGTGGCCGGATTGATGCTGCACTTGATGGGGAGCCTTTGTCTGACTTGATCGGTCGTATTGGCGCTCAAACTGCCAAGCAGGTGATCATTCAAAAGGTCAAAGAGGCCGAGCGTGACTCCCTCATGGCCGAATACCGCGATCAAATTGGTGAAATTGTTAGTGGTATCATCGGACGAGCCGATGGCGGGGTAGCCACCGTGAATCTGGGCAACGTTGAGGCAATTTTGCCACGAAGCGAGCAGATTCCAGGAGAAACCCTCCATGCGAGTGAGCGAGTTCGAGCGGTTGTTTTCGAGGTTCGAGCGACAGGCAATCGCGTTAGAGTGGTTCTTAGTCGGACCCGTCCACAGTTGGTTCAGCGATTATTCGAGCAGGAAATTCCTGAACTTGGTGAGGAAATTATCTCAATCCAATCGATCAGTCGCGAGCCTGGTTACCGTAGTAAGGTAGCGGTCAGTAGCGTGGATTCGCAGGTTGATCCAATCGCTGTGTGTGTTGGCTATCGTGGAAGTCGCATCAAATCGGTGCGAGAGGAATTAGCGGGTGAGCACATCGATGTGGTTCGTTACAGCGAGGACCCTGAGGTTCTAATTCCCAATGCGTTACAGCCAGCCAATGTCGAGCAAGTCTTACTGTGTGACATGATTGGACGAGCAATCGTTCTGGTTCAAGAGGACCAGTTATCGTTAGCAATTGGACGACGAGGTCAAAACGTAAGATTGGCAAGTAAGCTCTGCGGCTGGGACATTGAGATCATGACCGGCCGAGAGTTAGAGGAGCAGATAGAGCGAGCGGTTGCCGCCTTCAGTCAGATTGATGGAATGACCGACGAGATTGCTCAATCGTTGGTCGAGCAGGGTTACCTCTCCTATGATGATCTCTCGGTCATTGAGCCGGATCTGTTTGTCGAGATGAGTGGTCTAACCGCGGAGGAGGTTGACCAGATTGTTGAGAAAGCGGAGCAGATGGCAGAAGAGGCAGAGGAGGCTGCTGCCGAGGAACGCCGAGTGAGAAAGGAGCGTGAGCAGATTCAGCGAGATGCAGAAAAAGCTGGTATTTCCGGCGGTTCGCAGGGGGAGCAATCCACTGATTCCCAAGCAGCATCGGCTGAAGTAGCAAATGAGCCACCTCAGGAGGAAAAAACGGATGAGCCAGCCGAATCCGATGGAGTCTCGGTTGAGGCTGAATCGACGAATCAGGCAGATCCTGAAGTCTCCGAGACTTCGAGTGAGCCTTCTGAGAGTGCAGCCGACGAAGAGGAAAGTGCTTCATAAGGGTCGGATTCGTTACCTGCCGCAATTTTCCGTTGCAGGTAATTGATCCATGCAGAAAGGGCTAACTTTTGGCTCTTTTCGCGGGATTTTCCTCGTTACCCCTTGCCTAAAACGGATTATCTGGTTTTTTTAGGGGCAAAACGCAGAGGTGTTGTGCCACTAGATGTCGCGAAAGACACGGGCAACCACCGTAAAAGACCTCATCGGTCGCGTGATTTTCCGCTATGTTAGTGGGATCTAAAGTTGGGGTTGGACCCAACAAACCGTTGATTTGTCCCCGACGCACCTAATCGTTTTGATTAGATGCGGCGATGGAGGAATAACTTTATGTGATTGAGATAAATAAAAGATGAACCCGCCCGCGTTTCGGGCATTCTCCCGTACGACGCTCCACGAAACGATTTCGCTCGGCGGGTTCCAAAATTGAACTGACAGGATTTTCGCCCGTGCCCGCACGCATTTACGCGCTCGCAAAAGAACTCAATGTTGATAGTAAAGATCTCGTCGACCTGGTCAAAAAGGTAGGGATCACCGGTAAGGGATCAGCACTCGCGAGTCTAACCGACGAGGAAACACAGAAGGTTCGCGACCACCTCGCCTCCAAAAGTCAGCCTGCGCCCGAACCCGAAAAGGGTGTCGCACCCGCTGCAGTTCGTGATGTCTCGCCCTCGGGCCGAAAGCCGATCTCGATTCGCGGTCGCAAAGCCGCTGCGGTAAAAGAGGACGCAGCAGAGGCAGTTGAGGCGGAAGAGATGGATGATTCTCAGGAGGATTCCACCTCACTGAAATCAGAAGGTGGGTCGGAAAACGCCAGCTCCAAAAGTCCAGCCGCGGCACCGACTCAACCGGTTGCACCAGAGAAAGGCACACCGGGGGTTCTTGCCAGCCGAATCAAGAGCCGAATGGCAGTTCGCAAGCCTGCACCGCCCTCTTCAGCTGATGCGGTGGTTCCCGTCCGATCAGATTCCAATTCGATGGGTTCTGGTGGAAAGATGCGTTCGTTGGGTAAAGCTCCTACGGGGGGCGAAAAGCGTCCGAGCGAGCCTGGAAAAGGTAAAAAGCGAGAACCGCGAGTTGCTGTGAAAATGGCATCGTTGCCTGATGTGGCAGCTCCAGCACCAGCCAAATCCTCCAGCAAGGAACAGAGGGCTCAGAAACCAGATGTCAAGCTGAGTCCTGATTTGATCGCCGGTCATCGCCAAGGGATGCGAGCTCCACTGGAGCAGCTAGCCCAGGAAGAATCGGATAAAAAACGTGGCGGAGCAAAGCGATCCGCTGGTGGTTTGAGTGGATTTACAGGCGAAAAGCCGCGTAAAGCTGGCGACCGTGATTTTGACGATGATAAGCCACGTAAAAAACTTGCTGGCATGGCGAGCCCTCGTGCGGAACGCACTCGAGGTAAGTCGCGGGGACGGATCACGCTTGATAGTTCTGGACAACCAACCGGTTCCTCGCATCGCTCCTACTCGCGTAAACGAAAAGGGGTCAACACTGCGGCCCCTCGTAAGGAAGCCGTGTCGGTTGAATTACCTTGTTCGATCAGGGCTTTCTCGGAAGCGGCCGGAGTTGCGGTTGGAAAAGTACTCGGCACGCTGATGTCGATGGGAATGCCGGGTGGGTTCAATATCAACTCGGAATTGGATCTCGAGACAGCGGAGATCATCGCCGCGGAATTGGAACTCAGTATTCAGTTGCGAGCGGCGGAATCACTCGAGGAGTCCGTGATCTCTGGCTTGGAGGAGATTGAGGATAATCCTGATTCCCTTATTTCCCGTCCTCCAATTGTTACCTTTCTTGGGCACGTGGATCACGGGAAGACAAGTCTGCTCGATTATCTCATTGGAATCGATGTTGTCAGCGGTGAAGCTGGCGGTATCACGCAGCACATCCGCGCCTATGAAATCGAGAAAGACGACGGTCGTAGCGTGACTTTTGTCGATACTCCGGGCCACGAGGCGTTCACTGAAATGCGTGCACGCGGTGCGAATGTAACCGACATTGCCGTATTGGTGGTCGCTGCTGATGACGGAATCATGCCGCAAACGGAAGAAGCAATTAGTCACGCCAAGGCAGCAGAAGTCCCAATTGTTGTCGCACTTAACAAAATTGATCTTGAAGGTGTGGACCCCAATCGAGTGATGACGCAACTGACGGAGCATCAGCTCACGCCCAGTGAATGGGGTGGTGACGTTGAGGTCGTCCATACCAGTGCAATCCAAGGCACCGGAATGGATGAGCTGTTGGAAACTCTGCTGACGATCGCCGAATTGAACGAATACACCGCCAATCCGGATCGCTCTGCACTCGGGGTCTGTTTGGAGTCTGAGCAACAGGGTGACCGAGGCGTAGTTGCCAAGCTGATTGTGCAAACCGGTACTCTCTCAATCGGCGATGTCGTCGTCTGCGGATCCGCGCACGGTCGGGTCAGAGCGATGTCGAACACATTGACCGGGCAGCCAATCACAGAGGCAGGACCCAGCACACCGGTCAGCGTCATGGGGTTTGATGAGCCACCGGGAGCTGGTGAGCGATTCCACGTCCTCGATGACATTGCCAAGGCCCGCGAGATCGCGGGTGATCGAGCCAGAACCAGCAGCCAAGAGAATTTGAGTGGAATTTCCACCAAAGTTTCGTTTGAGAATTTCCAAGCGATGTTGCAGGAGGGGCGTCTTGGTCAGCAGGAAGAAAAAGTCAAGTTGAACTTAATTGTTCGTGCGGATGTTAAAGGCTCGCTAGAGGCGATTGATAAAGAACTTAGCAAGCTGGATAACCCAGAGGTGGAAGTCAGGGTGTTGCAGCGAAGCGTTGGTGGCGTCACTCTCGCTGATGTGACACTCGCGTCCGCATCCAATGCTGTGATTGCCGCATTTAACGTTATTCCCGATGAACAGGCGAGGTCGCTTGCAGATGATCGTAATGTCGAAGTTCGGCGATACGATGTGATTTACAAGCTGACTGATGATATCAAGGCGATGATTGAAGGTCGGTTGAAACCGGAAGAACGCGTTGTTGAGTTGGGACGAGCGGTTGTGAAGCAGGTCTTTAGCATCAGTCGCGTTGGAACGATTGCAGGGTGTTATGTCGCGCAAGGTTCGATTCAGCGAGGTTGTCGTATCCGAGTTAATCGAGATGGTCGAACGATCGGGGACTACCCACTCGATTCGTTGAAACGCATCAAAGAGGATGTCAAGGAAGTGCCTAGGGGAATGGAGTGCGGTATCCGTCTTCAAGGCTTTAATGATGTTAAGCAGGATGACATGCTCGAGGCATATCGAATTGAAGAGGTCGCACGAACTTTGGATTAGACCACCCTGCGGTCGAGATTGAAGATTATGGATCTCAACGCAGCCGAGAGACTTTTTCCTGTCTTGTCGAGTCTGATTGAAAATATTTGGATCAGATCGTATAGCATCGGACCGGAGAATTAGGTTCGCATGGTGACTGAGAGAACTCGGTTCGGGGGGATGAGGCCCGTATTCGAAAGTCGGCTTTGAGAGCATGCCAAACACTCTTTGTCAGCAAGAGGGTGTGGAACCTTGCGGCGAGCTAGTCAGTTCGGTTCGACAAGGGAAAATAAAAACGCCAATCGCATCGCGAGGGTTGAAAAACACGGTAATCCTGCGGTTTTGATGGGCGTATGAATCAGTGAATGAACAAAAACGGTCAACCTTGAAACTGGAATCACGTGAGTAGTCGTCGGTTATTGAAAGCAGCGGAGGCAATCCGCGAGGTCGTTGCGTCTTCGATTCTCACGGAGTTACGAGACCCTCGTGTACGCGATGTCACCGTTGTGGGTGTCAAGGTTAGCCCTGATATGCGTGAGGCAAAGATCTCCGTCAGCGTGATGGGGGATGAGTCGCAGCAACAGTTGTCTTTGCGCGGATTACAGAACGCAGCCGGATTTTTGCAAAGTAAAATAGCTAGCAGAATAGATACTCGGCACACGCCACGCCTCCAGTTTGTGATCGATAAAGGGGTGCAGCAATCGCTACTTGTGGGAGAGATTTTGGAAAAAATCAAGCGAGAGCGAGAATCGAGTTCTGATGATCTTTTGGGTGATTCAGAGGATCCTGAGCCTGAGAAGGAGCCAATGGATACTGCTCTTTCTGAATCACGCCTGGCTACTGATACAACGAACACACATGGCGCCGACGAGCCGGAAAGCTCGGGCGATTAACGACGGAGCGAAAGCGTTCCGCCATTTTTTAAACAACACTTTTCGACAGATTCATTACCAGATGTCAGCAAGTAACCGAGCTTCATTGATTGGTAAACTTCAGGCCGCTTTGAAGAAGTTCTATCAACCGTTACCCGCCCAACCAACACGACCTTTGTTGGAGCATGTTCTCTATGCTTCGCTGCTTGAGGATGCCCCGGCTGATCTCGCAGATGAGGGGATGGCAAAGTGTGAGCAAGAATTTTTTGATTGGAATGAAGTCAGGGTGACTACTGTCACCGAATTGAGTCAGGTGCTTGAGAACCTGCCAGAGCCCCAGAAAGCTGCACGAAGATTGAAAAGCAATTTGCAGGCCATCTTCGAGGAGTTCTATACCTTCGATCTCGATCACATGAAGAAGGAGAATCTCGGTAAGGCCGTCTCCAAGTTCGAGAAGATGCCAGGTATGACACCTTTTGTTCTTAGCTACACCGTGCAGAATGGATTGGGGGGGCACTCGATCCCAGTTGATTACTCCGCGATGGTAATCATGTTATCGACCAAGATAGCATCCCAATCGGAGGCAATGGCCGGAAAGGTACCGGGGCTTGAGCGAGCGATTCCAAAAAACAAAGCGATTGACTTTTCCGGATTGCTGCACCAAGCCGCGGTCGCTTTGAACAAAAACACCAAGGATAAGACGGCTCGCCAACTTCTCGATGCTGTTAGCAAGGGATCCAGCAAGAATTTGGACGAATGGCTTGCCAGCAAGAAGGCTGCAAAGAAACGAGTGGTGCAACGCAAAGCGAATGAGCGAGCGGCTGCAGAGGAAGCGGAACGTCAGCGAATTGCTGAGGAGAAATTGGCGGAAGAGAAGAAAGCCGCCAAAGCAGCAGCAGCAGCAGCCAAGAAGGCAGCTGCAGAGAAAGCCGCTGCAGAGAAAGCCGCCGCCGCCGCGGCCAAGCCAGCCAAGAAAGCAGCTGCTGAACCCAAGCCAGCTAAAACAGCCAAAAAGAAAACCGCAAAATCGAAGCCGGCCAAAAAAGCCAAGCAGGCAGCTGCAGTTGTGAAAAAGAAAGCTAAAAAGGCTCCTGCCAAGAAGGCATCAAAAGCAAAAGCGAAGAAGGTCACCAAAAAGACCACGTCAAAGAAGGCGGCTGCTAAGAAGGCCACAAAGAAAGCACCCGTAAAAAAGAAGGCTGCTAAGAAAGCACCCGCAAAAAAGAAGGCCGCTAAGAAGGCAGCGAAGAAATCAGCTGCTAAAAAAGTGACCAAAAAGAAGGCTTCTTCAAAAAAGTCTTCGACGACCAAGGCAAAACCAAAGGCTACAAAGAAAGCCTCTTCCAAGAAATCTTCAAACCGAAAGCTCACCAAGCGTAAGCCTCGCTAGGGTGCTCTGCTCGTCGAGCGTTAACGCCCGGCAGTCGTGATTTTTCTTTATACTGACATCGTCGTGTTTTAGGATGGCGATATTAAGCAAACTGCTGGATGAACCATATACATCATTTAAACCGTAACCCTCCTCTTTAATGAAAGATTCATGGCAGGACATTCAAAGTGGGCCAATATTCAGCACCGAAAAGGTCGAGTTGATGCGCAACGAGGGAAGTTATGGAGCAAGTTGAGCAAAGCAATTATTGTTGCGGCTAAGTCCGGTGGTGGTGATCCTGCTGCAAATCTAAAGCTGCGTAAGGCGATTGATGATGCCAAGGCAGTCAGTATGCCCAAAGATAATATTCAGAGGGCGATTAAGCGCGGAACAGGTGAGCTCGACGGTGGTGACCTCGAGGAAATTGTGTACGAGGGTTATGGACCCGGTGGTGTTGCAGTGATGGCTGAAACACTCACGGACAACCGAAACCGAACCGGTCCCGAAATGCGATCGCTTTTTTCCAAGGCCGGTGGAGAGATTGGAAAAAGCGGGTGCGTTTCTTACCTTTTTGATCGCAAAGGTCTTTTCGTCTTTGATGCCTCGAGCGTCGAGGAGGAGCAACTCATGGAAGTCGCCCTCGAGCATGGTGGCGATGACGTTGAATCAACGGATGAGGGGAAGTATCAAGTTACCTGTGCTCCCGACGTCTTCGATGATTTACGTGATGCATTCGATGCAGTTTCTTTAACACCTGAGATCAAAGAAGTCACTCGGCTTCCACAGACCACGGTTGATGCCGACCCTTCGGTTGGGAAACAGGTTTTGAAATTGCTCGAAGCACTTGACGAACATGATGACGTTCAGACCGTCAGCACAAATCTGAATATCACTGATGACTTGATGAGCGAGTGATGCACTCCCTGTGATCACGACTTGTCTTCTGACTCATTGGCCAGTCCCAAAATCTGAATTGACCTGTAATAAAGCATGTAGAAGACAGGTACAAGAATCAGAACCAGAAACGTGGCAAGCATTAGTCCAAATGCAAGGCTGGCCGCCATGGGGATCATGAGTTGTGCTTGAAACGACCTTTCGAGCATCAGTGGAATCAATCCAGCAATGGTTGTAAGGCTCGTTAGGATGATAGGTCGGAATCGCCGTTCACCGGCTTGCAGGAGTGATTCTGTGATTCCATTTCCTGCACGAACTCGTGTGTTGATGAAATCGATTAACACAATGGAGTCGTTGATCACCACTCCCGATAGTGCTACCAATCCAAACATACTGAAGAGGGTTAGTGGAATATCCATCACGGCATGCCCCCAAACTGCTCCAATCATGCCAAACGGAACAATGGCGAGAATCAAGATCGGTTGAACGTAACTTCGGAATTGGAGCACCAGCAGCACGTACATTGCCAAGATTGCAATCCCAAATCCAACCATTAAGCTGCCAACTGATTCATTGCTTTGTTCGCGTTGCCCCTCCCAACGTATTCCCACATCTGGAAATCGCTGCGTCATTTCAGGCACAAAAGCTTGCTGAAGTTCAGTAATGATGAGGTCCGCATTAGCTGTTGTTTCATCAAGGTCAGCTGAAATGGTGATGGATCTCATCTGATCGACTCGATTGATTTCAGAGAAGCCTCGACTGAGATTTACCTCGGCCAACTCAGTGATTGGGCGTTCCTCGCCCTCATTGGTTCGAACACGAATTTCTCGAAAGTCAACTAAGCTGCCCCGTTCCTCCTCGGGGTAACGCACCATGAGTTTGACCTCGTGACGACCCCGCTGCAGTCGCATGACTTCAGCACCAAAGTAGGTGTTGCGAACGGTTTCCCCGAGTTCCATCGGGGTTACGCCTGTGGAGATTGCGCGGTCTTTCACTCTGAATTGAAATTCCCATTTCCCTGGTGTGTTGTCATCTGCAATGTCAAAAACTCCGGCGAATTCTCCAAGACGTTCTTTGATGGCCTCCGTTGCTTCTACAAGCTGATCGATACTCTCACTTTGTGCGAGTAATTTGAATTCAATGGGTTTACCTCCCGGACCAACACCGACTGAACCGTACGTAATTCGCTCGGCGCCAGGGATTTCCCCAACCTTCTCGCGCCATCTCGCGAGTAATTCGTCACTGTGGATCTCTCGAATTTCAGTGTCGAACAGTTCCGCAAATACTTGCCCGACATGACTACCTGAACCACCACCTCCGGCTGGATTTTGGAGGTTGCTGATGCTGCCAAGATCTCGGAAAGTCAGTCGCACGGGGCCCACTGCTTTTCCGTCGGTTTGCGGGAAAATATCTGTTGTCTCAATGCCGTCTTTGTCACTGCGTTCTTTCCCGACTTCCTCATTGACGATGCGGATCGCTTCTTCAATTTGCCGTGTTGCTCGATCGGTTTCGGCTGATGTTGTTCCGTCAGGGAAAGAAATGGTTGCTTGAAGGTTGTTGTTGTCTGATTTTGGAAACAGGATGTAGGCGACAACACCACCACGGAGTAGTCCAATGGTGATGACAAAAAGCGCAACAGAAATGCAAAGTGGAACTAGTGGCGATCTTAACGAGAAACGAAGTGTAGGTAGGTAAATGCGATTTCGGCTGGAGATCAAAGCTTTTCCTGCGACTCGGCTAGCCGCCTTAAGGGTCACACCAATCGGGCGAAGCGGGTAAAGAATGATGGAAAGTATTCGAAAGAAGCCATGGTGATGATGTGCCAAGTGACACGGAAGAACCAGCATGCTTTCGAGTAACGAGATAAAAAGCATTGCGATCACGGCAAAAGGGATCACTGCCATGAATTTACCCATCACGCCAGAAACAAAAAACATCGGAGCAAACGCAATAATTGTGGTAGAGACGGAAGCCGTTACACTCGGAACAACTTCAACCGTTCCGTCGATAGCGGCTTGTATTCTTGGCTTACCTCGCTGCATGTGCTCGTAAATGTTTTCGCCAATCACAATTGCATCATCAACGACAATTCCCAAAGCGACTAGAAATGAAAATAGGCTAAGCATGTTTAGCGTTTGATCGCCAAGAGCCAGAGCTACACCAGCTCCAAGAATGGAAATGGGAATTCCGAGAGCAACCCAAAATGCCAGTCGGGTTTCGAGGAAGAGGCTCAACACCAAAAAGACAAGTAGAAGTCCCTGCCAGCCATTACGTAGTAGTAATTCCAGTCTGCCTCGAACCTCCGCGCTGCTGTCACCCCAGAGGATAAAGCGATAACCTGGAGGTAATTCTTTGGTGGATGCGTAATCTCGAACCATATCCACCATGGCGAGCAGGTCTTCTTCTTTGGTTCGCTCGACGTTAACCACCATGGCAGGTTCGCCATTGATTTCACCGGCAGCCGTTACATCCTGAAAACCATCTCTAACCGTCCCTAAATCATTGACGGTTAGAACGACCCCGTTGTCTTGCGTGACCAAAGGGAGTTTGCCAATTTCTTCTCCGACGCGTCCTTTGTTCTTTGCCCGCAGAAGAATCTCCTGACCTTCTGCTTTCAGCTGTCCTCCCGGAAGTTCAATGTTCTGACTTCGAATGATTGAGGCCACTTGACTCAATGAGAGGCCGAAGCTCCGTAAGGTTGCTTCGGGGATTTCGACATCGATCTGGAAGGGCCGTGTTCCTTTGATGGAGGCGGATGACACTGCCGGTAGGTTAAGAACGTCATCTCGAACGATTTCAGCGACTTCCCTGAGTTTACGTTCACCTTCGGCCGACTGATCGGGCGGGCCAATGATACCGATCCGGATCGCTGCCTCCCGAAAGGTAACTTGCTGAATTTGAGGGTCTTCGGAAAGCGCTGGAAAGCTCGGGATTCGGTCGATTTCACGATCGATTTCCGCCATCACCTTTTGGACATTCCGAACATCACTACGTAGTTCTGCCAGTACCACTCCATTACCCTCTTGAGCGATGGACGTGACTTTTTTGATTCCGTCGAGGGAGCGAATCGCTTCTTCAATTTTTTGGCAGATTGCCTCTTCGCAATCCTGAGGGGTTGCGCCGGGGTAAGGGACACTGATGGTTACAATTTCGAGTTCAAACGTTGGAAATACCTCACGTCGCATTCTGTATAACGCGACCGCTCCAACTAACATCAGGGCGGAAACGAGGACATTCATTCCGGGCGAGTTGGTGATCGCCCAATTCACGATGCGTTTCATGATGTGGGTTCTCCGATAGCTTGTAAGCCATGTTTGAATCCCAGTTGCTTCGCATCGGACGGTTGCGGGGTTTTGTCCGGCGTTTTGGATTGCTCAGGAGGGAGGGGCTGAAACTCGTCGTTTGTCTGTATGGACTGAATCCGTGCCGGAAAAGATAATTCCGTCAGGGTTCCGAGAGGTGAAGTGACAACGTATTCCACTGCATTGCTTCCGATCCCCACCACCTCACAGACCCAAAACTCTTGAGTGCCGACGGCTAGATTCGTCGAGTTGTGGTTCAATTCATCAATGGAGCTGTTTTCATCGGAAGCGATCTTGAGGGAGTTAACCGGGATTACTGAATCTCGAATACTGACTCGTCCGGGTTGCCATTCTTTAGGATTGAAACCGTTGGTTTCTGCATCATCAATCGAAGCTCCTTGTGGTAAATCTGATGGAAGATTTTCAATGCGCTCCCCAAGAACGGATTCATCGGGTGTGAATTGATAGACCCGATTACCTGGTTGCATTGCTTTGGTTGGGATCATGTAAAGTTTGGTTTTTGGTTTTATCAAAAACTGCACACGCACAAACATTCCGCGAACCAATGGCGTTGTTGATCGAGGCGTGGTCTCTGTTTCTGTCGAACCAAAAAATCGCGATGGTTCATCTACAATTACCCGCACGGGAACGGTTCGTGTTTTTGGATCTAAACCAATTCCGTCATAGCTCAAGAGCTTGCCCTTCCACCGATGGACCATCTGCCGACGCCCGGAGATTTCGTATTCAACAATGGCATCTGTCTCCGGTAGATCGTAGCTTAACGCCGAGGTGTTGGGGGTAACCTCTGATTGGTCCAAGATCCAGTAGAGTTGGTCCATTCGCAGATTTGTTGAGACTTCAACTTTGGAGGTGTTCTCAATTGTTAATAGCGGGCTGCCTCGGGTCACAAAGGTGTTCAGATCCACTTTCTCATCAACAACGACTCCGTCGATTGGGGCCCTGATCGTGGTGCGATCAAGATTCAGTTGAGCCATTTCTAGCTGTGCCCCGGCGAGTTTTTCTGCCGCCTCAATTCGAGTGCGTTGTTTTTTCTGTAGGTCAAGTTGATTTTGCAGTGAGATCAGTTGTTGAGTTGCCGCTAGTGCTGCACGATTCGCTTGGTCGATTTCAGTTTGGCTCGCGAAACCTGCAGGTAATGCTTTGAGACGCTCAATCTCTTTTTGCTGAAGGGC
>CAXQOB010000123.1:0-11619 GCA_964225475.1 Candidatus Nitrosopumilus sp. | reverse complement strand
CTGTTCGGCGAAAAACTTGTGCGTCATCTCATTCAAAAAGGAGTGAGGTTCCTTACCTGGTTTTCGGTAACAAAAATCAATCAAACCAAAATTGGATTTAATTTGTTGTCGAAAGACGGAAGAGACTGTGCTGGAGATCATGTCGTTATGGCTGTGCCTTGGCATCAAATTGGAAAATTGGTCTGTGATTTTGAACCACTTGATTACTTACAAGAAGCCGGCAAGATACCTGCTTCTTCGATTACAGGGATTCACCTTTGGTTTGACCGAGACTTGGGTGATTTTGCACAGGTCGTCGCAACCGGTACCACAGCTCAATGGATATTTCGGCCATCATGGATCCAACCTAACTCCGAACAGTCGGTTGAGGTCAAGGATTCGTCCGCCCATTACTATCAGGTAGTGATCAGCGGTTCCCAGAAATGGAGCTTCCTGAGTCATGAAGAACTGATTAGTCGTGTAAGCCGGGAAATTAAGCAGCTAATCCCGGCGGCAAGGGACGCGAAACTGATTCAAGGCAAAGTAGTCACAGATCATCGAGCGGTGATGGTGTGTCACCCTGAGTTTGAGCTTCATCGTCCAAAAGCGAGCACTCCCCTTCCCCATTTACATTTAGCTGGGGATTGGACAGACACCCAATGGCCTTCCACCATGGAGGGTGCGGTCATCAGCGGGCGCCAAGCGGTTGCGAGTGTGGCTAAGGCAGAGGGATGGGCAATTCCGTCGGTGAATCGTAGCTCGCCAAAGGGCTTGCTTGCGCGACTGCTTCTCGGTTAGTAGGCCTTGCCGGCTTGATGTACTTTGCCTGGGGAAAGCGTCAGCCATTGATCCGGCTTGTGATTGCCTCAGTGACCTCATCAATCTTGACCCGTGTTTGCTCAAGTGTGTCACGATCGCGAATTGTCACGGTTTTGTCGGACAGCGACTCTGTATCCACTGTTACGCAGAAGGGCGTGCCCGCTTCATCCTGTCTTCGATAGCGACGTCCGACAGCACCCTTTTCGTCGTAGAACACGTTGAAGTTTTGTTTGAGATCACCGTAGATTTCCTTTGCCACCTCCGGCATGCCATCTTTTTTAACGAGTGGGAAGACGGCTGCTTTCACTGGGGCGAGCCGTGGATGCAGCTTCATAACCGTACGTGTCTGCATGTTGCCTTTATCATCGGGTGCTTCGTCTTCCGTAAATGCCTCGCACAGAAAAGCAAGCACGCCACGATCAGCGCCTGCGGAGGGTTCGATCACGTGGGGGACAAATTTTTCATTACTGATTTCATCGCGGTAAGTTAGATCCTTTCCAGAGCCACGATGTTTCGGTTTTCCATTCTCTCCCAGTTCAACTTCCATTCGCTGACCCTTTGGAGTGTTTGGGTTCAGCTTACCCTCCATGTGGCTCCGTAAATCAAAGTCGCCGCGATGCGCGATCCCTTCCAGTTCCCCGTATTCTCCCTCCGGCAGAAAAGGGAAGGCATATTCGATATCCGCGGTGCCAATACTGTAATGTGCCAGCTCCTCGGTATGGTGTTCTCGCATGATCAGGGACTCACTTGATAAACCTAGATTCGTATACCAAGCAAGTCGTCGATCACGCCAATAACGATACCATTCACCGGATTGGTCCGGATGGCAGAAGAACTCAATCTCCATCTGCTCGAATTCTCGCGATCGAAACGTAAAGTTTCTTGGGGTGATTTCATTACGAAAACTCTTACCAATCTGCCCGATACCAAACGGAACTCGGACTCGGCTGCTGTCCAATACGTTTTTGAAGTTCACGAAAATACCCTGAGCGGTTTCAGGGCGAAGGAATGTTGCGTCCTGCTCCCCGCCCAAAGCCCCTAAGGTCGTCTTGAACATCAGGTTGAATTCGCGGGGTTCGGTCAACGTGTCTAGGGTTTTGGCATCGGGCGCAAGGACCGATTCAGTTGAGTCAAGCTGATCAATGGTTAATGACTCTTGTCCTACTGAGAGCTTGTCAGCATCTTTGTTCCGCAATTTGAAAAACTTCATTCCACGGCGTCGGATTTCAGTTTCTTCTTGCTCAATATCTGCGAGTGTAGAGACAAAAATCTTTTTGTCTTGGTACTCAACCCATCGCCCGCGAACTTGATCAAAGCGATATCGTTTTTTTGATTCTCGACAATCCACCATGTGATCATGGAAAAGGTCATAGTGGCCACTGCACTTCCAAACTTGAGGGTGCATGATGATGGTGCAGTCGAGCCCGACCATTTCAAATTGGCTTGGTGCGCCACTCGCTAATTTCAGCTCATTGTGGCCGGCAATCATGTCATGCCACCAGGCTTCTTTTAGATTGCGTTTGAGCTCAACGCCCAAGGGCCCGTAGTCCCAGAATCCTTGGACACCTCCGTAAATTTCACTGGACTGAAATAAAAAGCCCCGTCGCTTCGCCAGCGAAACGATTTTTTCCATCGATTTCATTGAGAGATGATTAGTTTGTGTGGTGAGAAAAAGTGCGATCCCCTGATCAGATTCGACCAGTGGGATAGACGGGAGTTGTGCCGTTTATTGAGTGAGCTTCGACCGTTCTGCGGAGAAGTCTTCCCTGCGAGTCGACCCAATGTAACCGGCACCAGCTGGCCAGCGAGCCCATTTATCCTAGTAGCGGACGTTGAAGCCGCCGCCATAGGGAGTATTCGGTGCTGCAATACGAGTTGTATTTTGAACGCCAGACCCGGTGATCGAGCCACCCGTTTGCCGATTTAAGCTAGCAAGACGCTCCCACGCTAGGGGCTGCTGATTATTTATCGCTAGGCTTCTTTGGTAATTCTGGATCGCTTGTGAATAATCACCCGATCGTTCCCGAAGTCTTCCCAGGGCTAGCCAAGCTCGGGAGTTGTTGGTGTCCTTCTGGACCGCGTCTTCGAGATATTTGAGTGCCAATTCCGGATTGTTCGCTTCCTCATACAATCTGGCCAGTTCAATGCGAGGCTCAGAATAGTTGGGATTTTGGTTTGCCCAATTCTTCATCAGGGCAAAAGCTCGGTCTGGTCGACCCGTATCGATTAGGAGAACCGCAAGGCCTCTGTGACACTCAATATGATTCGGTGCGTGATCGAGACATTGGTTGTAGAGAGCCTCAGCTTGATTGAGCATTTTTTGGTTTTTTTGCTCAAGTCCCAGCCGGTGATTGGTGGCTGCTAAGTTGTAGTAACCGTCCGCATTATCCGGGTCTGTGGCAATTACTTTTTGAAATTGTTCCAGTGCCGCTGAATATTGACCTTGCTGATACAGCCTTGCGCCGATGGTGTTTTGGCCACTTGCAGCCCATCTACACCCTCCAGACGTCAAAATGATCGGAATCACCAAAACAAGAAGCGTTTGGATTGGAAAGACACAAAACCTTGCGCTATTAACTTGCCGATACATACTTTTGTGTACAAGCGGACTGTTCATGGTCAGAATCCAGTTTTGATACCGCTGAGGCATGGGGTAACCCGGCCGAATGACCGGCCTCAATATGGTTCTGTGGAGGGGTTTTAGAAGGTTTCTCTTCATCGAGAAACCTTCACGATCGTGAATTGGACGTTAGCAGCGGGCTGGTGTGGCTTGCAAGATCGGAACTTTTTCGGAGGACGACCTGTCAAAATAGGCTAACGATCTCAGCGGTCAGTTGGGAACGTTCAGGCGGAATAATGACAACCCGAGGTGGGTGATAGAGGTGTTTTTCGTTGCTTCACAGCGGCATCGAACTACACTCCGAGACTGGTTCTATCTTGGAATCAACCTAGGTTTTGCGGTATGTAAGACACAAATCGACCAATCGACGCTCCGTTGGGTGTGCTGATAAGGCACCACGTACGGCTATTTTGCGCTGGCATTTCAGGCACTTAGGTACCTGTACCTGAGATGCATTATTTGACATCAACGATTATTTGCCAATTCGCATTGGCACCTGGAAACGAGGCAACTTGATGACTCTTCGTGACTCGAGTGATCGCAATCAATCTCGGAAAGGTAACCGGACCTTTTCGGAACGACTTCGCAACAAACTTCGCCGTAAGGATCGAAGATTGTTGACTGAGTCTTTAGAACAGCGGCAGTTGCTGGCTGGTCCTGACCTGATTGCAATTCAACCTAATGACGGCCAAGTCATTCAGGATTCTCAGGTGCTCACCAATGCGCCGCGTGAGTTGGTGTTCCGGTTTGATAACCAAACGCCAATAGATGCTTCAACCATCGATGGGGGTATCAGCATCACCCGAGCTGGTAGTGATGGAAGCTTTGAAACAGCGTCCGCGACATCTGACTTGGGAACGAATGGACAGGTCATCGTCGAATTCCGATCGCTGGCACCTGGTGCAAGTGGAAATGGGATTCAGATTCAATTGACCGGTAATGATCGAGGGACCGGCACGCAGCAAGTCTTGGTGCAAGTTGATTTCACCGATCAAGTGATTTCCTTGGATCTGAACAGCAACGCCACAAGTCCGTCGACAGTTCGTGACCTTCTTACGGCGCTGTCGGAAAGTTCCGAGGCTAGTTCGCTTATCGAAGCGTACCAGGTAACAGGTTCATCACTGAGTGGTGTCGGTGATGACATCGGTTCCGGCATCGATATTGAATTAACTGGTGCCAATGCTGCTCAATACGTCACTGATCTTGGCACCGGCGGGCAAGTATGGACTCGATTTGTATCGAACACCGCCGGCAGCGAGGGGGTCGGGACTCGAGTTGAGGTGAGTCGCATACCACTCAACTTGGATGAAGGGCAACTTCCTTACGTCTCGGTTTCAGGAAAAACCGTTCAGGTAATTCTGGATTCAACTCCCGGAAAAGAATCCACCGCGCGTGATCTCATTGCGGCGATCAACAGTAACGTTGATGCATCAAGCTTGATTAAAGCTCAGTTCCAATCAGGGAACCTTGACACGCAAATCAATGACGCTGCTTTCTCCCCCTTGGTTTTGGTAGGGGCTACCGACACGGTGGTTGTTCCAGGATACGTTGGGCTGGGTGATACGCCGCACGAAGTCGTATTCCGCTTCAATGAGCCGTTACCTCAGGATACTTATCAAATTGAGGTATTCGGATCGGGTCCTCTGGCGCTTAAAGACGTCGAGGGTGAGGCTTTCAGTGATGGAGAGAATCTTGGTTTGAGATTCTCTGTCAACAATGCACCTCAGGTGGCTGCTGTGGTGCCCAACCCAGTGAGACGAAACGCCGATGGAACTCTCGCGAGTGATGGTAGCGTCATCGAGGTATATTTCACGGAGGAAATGGGAAATCCTAGCGATCCCTCTTTCTACGAATTGATTTACACCCGAGACACTGCATCCAATCTCGATGATGTCGTCATTCAGCCGGATTCGGTTAGCTACGACGCGACACTGCGAGTGGCTCGTCTTGATTTCACCTCTGATCTTTCTGCAATGGCAGATCCAGATGATCCCGGTCAGGTTCTCACCGGCGCTGCACGCTTGAGGGTTGGTGAATCGCGTGTAGCTCCAGTTGCTCCTCAGGTTGTCGACCCGGGAGCAGAGCCAGGGGATGCTTTCAGTCAGGCATTTTCTATCGACAACGCAGCTCTTAACGGAGGCAGCGGCGCATCACAGTCCGTGGTTGTTCGAGGATCGATCGAAAATGAGCCAGGGGCTTACGATTTGGAATTCCCTGGAGGTAGCGAAGTTCCTGGTGTCCGAAACATCCGTCCTGAGGATCCTGCTCGACTTGATCTAGCGGTGCCCCTCGATGTGTGGAGGGAGAACGCGGATGATGTCAGCGGTATCAGCACAGTTTTTTACGATTTCCCTGATACTTGGATGGGTGATGATCCACAGAGTGGATACATCACGGAGCCTGACCTGTTGAAGCAGTATCTGAACTCCATCACGGAGCAACAGAAAGAGCGTGTTCGCGAAGCACTCTCGCTTTACAGCGAGTACCTCGGTGTTCAATTCGTTGAAACGAGTGGTGTGCCCGCGGAATCTGCTGCTGACAACGCTACCTACATGGCGATTGCAGTGGGTGAACTCTACGGGTCAGGTTTCACGACGTTTGAAAATAGTGAGATCGGTGGTGTCACCGTTGCAACACGCCCGCTCGATGCATCGGGCAATACATTCACTGCGGAAGACCCAGAAGCTGACTCGAAGCGTGAAGTAGGAAACAACTTACTGGTACTGGATTTCCAAGACTTCAGTGCCTCGACTGATGATCAGCTGGGAGGAGATTTCTTCCGAGGAGCGATGCTGGGAGTGGGGCAGCTGCTTGGTTACGGGTATGCAGATCACTTGCCTCAGCCTGTCACGCAGGCAACCGATACCGTTCTATCTCCCGGAAGCGATAACGAAGCGACGTATCCTGCGCCGGCGGACATTGTTAACGGTCAATACCTCTATCGTCCTGAGAGCAGCGATATCGATCTTTATCGTTTCACGCTCGACAATGATGGAAAAGTTAGCATTCAAACAATTGCCGAGCGTCTGCAGTCCGGCAGCTCACTCGACACAACCTTGCGTCTCTATCAAAACCAAGAGGGTTCTTGGGTAGAGATTTCCGCCAACGATGATTATTTCAGCAAGGACTCGCTAATCGAGCTTGAGCTATCAGCGGGTGAGTACATCGTAGGGGTGAGCGCCTCAGGAAATGAGGCATACGACCCAACCATCGGCGGCACTGGTATCGGTGGTCGATCAGAGGGATCCTACGATTTACGCATCAACTTTGAAGCAGACGGGGAATCCAGTCTCGTTGATCAGCAGGCGCTCGAGCTCGATGGGGACATGGATGGTAAAGAGGGAGGAGATTTCAACTTCTGGTTCTTACCAGCTAATCCAAATTCCACGACTTATGTTGATTCTTCCTACGCCGGTATTCGATTCGGTTCACTTGGGTCGATCGGTAACCCGTACACAAGTGTCAGTGATGCTGTTGATCAAGCGGGCACGAATTTTTCGGTCGATTCAACTTCGATTCAGCAGGTTCGAGTCGTCGGCGGTGACTATACCGTCGGTTTGAGCAACCTGGGTGTCCCTTTTGATGGTGCAACACTCGAGTTACCCAAGGGTGTTCAGTTGACGGTTGATGCTGGGACGACTTTCCGAATGAGTCGCAGCCAGATTGGTGTCGGAAGTACCACCGAGGGTATTGATCGTAGCCAGTCTTCGATTCAGGTACTCGGAGTTCCGGGCAATCCGGTTGTATTCACAAGTGCTTCTTCCAATCCGCAGCCAGGTGACTGGGGAGGGATCAATATTCGAGCTGACATCGATTCCGCGGACGGTAATCGCGTCAATTCCGAGGATTATGGGGTTTTCTACAACCACATCCAGTTCGCTGATATTCAATACGGTGGGGGTCCTGTCTCAGTTGATGGGCGTCAGGTAGATGTAAGCCCGATCGAATTAGCAGCGGTTCGGCCAACCATCATCAACAGTGAGATCAAGAATTCTGCTGACGCCGGAATCTCTGCGACACCAGACAGTTTTGCTGTCACTCGATTTGATGAGTATCGTTTCCAACGTGACGGTCTATTCACTCCTGACGTCCAGCGTGTTGGTCCGCACGTTAGAGGGAACACGCTCACTGATAATACAATTAACGGTTTGCTTTTCAGAATCCAGACACCATCTGGTGGTGAGCTGGAAAAGCTGCGAACCAATGCAAGATTAGATGACACCGATATCGTTCATGTTCTCACTGAGAATCTCATTCTCCAAGGTTCCGCGGGCGGTCTAAACGGTGCAATTGAAGCTCCCGAGTCTTTGCTCGTTCGAGGAGCTACCACTGTCGGTGGTGAAGTTGACGAAGGTGAGTACACCTACAAGTTAACGTACGTTAACACAGATGGTTACGAGACCAGTCCCAGTGCGGAAACTCAGGTCGTTTCGGTCGGCCCAGGTGCGGACGCAATTCGGCTAACAAGTTTACCTGTGATTCCACAATCTTTGACGGAACAAGGGTTTACAGGACGCAGGTTGTATCGCGCGACCGTTGTCGGCGGAGTGACGGGTGATTTCCGTGAGGTCGCTGCCCTCAATGCGAGTGACCTCGAGTTTCTTGATACGTTGAGCCAGAATGACATCTCTGATAACGTCGAAATCGTTCCTTCCAACGTTCGCATTGGAAGACTCAGTGCAGGTTTGACGATCGATCCCGGCACTGTGTTGAAAATGCAGGGTTCACGAATTGAGCTTACCTTCGGAGCTCACCTCTTTGCAGAGGGAACGGCTTCTGATCCTGTTATCTTCACCAGCACGCGCGATGTTCGCTACGGTGCGGCCGGAACTTTTGAAACGGTTGCCACAGAGGAGACAGAGGTCAATCAGTTGGCAGGCGATTGGGCCGGTATTTATGCAGGCTTCGGAGCAAGTCTTTCGCTTGACCACGCGACACTGGCAGGTGGTGGTGGTGCTTCTCGCGTCGAGGGTGGGTTTGCCAGCTTCAATGTGATTGAGGCTCATCAGGCAGATCTTCGAATTGCCAATAGTCGTCTTGAAGACAACGCAGATGGTCGAGGGTTGATCAATGATCCTCGTGATCTGACTTTTGATCGCGTGGGCAGATCAGGGAATGCCAGCGGAACAATCTTTGTTCGCGGTAGCCAACCTGTGATTGTGGACAATGATTTCGTCGATGGAAATGGCCCGGCGATCTCCATCGATTTGAACAGTTTTACTTGGCAAGAGGTGGTAGATACTGGCCGATCGACCGGACTTTTACAGTCCGTTGAAAGCCGTGGGAACAGTGGCCCATTGGTTCAAGGTAATCGAATTGGTACCACACGATTGAATAGCACTGATCCATCAGTGGCTCCGGGCGATCCTGTAAACCGAAACTTCTCGCCGTTCGACGCCCTTGGCGAGAATTCTGCAACGGATGCGAATGGCGATCCTGTATTTGCGACATTGATGGGTCTTGAGGTTCGTGGCGGCGAAGTCACAACAGGTGTCGTTCTTGATGATGTCGACATCGTGCATATTATCCGCGACACGATCGAGGTTCCAAATCAACATATCTATGGTGGCCTACGACTCGAAAGTGATGCTCGAGGATCACTCGTACTGAAATTCCAGAGTCAGGATGGAGATAATCCAGATACTCTGCAAAGACGTCATGCCGGAATTGTGGTTGGTGGGAATTTAGTGACCGCTGAGGAGCAGTTCGTCGATATCGCAGATCGCGTGGGCGGTAGTCTTCAGGTCGTTGGCCATCCTGATTTCCCTGTCGTACTGACCTCCTTGATGGATGACACAGTTGGTGCTGGTTTCAGCCCAGATGGCACCGCGAATTATGATACAGACAACAACGGTACATTCACCAAAGCGGGTGATAACCCACTTCAGATTTCAGAAGATCTCATCGCTGCTGCGGCCGGAACCTGGAATGGAGTGACCATCAGGGAAGCTGCATCAGATGAGAATGTCCTGATTGCCACCGAGAACGAGCCTCGAAATCTTGGTGATCTTCAGGTTAACGATCCGAATCGATTTAAGGTTCGAAATGAGATTCCCAGTGACGCTCAATTCTTGGGTGAGATTGCCAATAGCATCGCGGCTGGAAACAACGTTCGCAAGCTGGGCTTCATCGTCGAGGGGGCAGTTGCACAACCAGGTGATCTCGATGTCTATTCCTTCATTGGAGAGGCTGGAACTCAAGTTTGGTTGGATATCGATCGAACCAACTCCAGTCTAGATACCGTCGTTGAATTGATTGATGCCAACGGAAATATTCGAGTTCTATCCGATAATTCCATCACCGAGTCACAAGGTGTTACCGATCGGCTCGCACCGAATTTTGAAGCTGAGCAAGCTCGGTCGATGCAAACCGTCTTTGAGGACGCTAACGCGACAAGCCTCGCTGATTTCCAAGACCTCTATTCGACGAATGAACGCGATGCGGGAATGCGGCTGGTATTGCCAGGAACAACCGGTCAGAGATTCCTTTATCACGTTCGCGTTCGAAGTAACAATTCTGAGTCAGCTTCCGACGCGACACTCCTTGATGCGAGTGACCTGCGTGGAGGTTTAACCAGTGGTGCCTATCAATTGCAAATTCGTTTGCAAGAGAAAGATGTTTTCCCAGGTACTCAGATTCGGTTCAGCGATGTACGTTTCGCTCAGGATGGTATTGAGATTCTTGGCGGTCCGACTCAAAGTCCTTTGGTGGCAGATGAATATGAAACAAAATCTGACAACGGGACTCTCGCCTCAGCACAGCGTCTTGGTCTTTATGAAACCGTCTTTGATGCTTCAGGTACGATCGGTTTGGACCGTAATCTTGGAAATGCTGCTGGCGATCCGAATTTCCAGAACATCATCATCGATAACCCAGCCGGGCCTCTGTCCAGTGACCGTTTAGCAAAGAGCATTGCTGGCTTCCTGGATGATGTTGGCGATGTGGATTGGTATGAGTTCGATATTCAGTATCCCAAGCTCACGAAGGACTCGACCGCAAGGTACTTGTCCACCGTCTTCGATCTCGATTACGCAGATGGTTTGGCTCGGCCAAACACTTCGCTGTATGTCTTCGATTCATCCGGTAATCTGGTTTTAATTGGTACGGACAGCAATATTGCTGACGATCAGGTCATCGAGGAGGGTGCGGATCCTGAGTTGTCACGAGGCTCCTATGTAAGCGGCGACCCCTTCATTGGCGTTAGCGAGTTGATCGAGGGAACCTACTTTGTCGCGGTAGCTAATCAGAATCGTGTGCCTTCACAACTGGATCAGTTCTTCCAAGCAAATCCCAGCAATCCACTGTTACGATTGGAACCGATTGATTCAATCAGTCGTGTTGTCGAGGATCGTATTGACAGCTCAGGTGGTGGAACGGCTTCAGATCCCGAGTTACCTGTACTGTTTGATGACTCGTCGATTATTGCACACTCGTTCGACGACGTGATGCTTTACGTCAATACGGGGCGGCAGTTGTGGATGGTTAATCCAAACACAGGCGAGCGTTACCGAACGGATACGCAAAGCAGCCTAGGTACGTTCTCGGGTGGTGATAGTATTCGCGATGTTGCTTTCCGCTCCAATGGCGAATTGTTTGGTTACACCGACAATGATCCTCCAGATGACGATACGAGTCAGTACGTATTAATTGATACTGCTAACGCATCTCTGGCCGCACAAGGGCCATTGGGTATGACTACCTATGGCGTGGATGATAATGGTAACGCGTCCGCAGCTGATACGGGCGTTCAAGTGGAAGCTATCACTATCCGAAGTTTCTTGGGTGGAGCGGAGCGCGGATACCTTGTCGGAAATCGAACTCCTAGTGCCTCCGTTGAATACACCAACAATATTCTGTGGCGTTTCAATCCAGACGATGGGCGTCTTCTTGGTCCCGCCGTGCCCGCCGTCCCATCAAGTTTCGCACTCGCAGGTGCTGGAACCAGCATACGAGAAGTTGGCCAAATCAACACGACGGATTTGAACAACCAGTTCCTGGATTCGAATCTCGGAATTGGTGATGCAACGGCAGTCGGCGCTGACGGAGTGGCTTCTCCTCAGTTCTTTGATGGCGATCAGTTCACCGTCAGCAACGCAATCGATTCCGTGACTTTCGAACTCGATCAGTCCTTCACCCTGATTTCCGATACCGGTGTGACCGTGCGAGACGGTGACTCGGTCGTAATCGATGGTCTTGTTTTT
>CAXQOB010000122.1:0-6997 GCA_964225475.1 Candidatus Nitrosopumilus sp. | reverse complement strand
CTGTGGACCTTCGTACAACCGCCGATGCCCGACGTAGAGATAGTTATCGCCCGCCCAATGGCATTTTTCCCAATCATTCCCAGTGATGCGAAAGATGTCGGGGCGCGCCTTTTCAATGTCTGGAATCGCTCGCTCGACAACCTGCTCGACCGCTTCCGCATAGAGCTGTAAGTAGGAACCGGAAAGATCGAGTTGCGACTGGAGAGAATAGCCATGCTTGTCGCCCGGATCGCCAATTAACTGATCGGCAATATGCTCATGTGATTTCAATAAGTCCTGAATGCTGTGTGCGATTTGATTGTTTGTCAAACGTAGCAACGGATCCGACGTCGCACTTGATTCTTCGGAATGCTTTTCGAGTTCCGCAATGATGTTTGCGAGAAACGCATGTCGTTGGGTATCGGACGGCTGTTGTGCATCCTTTGGAGGCATGTCTCCACGCTGGATGTTTTGCACGACCTCTGTCCACAGTTCGTGGTTATTGTCGTTCACAGGCAACCGAAGCTGATCCAGTTGAACGTCACTCTTTTTTTTGTTTTCGCTATGACAGTTCAAACAGTGGGTTTGCAAGAACCCTTGATCTTGATTGACGCGGTCTTGATTGCCACCAGCAACCGCCAGATGTGCTGCCGTGGCGATAGCAAGCAAGGTACATCGTTGAATCATGAAGCGAATCATTGGCCGTTCATTTTTGTATTTCGAATGCACATCAGTGAACAGGACTCGACACGTGGATTGAGTTATCCCGAGACGCGACCAGATTCATTGAGCAGGTTGCTCTGGCAAGACACGATCTTACCATCAAGCGAGAGCAGAAGTAACTTGATGATCCGTGCATGGCTCAAGTTGTTTGGAAGCAGCTAAAAGTTATTTCCAAGTTGGCAAACGGTGGAAACTCACCCGATTCGCAAGGTGTTTCAGGCGTTTCCAACTTTTAGTTGAGCCGAGCCGCCCCTGAGAAATAAATAATGGAGTGCCTGTACACGGCCCACCGGTTTGATGACGCCGCCTGATGTAGATCTGCTGGATCGCATGAGGATTGCAATTCGCCGGAGCAGATCCGACTCGCCAATGCTCTATGTCGGTTCAATGAATTGGCGGAGTCAGTGCGGCAAGATGCTGGAACCTGATCTTTTCTTACTCAGAGAAGTAACCCGCCAGTCATCCGCTGGCTGAAAACAACCAGTCCAACCCCGCTCCCAACGCAGCTGTTAAACAAAACGGTTGAATTCGGCGGAGAACGCTAGGGTCTTGGGGCAGACGGGCCTAAACCTGATCGCACGTTTTTACTCTAGAGAAAAACCGAGAACGCTCTCTGGACGACGGCTGCTTCTAGAAGACTGCAAAACACGACGAATAAAACGACAAAAGCCGAGGCGGGAAACCTCGGCTTTGGGTGATCGTCTTGCAAGCGGAGTGGGACGCTGTGGCATGACCCGCGGTTGCTTCGGCCGTGTCACCTGCTCTGCCCCTCGCTTGCCAATTTGATCAACAAACGCTTCCGAGCCATCACGACGTAGACGATGACGAAAAGGCAGTTAAAAAAAACTGCCGCAATGATGAAGGTAGCGAGTCGATTCCGCTGCGATGGGAAGGTTAACCAAAAATCACGAACGACTAGCACTGAGGCCACAACTTCCCCCACCCAAGCGATCACGACTAGAGGAACAGAGGAATCCCCTGAGAATGACTTCCCATAGAATATCACGATAAAAAGAAATAGACTCAAAACCAAAGCGATGGAGCGAGTGTTTCTTCCCTGCTGATCTTTGATGGAATCCTCTACCACACCCTTCCTCCGATTTTTATTTCTTAAACGCCGCGGGCATCCATGATACATGACCCAATCACCTTCGGCTTGACACGGCCGAAGTCACACCTCGTTTATCATGGTGCATAGTCGTCTAAGACTTCGTCATTCGCGTCTACAAGCACCACGAATCAGGTCAAGGGAATAGGTGGGAATCTAGATTTTGGGTACGTTAATTTCGATTGTTGGAGTTTCTTTTCTGCTCGCTTTCTGGTTCGCAGAAGTAGTGACTGACCTTTTCCCATTAAAGTACCAACCAAAGGTGCAGCCATTCGCCGATGGGTGCGAGTGGGTTCTTTTCGCCGTTCTTGTGGTGTTTTTCTTGCTGCTTTTAACTTAGCTAGTCGCTTTGAAAAATGGGGTTTGGCGACCTGTTTGGCAAGTGCGCATAAAAAAAGACGCTTAACTAATTGGTTTTAACACCTTGAAGGCTCCCCCTGCTTGATACGTTTCGAACTTTTCTCGGGTCACCGCCCCTGGATTTCCAGCTGCGCTACTCGGCTTTTCGAGAGCATGCCAAGGTAACGCGGCGGAATTCTGTTGACGAAACTACTTGATCGTTTTTTCGAATATCAGTTTGTCCAGTTCAATGAGTTTCTCTTCGTCAGCAGCGGTTAGCTTTTCGCCCATTCGTTTCTTGTTAATTAACGGTTCTAGATCTCTGTATACCTGTTGGTGTAGAGCGTTCTTCATCTTGAGAAACGGTCCCCATACTTTGTGTTCTTTGAATTGATTTTCGTAGCCCTGCATCATTTTTAGATTCATTCGGTCATACAAGGAGAATTTCCTGAAGGTCTCCTCGTCCCACCGCTGTGTCAGCATTTTTTGGATCAATGCAAAGTGTGTATAGAATTGCATGGATGACAGCGCTGTGATTCGTTGCAGGTCAACGTCTTTCTCGGCGGGTCCGTCCACGGTCGTGTTCGGAGGCAGACTGTTCGACCGGTGCTTTGCAGCGTCTGCGGGCTCATCATTTGCAACAGCGACGGCGGTCAGTGTGACGAGAGCCATTAAAATCGCTTGCAGATTTCGGTTCGCAAGTAGCCTCATGGTTGGCCTTGGACTTCGGATAGAGTTATTGCGTTTCATTTACTCACCATAAACACCCAGCAAATCTCTCATTTGCCTGAGAAACCTTGTAGGAATTGGCTTCTGATTTCGTCATTGTTGATTGCTTGGGCCCACTTCAAACCTTCTTTCTGTTGAACCAGCCAGTCGGTCGCTGACTTTAGGTCAAGGTCGGACCATTTCACGAGCGCGGCAGGAATGCCCGAAGGCCGAACTTGCGAGATCCAGTTGGCGAACCCAATAGGATTCGTATCGAATCCACCCATTTTTGTGATGCATTCGATTGCATGATCCAAATCGGCGCCACTCAGCTGCATTTCCCCAACGCTATGAGTGGCTGATAGCACGCCGCCGTTGAACATGGTGTGCGTGACGGTCATCTTGATCAGGTCAGGTTTGATACTCGTATATTCTGGCTTCCCAATTGCTTCGATGATTCCGGGTAAGCACTCCGGAGGCAGCGTTGGAATCCCCAATGATCCAAATGTCCCAATGGGAATGCGACCACCATTTGAATTACCCAGACTCGCTTGAATTTTCAGAAACGCCGTCAGGCCAGCATTGATATCGACACCTAAAAGTTTTGTAGCGACACGGATTCTTACATCAAGGGAGGGTTCAGTTATCAAGTAAAGCGAGTCTGTTTTATCTTCTCGCGGTTGATTTGGCGATATAAGACGCATCGCAAGGGCCGGATCCTTTCTAGCGATCGCGTCAAACAACTCCCTGCTGCTAATCGCTTTTTTAAAGTCGCTATCTTGGTAGATTCGCATGGGTTCCTGTTCGGCGGCGAGCAGCACCAACCACGTCTTCATCTTCATGTTGTTGATTTGTTTTGCAGCCGCGAGCAATTCATCGGTTCCATGTCCTTCGACAACGCGAAGGAATTCCTCGAAAATCAACTTGTAGGCTTTGTCTTCGAAAACAATTCGCTTGAAAATATCTTCCGAGTTCTCCTCGGATAGATCGGGCTCCAAGTCCTTTAACGATTTACAAGTACGGTCGACGACTGCTTGGTTTGGGCTCAGTTTGGTATGTTCTGCTTCGGATGCACTCGGACTTTCGGATTTAGACGCAATCGACTTCGTGTCAAAGTCGCGCGGAGCCTGAACGGTCTCTTGAGGCTGTTTGGCCGCTGCCAAACGCATTCTTGCTTCCTTGGGGTCGTGCTCCAGCCAACGCTCTTCTATTTTCTCCAACGTTACGGTTCGCAAGGGTTCATCCTTGATTCTTCCCGCATGCTGCAATGCCTTTTCAAAGAACTTGACCTTGAGACGTGCCTCACTCAACGAGGCATAACCCTGATCTCTGATCGCACCCGGACTCTGTTTTTCGAGCCAATCCTCGGCCTCGAGTTCCCTGATTCCGCCTCCTCCAGATAGATGATCAGCGATAATTTTACCAACAAGCTCTGGTGCCTTTGACTCCGTTGTGGTCGTCAGTAGCCAGTCCAAGCCAACTCCAATCTTGTGATACGGTAAGCCATAGGTAAACACATGTCCGAAGTAGTCCATCCGCGCCTCGGGCGATGGATCATGCTTGGTGACGAAATGAAGCCCCTGATCGAATTCACCACTTCTTGCGAACTCGCCAAAGATCCCTCGAAGAACATAAATCCGGTCTTTTGCGGAGTGAATTTGAAGCATCTTCAGAACATGTGTTTCATCTCCCGACTTCAGCATCTGTTCGGCAAACGCTGACGCCAGCCACATCGGTATCCACTCATGCATCTTCTCTCTTGAAGATGTTTGGTAGACCTCGAATGCTAGATGAGGTTCCGAAACGGCTAAACCGCAGAGGAGATCGGTGAGGATGGTTTGAGCCAATTGGCCATCGCGTCCTCTGGTTAGCACCCCAGAGCTGCTCTGATCGCGAAACCATCCCAAAGCCGATTCTGGTTCCAGTGCGGCCCATTTCAACATCGGTCTTTGGGTTGCGGATGATCGACCACTGGATACGATCCGTTCCAGTTGTTCGCGTGGCGAATGCACAGTTCCGTATTCGCTGCACATGTTGATGAGGAGATCTTTTGTGCCGTCATCGCAAGGGAAAGCCTGCAGATCATCTAGGAGACGATTGTGTTGCTTGGGGCTCATTGCCGAGATCCGAACCCAAGTTAAGAGTTCCCCCAGTGTCTCTTGTTCCAGCATCGACCTGATTAAGTCGTTATTGTCGACGGGTTGTTTTAGCGAACCTAGAAGACTAGTCGCGGTGCGCACCTCGCGGGCGGTGTCTGCCTGAGCTTTGATTTCCAGCTCGGCGATTTGATCGGCCGCGCTTGCCGACCCGCAGACGGCCATCACAACCACGGTCAGAAGCACTGGATGCAGAGTTCGTTTCTGAAACGTCATCCTGAAATTCCCTCTCGTTGCTTCGCGTTTGCGGAAATCGTGACTTGCGTCAATTATCACCAATTTTCATCGACGCTCTTGAGGTAGATGCTCCCGAGTTGCCTGCGATTCACCTGCTGATCATCACTTTAAATCATTAAGAGGACTATGGCATGTCCGTGGCCTGCGGCGAGAAAGAGGCAACGTACTGCCTCCTGCCGGAACGTTTCCTGATTCGCGTTAGGTAGATCCATGCTGCAAGACCCCAAACGAAGCTGTTAGCAAGGAAGATCAGCGTCCCCCAATGTCCCGTACCTCCAGTCGGTAATTGCTGGATCAACAGGACCAGTGGAAAGGCGAGAATCGTTTCAATCGTATTGAGAATCTGTAAGCTAGCCGTCGGTTCGTCACCGCTTTCGAAGTACTTCATCGATGCACCAAACGAGAGCAACACCGCGGTCACATGCAATAAGAAATGAGAAATCGTCACAACAGAAATAACGACAAACGGACTCCTCGCCATCCGGTACACGACGCCTCGGCTCTTTTGATACTCCATGCTAACCGCGACGGGATCACCGATTTGTTTTGTTGCTATTGAAAAAGCCTCTTCACTTGAGATCCCTGATTCAAGAAGCTGATCGAAGGCGTCACGCAAATGCGTCTCCAGCTCATTGAGTTCATCCCATTGGAAGCTACCAACCCTTAGCAAGGATAATCTCCAACGCTCAATTTTCCGATTCAAGTCGAACATGGCACTCCCATCCATAGCTTATTCAGCACTCGATTGGTCAACTGCCACTGAGCTCGTTGTTCGTCGAGCATCTTTTTCCCTGAATTCTTGATTTGGTAATACCGCCGTTTCTTTCCAGATTCGATAACTCGCCACTCGGATTCGATCAGTCCCTGCTTCTCCAAACGTCGTAGCACGGGATAGAGCATCCCATCACTCCACTCGATCTTGTTTCCCGATAGTTCCTTGACGCGCTGGATGATGGCATATCCGTAGCTTTCTCCATGGCTCAGCACGGAGAGGATCATTGGTGTTGCCGAAGCGGCGACCAGTTCTTTGGATTGAGGCATTCAAGGCATCTTTGGACGAGCTTACGGTATCTCTTTAATCCACATGATACATAGCAGCACAATGTATGTCAAAGCTGCAGATTCCCGACCACCATGACGGCAACAGTTTACCAGCATCTGTAATATCGCCTCCTTGGCTGTGTGAATCTTGGGCGAGTTGCCGCGTCGCCGAATAGGTCGTGGCTTCCAGCGACACTCACAACTCCAATCCAAACTGTTGGCGAACGATTGCTAGATTGAAGTGCCGTCGCCCGACCTTCCGCGTTCGGCGAGTGCGGTTGCGGTGTAAAAGTGACCAGCCCGACCCCGATCCCAACGCTGCTGTAAAACAAACCGGCTGAACCCGGCAGAGAGCGCGAGAGTCTTGGGGCAGAGAGGCCAAAACGTGATAGCACGTTTTTACTCTAGAGAAAAACAGAGAACGCTATCTGGAAGTTGCCGCTTTCTGAAAGACTGCAAAACACGGCCGATCAAACGACAAAAGCCGAGGGGTGGAACCTCGGCTTTGGGTGATCGTCTTGCAAGCGGAGTGGTACGCTTGCGGGAGCAAAGCTCCCCAAGCTTGATGCGTTCCGAACCGCGATCCGCTCACACAGTCGCTCCCGTTTCTCTTGACTGTCGGGCAACCGTCAGCGAGCGACAAAGAAGGTGAACGGAAGCTACTTTTCTGCGTAGTGAATGAAGCAGCCCACCGGCGTGGTCCTCG